>CAYPGE010000306.1:0-11540 GCA_964409865.1 uncultured Pirellulaceae bacterium
GCACTGCATGGGCGTGGCGGGCCAGCGGCCCCTGCAGATCGCGTTCATACTGTCGCAGGATGCTCTCGCCCAGCCCGTCGTGGTCCCCGCAGCGGACCAGCGCGCGGGCGAGCATCAACTCGCGCACGGCCGGGTTCACCAGCCGGACGGTCCGGCCTTGGCCCCGCTCGCCCGCACCACGCTTCTGCCGCGCCTCTGGCAACGTGGTAATCGCATGCCCGGTCATGCCGGGTTTCTGCAACAGCTCGGCCAGCACGGGCGCGGCGGCCGGATCGCCGATGGTCTCCAAGGCGATGGCCACCGCGCGAAAGTGCGACAACCCGCTGTCCGGCTCCAACCGCCGCGCCTTGGCACAAACCGGTGCGACGGCGGCACGATCGCCCGTGCGGCCCAACGCGAGAATCAGCAAGTCCACGCGGCTGTAGTTCGCCCCACTCTCGCCGGAGGTGACGATGTCCTGGCCCTGGTCCCACGCGGCGAGCGCCACGGCAGCCGCCAGGGTTTCCAGGCCCGTCTTGTCACCCCACATGGCCAGCAGCCGCGCGTAGCTCAGCCGCTGCGGCTCCGCCGGCGCGCGGCGGTAGGCTTCCCGCAGCAGGGGCAACGCTCGATCGGGAGCCGACAGCAGGACGGCCAGGGTTTCCAGGCTCTCCAAATTGCCGGCCGCCGCGGCGCGAAGCCGTTCCGCGGTGACGGGGAACGAGTCGGTGTGCTGAAGAACCTCCGTGGGCAGAATCTCGGCGTCGATCAACTCCTTTTGCAGCGCCTTGAGGTCGATCCCTCGAAGCGGCCGGGACGTCTTGACCGCCAACGCCGCCGCCGCGCCCGCCGCGTAGCCCAGGTTCTGCATATCCGGCTGCATGCGGACGATCGGCAACACGTCGTGGTCCGCACTCAGACCGATGCCGGCCACCAGCAGGCCCTCCCAGTTCTGTGGCAACAGGCAGCGGTACGGCAGATAGCAGCGCACCTCTGCTGCCTTGGGCGGTTGGGCCAGCAAGTACAGCGGATGCACGGGGAAGCCATACATGTCGTAGTTGCTGGCGTGGACGCAGACTGTGTCCGGATAGGCCCGGTTGGCGTGTACGTCGATCGGCGTCAGCACGTGGTCCCCGCGAATTCGGCGGCGCTCGCGAGTGTCCACCAGCGTGCCCAGGTCGTACGCGTCGGGGAAGCGGTCTTTGGCGTAGACCAGCAGGTGCGACAAATCGACGATGTCGGCGTCGTCGGTGTACATGTAGCAGGTGTTGACGTACGAGTCGCCCAGTTGGCGCGCGGGCAGGCCGGCCAGTTGCAGCGAGACGTCGGATTGATCGATGAACTCGCAGGCGGCTCCGGCCGCGGCGGCGATATCGGCGTTGCCGGTGGCGTCGATCACGACCGGAGCCAGTACCGCGCCGCGGCCTTGCGGCGTTGCCACGACCACGCCGCAGACACGGCCGCCGTCCACGACGGCGCCGCAGCCCAGGACGCCCAACCAGACCTCCGCGCCGGCGCGGCGCAGTTCCCGCCGCCACCATTCCGCTTTGCCGACCACTTTGACCTTGGCGCCCAGGCGGGCCACGCCTTCGTCCACCTCGGCGGTAAACCCGGTCCGCACGCCGTACCAGTACTTGCCGATCAGGCCCAGGGTCCCAACGCCGCCCAAGCTGTGCTGGTACTCGAGGACCAGCGTTCGCACGCCGCGCCGGGCGGCGCTGATCCCGGCCGCCGCACCGCTCGTGCCGCCGCCCACGACGATCACGTCGTACCGCCCCAGGACCGGGACACCGCGGTGGGGGCTGGAAACCGCGGGCAAGTCCCGTTGGATCGGACGCAAGCCCGCCAGCACTTCCCGAACGTCGCCGGATGATTCAGGGGAGGGCAAAGTGCCTGCGACCTGGACTCCGCCAGGCTGCGGCAACGCTTTCGCCTCATCCGCCGCCGCGCGCCCGATGCGGGCGCCGAGCGAGATCAAAGCGTCCGGCCGCAGGAGTTCCTCAGCGGCACCCCGGCCGACCGCTGCGCAGCCGCCAAGAACGAAAACTCGCGGGATGCCTCGCGGGCGAAACGCGCCCAGTTCCACACGTTCCGCCCCAGGCCAGGCGCCCGTCGCCTGCGCCGCGCCTTGCATGGCATCGGGCGGAACCTGGTACAACTCCGCTGCAGCATCCAGTTGTTGCGGGTCGAACGTCAGGTCCCGTGCTCGTTGCTCCGCGGCAGCCAGCGCGGGATACGAACCGTCCGCCATCGGGATCGTCAGCGTGCATGCGAACGCTTCGTGGGGCTTGTCGCCGCCGAACCAATTGCCCGCCAGGGGCCGGACTTGGATCCCGTCGCCCGGCTGCGGAGCGCCGCCGATGACCACGCGGCGGAAAATTGCCGGTCCGCCGGGGTACGGCGAGAACTTGGCGCCGGCCAGTCGGGCGACCGTGGCGCGCGCGGTGGCATCGATGATCACCTTGGCACAGATCGCTTGCCGTCCAGCCCGGTTAGCGATCACGATCCCCGCGACATGCCCGGATTCATCCCGCAGCACGTCCGTCGCATAGCAGCCGAAGTAGAATGGCACCCCGGCGTCGATCAGTTCCTGGTCCAGCGTCCGCTTGATGTGCATCGGCCGCGCCGGCGACTGCTCGAACAGCCGTTGGCCAAGGGGCGTTGTGACCGCCTGGTCGGGCTCCCGCCACAGTCGCAGCGTCGCGCACAGGTCGCCGCCCAGGTACGGGCGATGCGCGACCAGGACCGCGGTGGCCCCGGCTCGCGCCGCGGTGGCCGCCGCGGCAACCGCGCCCGAGCTGTCCCCGACGACCAGCACATCGGCGGTCACGACCAGCGGAATTTGTCGCGCGGATTCCCGGATCGAACTCGCCGGCGCAGCCGCCCCGGACATGGTCTCCGTTTCCGCCGCGGCGCTGATCCCACTGGCCGCCGCGACCAGCACCACGCCTACGAATTTCGCGGCGCGACACGCCCCCTGCGCGAAAGCAGGAAGGCATGTCCGAGTTTGCGACCTCGCCATCGCATGGGCTCCTTGGTTCGTGTCCTCTTCGCCGCATCGTTCGAATCACCCGACGGGCGGAGTCTGACGCCCGGCAGTGTACCAACTCGCGCAGGCCTGCGGCAAGCCGGCCAGGAATCGACGCAAGTCTTCTCGCGTGCTGTCGCGACTGGAAAACGTGCGGATCACGGCGGGTTGCTGCGATTCGGGGGCCGTCGGGTCGACGACGTGCCAGCGGGTCTCCCCTTCACCGTGACAGGTGACGATCGTCAGTGGCGAGGCATCACTTCCTGCTTCTGGCCGGTCGGGATGTCGGCGTGCCACGCCGGGTCCTGTACCACACGACCGCCAAGCACTCGACAATGTGCTTCATTTCATCGTTTTCTTTGCTCGCAGCCTTTTCAGCGTAGCAAGTGCTCGGCTCTATGCGTCAAGGGCGCTTCGGCGGGTGACGGCGCAAGAGGTTCGCTTCGCCCTGCCGGACCGTTTGTTTGGTCGAAGGTTAGGAGGTCCCTTCGGGCTCGCGAACCTGCGCGTCACCGCGCCACGCTTCCCTGACGCGAGCCTGCGCCTTGCTGGTTTGGCTGTGCCGCGAGCGTAACGCCTCGTGGCAGCTTTTACTTCCTTCCCTTCAACCCCATGCCCCGCGCACCACCACCGACAACAAGAGAGAAATCGCTTTACCAGCCATTCCCCCCTTTTGAAAGATGCCTACCCAGGTTACCACAACACCGGCCCCGTACCAAATCCCGCCAGCGGACGCGATCTTCGACGCGGTCTTCGAGCGGTCGCTCGATTTCCACATCGAACTCCCGTACGACACGGCCATCGGCTTCCTCCGCCGGATCGACAAGTACAACGACTTCGAGGCCGGACGGGTGACCGAAGCCCTCGAACACATCGACCAGTTGATCCAGCGGATCAACGGCGCCCCCGGCCATCCCACCAGCGGGAACCGGGACTACAACATCAGCGTCGGTCGCGAAGCATCACCTGTGATCTACCTCGAACGGTTGGGGGTTCGCCCTGAACTGCCCCATCGCTGAGAAGTCCCTGAAGGACATCTGTGAGGAGATGAAGATCTGGGGTCGTGCCGACGAGGCGACCTACGAGATCGAGGAGTTCCCCTGCTGGGGCAAGACCCGCAAGATCACGTTCCGCTTCTGGTGGGACTGATTTTGCGAAACCGGGGCGGTGGCTTTTCGCTGCCGCCCACTCCCCTACGCGACAAGCCAAGTATCCTCCGACAATGGCAGCAAATCAACTCGTCATTCCAGGGGAAGCACAGGTCATGCCGGGACAAGCAGACGACACGGCGAGTTGGGGATTGACAGTGTGACAGCGCGGGGGGCTGCGGTTGGCCAGATCAAGATCAAACGATCCGCACTCGTCTGGCGGAAATCGCGATGCCAAACTTGTTGGTTACGCCTCGATCTGTGCCGAGAACTGCGGCCAGCATGATGCCGCGGAAGATGTGAACCTTCAACCGCCGGCGCTCGCCGCCCGAATCATCGCCAGGATGCCGGCCTTGATCGCATCGGGCAGCTTGGGCCAAACGCCGATGATCGTCTGTAGGTCGGGGCTGAATTGCTCGGTTTTCGGTTCAACTGCTACCGCATTTGCCGATGCTCCCGCCTCCCTAGCTCGGGCTGTCTGGTATCGGGCCGTCTGGTATCGGGCCGTCTGGTATCGGGCCGTCTGGTATCCGGCCGTCTTCCTGCGGCGGAGGATCTGAGACGGGGGCCGCCGCGGCTCGCCGCTGCAGGCGGCGGTCGGCGAGCCATTGAATCGAGTAATAGAAGACGGGCGTGAGGAAGATCCCGAAGAACGTCACGCCCAACATGCCGCTGAACACGGCGGTGCCGAGCGTGCGCCGCATTTCCGCCCCGGCACCGCTCGAGAGGACCAGGGGCACGACGCCCAGGATGAACGCGAAGGAGGTCATCATGATCGGCCGCAGGCGGAGGCGGCAGGCTTCCAGCGTGGCCTCGAACCGCGGCAGGCCCGCTTCGTGTTTCGCTTTGGCGAACTCCACGATCAAGATCGCGTTCTTGCTGGCCAGGCCGACCAGCACGACGAATCCGATCTGGGTGAAGATGTTGATGTCCATGCCGGCCAGCGCCACGCCGGCGACCGAACAGAGGATGCACATGGGGACCACGAGGATCACGGCCAGGGGCAGCGACCAGCTCTCGTACTGTCCGGCCAGCACCAGGAACACCAGCAGCACGGCCCCGCCGAACACGAAGGGCGTCGTGTTCCGGGCCATCAGTTGCAGGTAATAGAGTTCGGTCCATTCAAAGGCCATCGTGCCGAGCAGTTGCGACTGGGCCAGGGTGTTGATCGTGGCGATCGTCTGGCCGGTGCTCCTGCCGGGGGTAGGCGAGCCCTGCACGGCCGCGGCCGGATACATGTTATAGCGGATCACGACGAACGGCCCGGGCCGGTCCTCGACCTTGGCCACCGTGCCCAGCGGCACCATGTCCCCGCGGCTGTTGCGGACCTGCAGACGCCGCACGTCGTCGAGCCCCATGCGGTACCGGGTGTCGGCCTGGACGTTCACCTGCCAGGTGCGTCCAAACAGGTTGATGTCGTTGACATACATCCCGCCCAATTGGACCTGCAGGGTGTCGAAGACTTCGTCCAACGGCACGCCCATCGACTTGCACTTGGTGCGATCGACGTCGACGTACAATTGGGGCGCATTGGCTCGGAAGGCCGTGAACACGCCGGTCAAGCCCGGCGTCTGATTGCCCTGCCGCACCAACTCGTCCGCCTGGGCCTGGAGGGCCGGAAGGCCTTCGTTACCGCGGTCCTGAAGCATGATCTTGAAGCCGCCGCCGGCTCCCAGGCCGCGCATGGGCGGCGGCTCCACGACGGCACAGTTGGCCGTCTCGACCTCTTGGGAGAACCGCCGCCGGAGCGTGGCCGCGATCGCATCGGCCCCCAACTCGGGCGACTGCCGTTCCTCGAACGGCTTGAGGATCACGAAGATGTTCCCCATGTTCGAGCCGTTGATGCCCAAGGTGTAGGACATTCCGCAGTTGCGGAGCACGTGGGCCACGCCCTCGGTGCTGCGGGCGATCTCGCAGACCTTCGCCAGCGTTTCGTCGGTCCGCTGCAACGACGCGGAATCGGGCAGCTGGATCGCGGTCAACAGGTAGCCTTGGTCCTGCTGCGGGATGAACCCCGTGGGCATGCGGTTGAAGCTCCAGCCGGTCAGGTAGACCAGCCCCGCGTAGACCACCAGCACCAACAAGCTGACCCGCAGCGCCCGGCCGACCAGCCAAGTGTAGCCGGTGAGCGACACGGCGAAGACCCGGTTGAACAGCCAGAAGAACCAGCCCAGCAAGCAATGGATGATCCGGGCCAGGGGATCCTGCTGGGTGTGCTTGGGCTTCAAGAGGATCGCGCACAGGGCCGGGCTGAGCGTCAGCGAGTTCATCGCCGACAGGAGCGTGGAGCAGGCGATGGTCAGGGCGAACTGGCGGAAGAACCGCCCGGTAATTCCGGTGATGAACACGCAGGGGAGGAACACCGCGGCCAGAACCAGGCCGATGGCCACCAACGCCCAAGAGACTTCGGCCATCGCCTTGTGGGCCGCGGCCCGCGGAGCCAAGCCGCGCTCGATGTGATGCTCGGTGGCCTCGACGACCACGATCGCGTCATCGACCACGATGCCGATGGCCAAGACCAGGCCGAAGAGCGAGAGCGTATTGATGGAGAAGCCCAGGGCGGCCATGGCGGCGAACGTGCCGATGATCGCCACCGGCACGGCGATCAACGGGATCAACGCCGAACGCCAGTTCTGCAGGAACACGAGGACCACGATCGACACCAGGATCACGGCGTCCAGGAGCGTCTTGAAGACCTCGTTGATCGACTCGCGGATGTAGGGCGTGGTGTCGTAGTAGATGCAGTAGTCGATCCCCTCGGGAAACTGCTTCTTGAGTTCGGCCATCTTGGCCTTGACCGCGTCGGCCGTGTCCAGGGCGTTGGCGCCGGGCAACTGGGCGATGGCCAGACCGGCCGCCGGGTACTCGTCCACGTAAATCTTGACGTTCTGGCTGCGGGCGCCCAACTCGACGCGGCCGATGTCGCGCAGCCGCGTGATCCGCCCGCGGCCGTCGGTCTTGACGACGATCTCGGCGAACTGCTCCGGATCGGTGAGCCGCCCCAGGGTCGTCATGGTGTACTGGAAGTCGACGCCGCGGGTGGCCGGCGGCTGGCCGAGTTGCCCGGCCGCGACCTGGACGTTCTGTTCCCGGAGCGCCTGGACCACGTCCCCGACGGTCATCCGCCGCGAGGTGAGGCGTGCCGGATCCAGCCAGACCCGCATGCTGTACTCTTGCTGCCCAAAGACGCGCGCTTCTCCCACGCCGTCGAGCCGGGCCAGCTCCTCGACCACCTGAATCGTCGCGTAGTTGCTCAGGTACAACTGGTCGTAGCGCCCGTCGGGCGAGTAGAGGTTGATGAGCATGATCAGGTCGGGCGCCCGCTTCTTCGTGGTCACCCCGACTTGCCGCACCACCTCGGGGAGCGAGGGGAGGGCGATCGCGACGCGGTTCTGGACGAGCACCTGGGCCATGTTCAGGTTCGTGCCCACCTTGAACGTGACCGTCAGCGTGTAGCTGCCGTCGTTGCTCGACTGGGACGACATGTACAGCATGTCTTCCACGCCGTTGACCTGCTGCTCGATCGGCGCCGCCACGGTGTCGGCCAGCACCTGCGCGCTGGCCCCGGGATACGTGCAAGTGACCTGCACGGTCGGCGGCGTGACCTCGGGGTACTGCGCAACGGGCAGCGTGAACAAAGCGGCCAGCCCGATCAGGGTGACCATGATCGAGGGCACTGAGGCCAGAATCGGGCGTTCGATGAAGAACTGCGAAAACACGTCAGGAGTTACCTCTTCTCGCTGGCCGGATCGCCCGACTTGTTGTTCGTCCCAGGCTCCTGCAAGGACGTCTCTGCGGTCCGCTGCTCGGCCTTGTGGGGGCTCACGGTCAGCCCGGGACGCGCCCGTTGCAGGCCCTGGACGATGACCCACTCGTCACCGTTCAGGCCCGACTTGACCTCCCGCAAACCGTCGTACAACGCTCCCAGCTCGACCTCGCGGTACTGCACGACATGATCTTTGTCGACCGTCAGCAAGAACTTCCGCGCCTGGTCGATGCCGATCGCCCGTTCGCTCACCAGCAGCGCCTCGTGCGGCGGGCCGATGGGCAGCCGCACGCGCACGAACATCCCCGGCGTCAGGTACCGCGCGTTGTCGAACCGGCCTCGCGCGCGGATGGTTCCGGTGTCCGGATCGATCTGGTTATCGACAAAGTCGAGTTGCCCGGCGTGGGGAAAGCCCTCCTCGTCGGCCAAGCCGATTTCGACGGGGATCTTCAGTTCCTTGATCCGGCTGAAGAGCGTCTGGTCGCCGGCCCGCCAGCCCAGGTGCTCGTACCTCAGCAGCGTCGGCTCCTCGATGTTGAAATAGACGTAGACCGGATCGACGGTCACCACCGTGGTCAGCACGGTGGATGCGGAGGAGCCATTTTGGACGAGGTTCCCCTCGGTGACTTGCCGCCCGCTGACGCGGCCGTCGATGGGCGAAACGACGCGTGTGAATTCGAGGTTCAACTCGGCTTCGTCCAGCACGGCCTCCGCCTTCTGGATGGCAGCCTGTTGGACTTTCAGTTCGGCCACCGCTTGCTCGTACAGATCCTCGCTCACGGCTCCCGAGGGGCGGAGCCGCTCGGCGCGACTCAAATTGGTCTTGGCTCTCTCCGCCAAGGCCCGCGCGTGCGCAAGGTCGCCCGTCGCCCGGTCCAAGACCAACTGGTAGGGCCGCGGATCGATCTCGAACAACACGTCCCCCTGCTTGACCTCCTGGCCGTCTTCGAAATGGATCTTCACGATGTAGCCGGTGACTCGCGCGCGGATCTCCACCTCGCCCACGGCGTCCGCTTGTCCGGGGAACTCCACATAATCGACGATCAAGCGCTGCTCGGGCTTGGCCACCGTCACCGCAGGGACTTGCGGCGGCGGCGCCGCCGGCATCGGGCCTCCGCAACCCGTCCAAGCCGGGATCCCGAGCGCTAACAGAATTCCAATTCGTGTTGTCACTTGCTTCGACACTTGGAAAGACCGGACTGCAGGCAGGCTGTTTCTGGCGGGCACACACGCTGGGAAAACCACTCGCATCCGAGGGCTCTTGCAACGCGGTCCACAATAACTTCCCGATCCATCAGAAAAAAGCCGGAGCAGCTGACAGAAAAATGGGGTGACAGAAAGATGAGGAACGGAGAACGTAGGGCAAACTCGTCCAAACCTGCGTTTCTACCTGCCCTCGCATTTCATTTTTCTGTCACCCCATCTTTCTGTCAGCGATCCTCATTTCTTCTGTAGTTATGCCATCGGTGGGAGATTCGGGAAGTTATTTCGGCCATCGTTGCTTCCGGGCCGGCCCCCGTCACGGGTGACTCGGCCTCGTACGAGCATCCTCGCTGCCAGCCTCTTATCCTACCCAGCGTCCCCGCCCGCCGCAACCAGCAAAGACCCGGTGGTTACGGAATCGCTACTCCTGATCCATCGTGGAGACCGGCAGGCCATGCCCCGGCTGGTTGGCGTAGATCAGCCAGTAGGCGACGGGGATCACGAACAGGGTGAACATGGTCGAGGCGAACAGGCCGAAGATCAGGGACCACGCCAAGCCGGAAAAGATCGGGTCGATGATGATCGGCACCGCGCCTAACATGGCGGAGCTGGCGGTCAACAGGATCGGACGCAGTCGCACCACGCGGCTCTCCATGATCGCGTCAAACAACGTGCGGCCCTTGGCCAGCGAGAGGTGTATGAAGTCGACCAGAATGATCGCGTCGCGAGTCACGATGCCCGCCAAGGCGATCATGCCGATCATGCCCGTGGCCGTAAAGTACACGGGGTCGAGAAATCCGCCGACATCCTGGGCAGACAGGGAATTCAACAGCCAGAATCCGGGCATCACGCCCAAGACCGTCAGCGGAATGGCCAACATCACGACCACAGGAACGGCGAACGAGCCGGTTTGCGCCACCAGCAGGATGTAAATCGCGACCATGGCGGCGCCGAAGGCGAGGCCCAGGTCGCGGAACACGTCCAGCGTGATTTTCCATTCGCCTTCGCCGGCAAAATCCACGACGAACCCGGCCGGCACGCCCCAGCGGATGCCGCTGCCGTTGGCCAGGAACGTCCGCCCCTCGACCGGTCGCGGCGGCGCTGCCGTGATCCAGCCGCTGCCGATGGGCTTGCCGTCGGCGGGTAACTGCCGGAACTGCGAGGACTTGTTCCGGCCTACTGGGAAAGCGGCGGAGTGCGCGAACTGCGAAGACTTGGTCCGGGCTGCTGCGGCAGCATCACTCACCCGGTCGGCCAAGACGTCCACGACCACGTCGGCCGGGGGGCGCCCGGCCGTCTCCGCAAAGACGTAGGCCACGCGCTGCAGATTCTTGTGGTAGATCATCTGATCGACGCGGCCCGTTTCCCACGTTCCCAGTTCGGCCAACGAAACCAGCTGACCCGTCTCGCCTTTGACCTGCACCTTGGCCAGGTCGGCCGCACTCGTCCGCCGGTCGACGGGCAGCCGCAGTTCGATCTGCAGCGGATTGCGCTCCGTGCCGGTGCGAATCGCGCCGACCGGTTGGCCGGCCAGGACCGTCTGCAACGTCCGAGCGATCTGGTCGGTCGAGACACCGTTCAGGGCGGCCTTTTCCTTGTCGGTGACGAACACCAGCTTCCGCTGCGGTGCTTCCCGAGAGTCGTCCACATCGACCACGCCCGGCTCCATGGCAAGCCGATTCCGCACGGTGTCGGCGGTGGCCAGCAGGTCTTCGTACTGATCGTCCAACTGGCCGTAGACCTCGGCCACAATGCTGGCGATCACCGGCGGCCCCGGCGGGGTTTCCACCAGCTTCATGCGGGCCTGGTGGCGATCCACGATCGCCTGCAGTTCATTCCGCATCCGCAGTCCGATGGCGTGGCTTTGCATCGCGCGGTTCTTCTTGCCGGCCAGGTTGATCCGGACCTCCGCCACGTTGTCCCCCTGACGAAGATAATAGTGCCGCACCAAGCCGTTGAAGTCCATGGGCGAGGCGACGCCGACGTAACTGGTATAGTCGCTGACTTCGGGCACGCCGGCCAGATACGCTTCGATCTCCCGCACCGCGGCGTCCGAACGTTCCAGGGTCGTGCCCTCGTCGTAATCCAGGACCAGCAGCAGTTCGTTCTTGTTGTCGAACGGCAGCATCTTCAGCGGCACGCTGCGCACGGCGGCCAGGCCCATCGCGCCGACCGTCAACAGGGCAACCGCCAGGAGGAATCCCCACGCGATGATCCGCGAGTGCAGCAGCGGCGCCATCAGCGGGTAGAAGAACCGGTACAGGCGAGTCTGCCTTAACGCCTCCAGATCCTGCTCTTCATGGGCGGCATGCGCCGCGTGCTCGGCGGCCCCCGCCCCGTAGACGCGTTTCAGGACGTGGTAGGCCAGCCAGGGCGTTAAGGCAGACTCGCCTGTACCGGTTCTTCTACCCGCTGA
>CAYPGE010000307.1:0-11486 GCA_964409865.1 uncultured Pirellulaceae bacterium
TGCGGACCCGCATGCTAGGTGGTGTGGGAGGGGCTCCGGGGCAACCCGGACCCCTGTCCCGATCGTTAGTTCGGGCCTCCGCTTCTGGCCGCAAACGGCTTTCGGGGAGATGCCGCGGATTTTTGCACCAGGGCGCGGAAGTCCGCGTTCGTTTCGATCAGATCGCTGATCAAGGTGTCGTCTTCGTCGTCGGGATCGAGCGGCTGAATGGCCACAAGCCGATGATCCGGCAACTCGACCACAACTGGTTGCCCCGAGTCACAGCATCTCGTCAGCAGGCCCCGTGTGTCCGTCTGCAGTTGAGTCAGGGGAATCACCTCGATGTCCATGAAACTCCTTGCCTCCCACGATCAGTTTGTTCCCGACCTTCCGCCCGACAATAAGCAGAACCACCTCGGAACTGGCCCGCTCCACATTATACAAGACGCGAAGATCCCGAACACGGAGTTCAAACTCGGCCAACGGATTAGGCCGAAGCCGGCGGATCGCCTTCGTGGGCCTGTCCGGTTGATCACGCAAACGCGTCTCGATCGCCGCCTCAAGGATCCGCTGCTCCCGAACCGGCAGGGCTCGCAGTTGTGCGTCCGCGTCGTCAGTAATCGTAATGTCGAACGCCATCCCAGGCCCAGCCGGATCAAGTAGAGCACAAGGCAGTCGCCGCACCCCAGATCACTCGTTTGCCGTGGTGCAGGCAACACGCCATCGGCCGCCACCGACCAGCCAACCCGAGATGCCGGTCATCGAGGGACCGACTTGACGGACCGAACGACTGAGCTGATCGGCGGCGGACAAACCAACCATCCACACCGCTGGACCCGCAAGGGCATTCAAGGGGCTTGACGAGGGGGCTGTCCGGCAGATCGAATGGGAGCAAGTCGGCAGTCTTGCGATGTCAAGGGCCATCCTCAGATCACGATCGGTTCCGGATTCACGGCAACTCAGAGAAATCGAAGGCGAGGTGTGCGATGGAGAAAGACCTTATGTCAACCCAGGCGAAGTCTTCGCGGTCGTCGCGCCGGCAATTCTTAACGCAGACCGGCAAGGCGGCGGTGACTTCGGCGCTGGCCGCCGCGTTGGTGCCGCGAGTCCACGCGGCGGAGGACAACACGATTCGGCTCGCCTTGATCGGCTGCGGCGGGCGCGGGAACGGAGCGGTGGCCAACGCGATGAACTCCGTCCACGGGCCGGTCAAGCTGGTGGCCATGGCCGATCTGGTCGAAAGCCGGCTGAGGACATCGCACAAGGTGCTCGGCGACAAGTTCGGCGAGCGGGTCGACGTGCCCAAGGACCGGCAGTTTCTGGGGTTCGACGCCTACCAGAAGGCCATCGACTGCCTCGGCCCCAGCGACGTCGCCATGTTGACCAACTTTTCCGGCTTCCGTCCCATGCAGTTGGAATACGCCGTCGCCAAAGGCGTGAACGTCTTCATGGAGAAATCGTTTGCGCCCGACATCCCCGGCTTGCGGCGGCTGATCAAGGCGGGCGAGGAGGCGGAAAAGAAGAACCTCAAGATCGCCGCCGGTCTGCAATGGCGCCACAGCGCCAACCGCCAGGAGTTGATCAAGCGCATCCGCGACGGGGCGATCGGGGACGTCCAGCTCATCCGGGCGTACCGCGTCCACGCTTGCGGCGGTCTGGGCAAGCGGCCGCCGGACCAGAATGAACTGCTCTGGCAGATCCGCAACTTCGTCCATTTCCTGTGGGTCTCGGGCGGCCTGTTCGCCGAGATGAACATCCATCAGATCGACGAACTCTGCTGGATCAAGGACGCCTGGCCGGTCACGGCGCACGGCGTCGGCGGCCGCGCGGCCAACAGCACCGATTGCGGTCAGAACCTGGACTCGCTGTCCATCGAATGGACCTTTGCCGACGGCACGAAGGCGTACGACGTCGTGCGCTGGCTGGGCGGACACTGCCACTCGGAATTCGCCACCTACGTCCACGGAACCAAGTGCGCGGCCCAGTTCAACACGTACGGACTGCGCGCCGGAGAAACGACGCGACTGTACAAGGACCAACGCATCCAGAAGGACGCGATGGTCTGGGAGACGTCCCCCGAGACGATCAATTCCTGGGATGCCGAGTGGAACGTGCTGTTGGACAGCATCCGCCGGGACAAGCCGCAGAACGAGACCAAGCGGGCGGCCTACTCGAATGTGGCGGACCTGATGGGCCGGGCGGCTGTCCATTCGGGCAAAGTGATCACCTGGGACGAAGCGCTGGCGTCCAACTTTCAGTTTTGCCCGAACATCGACGCCATGGACTATGATACGCCTCCGCCGGTCCAGGCCGACGACCAGGGACGCTACCCGGTGCCGGTCCCCGGCGTGTGGTCGGAGATGTGAAGATAGTCCACACCAGGAAATGACTGGTGAATACTGAATAGCGAATACTGAATGCAGAACGAGCCAACGCCTTCCGCGCGACGCATGTTCGCGACAACGTGGACCACAATCAGGAGCAGGCAGCGATGATCTCTTCAAGCAATCCTAAGGTACCCATGGCCCTGAGCGTCGCCGAGCCGGCGGCTGCTAGAGAACCTTGGGCGAGACTCGGTACAGTGCAGGTTCTGCATACCGCTGTTTCTTTCGCTCTGGCCGCCGGCATGGCCCAGGCAGCTGACGGCAAGGTCAGCCTGGTTGTGGAAAGCCGGCCGACGGCGATGATCGTGCTGCCGGCGGAGGCCGATCGTCGCTCCGTCGAGGCGAGCGCGGCGGGACTGTTGGCGGACCATCTGTCGCTTGTGTCCGGGGCGCGGCTGGAGGCCAAACGCGAAAGTGAACTCGGTGCCGCGGTGGTCACGGGGGATCGCCTGGCATTCGAGGCCGGGAAGGTCCCGGAAGGGGTCACCAGTTTCGTGCTGGTCGGCGAGAGCCAGGCCGCTCGCCGCCTGGGCCTGACGAGCGAGGGCCTGGGGCCGGGCGGGATTCTCGTCAGCACCCGCGGCAACGTGCTGGCCTTGCTGGGCCCGACGACCGCCAGCGACAGCGGCGGCACGCGCCATGCCGTCATCGAACTGCTGGAGCAACTCGGCGTGCGCTACCTGTGGCCGGGTGAGCTGGGACGTGTGATCCCGAAAAGGCAAACCATCGCCGTTGGTCCGCTCGAGGTGCGCTTCACGCCGCCGATTGGCCAGCGGCACATCCGGTTCATGGGGATGAGCGAACGGCCCGAGTCGGGCTTGGTGCGTTTGCAGATGACGCGGGAGGTGTGGGACCAGGCGGCAAAGACAGCTGCCACGCTGGACCGGGGCGTGAGCTGGGCAACCTGGCACCGGCTGGGCGGCAACATCGGCATCGGCGGCGGGCACGCCGGAGCCGGACTCAGCGGCGGCTGGGCGGAACACGGCCAGGAGCATCCGGAGTGGTTTGCCCTGCAAGCGGACGGCACGCGCGACCAGAGCGCCGCCGGCGGACGCTGGCGACTGTGCAAGTCCAACCCGGAACTGATTGAGTTCGTCGCCCGGAGCATCATCGAGCGGGCGAACAAGGACCCGGCCCTGCGCTGCGTTTCGCTCAGCCCCAACGACGGCGGCTACTCCAGCCACTGCCTGTGTGACAACTGCAGGAAGCTCGATCCGCCGAACGCCCCGAAGATCCAGTTCACCGTCTTCGAGCACGCGGGCAAGCCGCAGCGCCACGAGATCGAATACGTCGCCCTGACCGACCGCATGGTGTGGTATTGGAACCAGATTGCCGAACGCGTCGCGCGCGTGCACCCGGAGTTGCTGTTCCTGGTCGAGGCTTACAGCTACTGGAGCACGCCGCCGGTGCTGCAGCGGTTGCATCCGAACATGGTGTTGCGGTACGTGCCCAGCGGCAGCGAAGGATGGGAGGGTTGGCAGCAAGCGGGGGCCAAACGCATCTACTGGCGGCCCAACATCCTGCTGGCCGGCCGCCGCGACGGCAAGCTGCACGTGATGGCACAGCGACTGGCCGACACCATGCGTTTTATGGCCGACCGCGGCATGCTGGCCACCGACTTCGACTCGATCATCCACAACTGGGCGGTCCACGGGCTGAATTACTACGCGACGGCACGATTGACGTGGAACCCGTACCTGACGGCCGGCGAGATCCTGGACAGCTACTGCGAGCCCGGATTCGGCGCGGGCGCTGCTTCCATTCGACGGTATTTCCTCCGCGCGCAAGAGATCACCTCCACCCCCGACGCCTCGTACACTCCGGCGACGCTGCGGGAACTACGAGGCCTGCTCGACGAGGCCGATCGGGCGTGTGGCGACGACGAGGCCGTGGGCGCACGAATCGCCTTCCTGCGGATGGGCCTGAATTTCACCGAGCTTCAGGTGACGCTGGATGCGTTCAACGACCAAGCCACGAACAAGCTGCCCGGCTTGGACCGCGACCGGGTCGAACGGCTGTTGGAGTTGAACTATCTGACGCTCCGCGACATCGCCTTGAATCACCATCTGGCCATCCACGCCTCGCACCTGATGTGGGCCACGGGCGACTTCGCCCGCTGGTCGCCCATCCGTGGTCGCGGCTATCGGCCGCCCGCCGAGCGGCTGGTCCAGGTGGAAGCCGGGAAGTACCGCCTGACGGGCCGCGAAAACAGCCTGGACGAGATGTTGACGGCCCTGGGCTTGGACCAGTAGCCCGCAACCCGCCTGCCGTCACTTCCGCCTTCGCATCATGCGGGCCAAATCGCGCTGGACATCGGCCTTTTTCATGGCTTCGCGTTTGTCGTGCAGCTGCTTGCCCCGGCACAGGCCGAGCAGGACTTTGGCGACGCCCCGTTCGTTGAAGTACAGTTTCAGCGGCACCAGCGTCAGGCCCTTGTCGTGGGCCTGACCGGCAAATTTGCGGACTTCTCGGCTGTGCAGCAGCATTTTCCGGGGCCGCTTGGGATCGTGGTTCCAGATCGTAGCTTGCGGATACTCCGGGATATCGCAGCCGATCAGCCAGACCTCCCCCTCGCGGACCCGGCCGTAGGCTTCGTCCAGGGAAATACGACCTGCGCGCAGGCTTTTCACCTCGCTGCCGACCAACGCCAATCCACATTCCAACGTATCCAGAACCTCGAATTTATGCCGGGCTTTGCGGTTCTCCGAGATAATTCGGGGCTCGGGTTTTCCGGACTTCTGGCTGCTAAGGTGTGTTTTCTTCGACATTTGGGGGTTCCTGGTACGTTGGTATTGTAGACTGCGGAGGCTTGTCGAACGAGGGATCGGCCTCAACAAGACAATTTGCGGTTGCAAAACAAATCCCCAACGGTACATTTATTCCCTGACTGTGTGTGTTTGTGTCAAAAGTAGGATTCGCTGCGGTCGGCTTTTGGGGCAGGCTGCGGCACGATGGAGGGATTGTGTAGGGACGAGATCGAGCCGACGCAAGGCTTGTCACGGCCGAGGGAAACACAAGAGCCTATGACGATCACCAGAGAGCGGAAGCAAGAGTTGGTGCGGGACTTCAGACGCGACGATCGCGATACTGGCTCGCCGGAAGTGCAGGTTGCCATTCTGACGACGCGGATTAACGCTCTGACCGAGCACTTGCGAGTGCACAAGAAAGATTTCGCCACGCGGCGCGGGTTGCTGGCGATGGTCAGTCGCCGCCGCCGATTGCTGGACTACCTGCGGCGGGTCGATGCGAAGTGCTACCTCGACATCATCGGACGGTTGGGCATCCGCAAGTAGCGGGCATGGGCGTCATGGGTCCGGGGTGAGATTGCGGGGCGGGGCGTGATGGCTGCCGATTCGCAGTGTGCCGTCGTGGGGATCTGCCGCGACGTTCTCTCGTGTTGATGTTGCCGTTCGCGCATTGCGGGGTTGTCACCCTGCGCGCTCGAAGCTCCCGTCCTGCAGCCCTCCATCGGGTGAACAAAAGCAGGGACCAGAAAGTGAAAGTAAGTGTAGAAAAACAGTTTGGAGAATTCTTGCTCGTATTGGAAACCGGAGAACTCGCGAAGCAGGCATCTGCCGCCGTGGTCTCGCGTTATGGTGACACGATGGTCTTAAACGCCGTCACCAGTGAGCCCTTCGACTCCGATCAAGATTTTTTCCCGCTGACGTGCGACTATCGGGAACGCACCGCCGCCGCTGGCAAGTTTCCAGGCGGTTTCATCAAGCGGGAGGGCCGCCCCACGATGAAGGAGACGTTAACGTCGCGGCTCATCGACCGCCCCATCCGTCCCTTGTTTCCGGAGGGGCTCCGTCAAGAGGTACAGTGTCAGTGCATCGTCTTCTCCAGCGACCGCCAGCACGACAGTGACGTCGTGGCGATGAACGGCGTGGCGGCGGCGCTCTTCATTTCGCCGCTGCCGATCACGACGCCGGTGGGGGCGGTCCGCGTGGGACGCGTCGATGGCCAGTTCATTCCCTTTCCCGGCCGGGACCAGTTGGACAACAGCGATCTGGACTTGATCGTGGCCGGCACCGAACAGGCCGTCACGATGATCGAAGGATTCGCCCGCGAAATGCCCGAAGACGAAATGCTGGCGGCGATCAATTTCGCCCACGGCGTGATCCGGGAAATCTGCGCTCTGCAGCGCGAATTGTACGACAAGGTGGGCGTGACGAAAGCCCCGTTCGAGGCTCCGCCGCCGGACCCGGTGTACCAGCAATTGCGCGAGAAGTACTACGACGAGTTCCGGACGGTCAAGCAGACCGAAGGCAAGCAGGCGCGCAGCGAGGCGGTGACGGCGCTCAAGCAGCGGGTCCAGGCCGAGATGATTCCGGATCCGGCTGCCGAGGGCGCCATTGCTCCAACGGCGTTCTCGCGGGCCTGGCACGAACTGGAGTCGCGTGTCGTCCGCGACCTGATCCTGGCCGGCACGCGGGCCGACGGGCGCGACCTGAAAACGTTGCGGCAAATCGACTGCAACGTCGATGTGCTGCCGCGCACGCACGGCTCGGCGCTGTTCCAACGCGGCGAGACCCAGGCCATGGTCACCATCACGCTGGGAACGCCCCGCGACGAGCAGCGCGTCGAAGAGTTGATCGACGAATACTCCAAGAAATTCATGCTCGACTACAACTTCCCGCCGTTTTCCGTGGGCGAGTGCCGGCCGATCCGCGGCCCTGGCCGGCGGGAAATCGGGCACGGGGCGCTGGCCGAACGCAGCATCAAATCGGTGCTGCCGGATCCGGAGGAGTTTCCTTACACGATCCGCGTGATCTCCGACATCCTGGAGTCCAACGGCTCGTCGTCGATGGCCTCCGTGTGCGGGGCCACGCTGGGCCTGATGGCCGCCGGCGTGCCCATCAGCAACCCCGTGGCGGGCATCTCGGTCGGGCTGGTCAAAGAATCCGACGAGCAGTGGGTCCTGCTGACCGACATCATCGGTGACGAGGACCATTTCGGCGACATGGATTTCAAAATCGCCGGGACCCAGAACGGCATCACGGGCATTCAATTGGACCTGAAGATCGCCGGCATCAGCGAGGAAATCATCCGCGCCACGATGGCCCAGTCCCGCGAGACGCGGATCGAGATCCTCCGCAAGATGTTGACGACCATTTCGCGTCCCCGCGCCGAGTTGTCCCCGTTTGCACCCCGCCTGATCCGGCTGAAGATCGATCCCGACAAGATCGGCGCCTTGATCGGTCCGGGCGGCAAGAACATCCGCATGATCCAGGAGACGACGGGGACGATCATCGAGGTCGAAGACGACGGCACGGTGATCGTGGCCAGCAACGACGCGGACGCATCCAAGGCGGCCGTGGCGCAAATCGAGGCTTGCACGGCGACGGTCCAGATCGGCCGGATTTACGATGGCCGGGTGATCAGCATCAAGGACTTCGGCGCCTTCGTCGAAATCCTGCCGGGCCGCGACGGTTTGTGCCACATCAGCGAACTGTCCGACGGCTTCGTGAGCCGCGTGTCCGATATCTGCGCCATCGGCGACGACATGAAGGTGCTGGTGATCGACATCGACGAGCACGATCGCGTCAAACTCAGCCGCCGCCGGGCGTTGGAAGAGTTGGGGTTGAAGGACGATTTGGCCCCGCCCGCGGGCGACAGCGGCGGCCCCGAGCGGGACCGGGACCGCGATCGAGACCACGATCGGGATCGGGATCGGGACCGGGATCGCGATCACGACCGAGACCGAGATCGGGGACGGTCTCGGCGCTCCGGGGGCGGACGGCCGCGGCGGTAAGCAGCGGCGAAGGAATACGCGACGGATTTCCGACCGCCGTGCGTGTGTGTTCCAAACTACACATGTTTCGCCGCACACCTGCGGGGCGTTCGCCGGCCGGGTCGTCCACACCCGAGGCCGCACCGGCTCCGTCGCGCCAGCCGCGCCGGCCCGACATGGGCCATGCTCATCAAGCGGGTCTACGAGAGCGACCCGCTGGTCTGTCCCGACTGCGGCGGCGTGATGAAAGTGGTCGCGTTGATCGAGCCGCCGCAGGGCGAGGTGCTCGAGAAGATCCTCCAGCACTGCCGCCTACTTGTTGGCCGTGGGGAGCGCAAACGGCGCGGATTGCAATCGGGGCATCTGGCGCACCGAGCGGTGCCAGGAACCTGCCTCGGCGGCAGGTCGTACGAGGCCAGGCTTCGTCCGCACTGCAGGCACGGCTGACAAAGTGAGCCGTGCCACACCGACCAGGGCCACGCCCGCCAACCTGCACTTCAACCCCGCCGGCTCGCAACCCACGGACCAGCACATCGTAGCACGGATACTGGAGTCCCTCAGCCAATAGTCGTGTCTTGAAGAACGGGAGGCACACGTGGCGAAAAAGACTCCGGTCTTTTCCGGTGTCCGATTTCTTGGCAGATTCGGCGTGAAGCCGGCACGCGGAAAAGATGTGACGCGCACGACGAACTCGCGGCCGCCCATCCGTGGAGGCATCCTGTCTCATTGCTCCGAGGGAGGATCAAATCGCCGATTCCCGCTCCAAACGCTCGGCAAGGTCGCGCAACTCATCGAGCCTGCAAGCGGTCAGTTCTTCAGCATTCGACAGACGCCTTCCCAGCAGGCGTTCGCAGAATTGGATCTGCCGGACCAGCATCCTCTTGGCCGCCTCGCGTTCGCGGTCGGCCGCCTCGTAACGCTGCTGCCAGTCGGCACGCTGCTCTTCCGCCGTCCGCCAACGCTCCTCCGCTGTCCTCCGCTGGTCCTCCGCTGTCCTCCGCGATTCGCCGTTCGGTTTCCAGCGTCTGCATGTCCCGCTTGGCCTTCAGCCGGCCCTCGTACAACTCCCGCTCCATGTCGCTTTGTGCCAACATCTTCAAGACCTCCATCGCTTTGCGGATCTCCCATCGGTCCAGCTCCGCCAACGCCTTCCGGAACTTCGGCAGCTCGATGATATGGATCTCCAGGTTCTCCGTCAGGCACAATTCGCCCGACGGGTCCAGCAGCCGAAAACACGTGTGGTACACCGCCCAGATCGACATGAACGGGGTCAGACCTCGTTTTTCGCAAAGTCGCCATCACGCTCCGCGTGATGATCGCCCCCAGGAAAAGTACCGCGGTTGATTTGCCGATCCCCAGTCGCCGTGCAAAAACAAACACGGGACCGTAAAACGTGGGAAAAGAGTCCAGCCTGTCTTTTCTTACAACAGGCCGGACGCCTATCCCGAATGACTCGGCAAGTCTTGTTGCGCGGCGTCTCAACCGCCGGACGAAGCGTCCGGGAAGACGTCGCGCAGCCAGCCCTGGCACCACTGGCGTTCGGCCTCCGTCAGTTCGCCGGGCGCGGGGGCGTGGTAGTGCAGCAGTTCCGGGTAGGGGCCCTCGTCCCAGCAGCGAGTGAAGGCGGCCTGGAGATCCAGCGGCACGTCGCGGTCGTCGTCGGCCAAGGGAACGGCGATTCGCGGCAGACGCCGCTCCAACGGCAGGGCATAGACCTCTTGCCGCGACGGACAGCGGCGGGTCACGACCACTAGATAACGCCACGGCTGCAACGCGTCCAACTGTTCCGAACCGACGCGGACGGTCCGTCTCCCGGCGCGCAACAGGTCGATCTCGACTAGGTTGGCGCCGCCCTGCCAGAACTCGTCCCGCTTGCGCAGATAGGAACGGCGGCCCGGCCCGCCCTGCTTGTTTTCGGGGCTGAGCACCTCGATCGCCGTCACCAGCCGGTTCCCCGCCGCCGGCTCGACAATCTGGATCAACGGTTCGCGGATCTCGTCCCGCCAAAGCTCGAACACTGCCGCCGGCTCGTCGGCCTCCAACACCGCGGTTGCGGCGTCCCTGGGGCGGCGGGACGAGGTGCGAATCAGGGACACGTCCGGCCGGATCGGCCGGTCTGCTTCGACGACGTACAGACGGTCTTGCGTCAGGGCCGCGTATCGGGGGCGAAGCAACGGCTGCAAGACCCCCCGAATCATGGCGATCAAGCTGTCATGAAAGTCCGGCCAGATCTCCGGTCGTTCGATATACGGATCCATCCCCGGAAATGGACAAGGCATCGCGACACCCTCGTTGGCTCCCAGCGTCAACAACAATCGACCACCTGTTATTCTATCCCATGCCGCACCGGAAATCACCTGGCCCAGACTTTGACAGGCGCCGTTCGGATTGTTACGTTTGTGAATTGAATTGGAACGTGAGATGCGTCTCTCGTCTCCGGCGGAGTCTTTATCATGCGTCGTCCTGGAATTAGGGCCGTTGTCTGTTGGCTGTCGTGGGTCTCGGTGGGCTGGGGCGGCGGTGGACCGGAAAACGTGGCCGTCGTCATCAATGGTGACAGCTTCGCCTCGCAAGCGGTGGCCAACGCCTTCGTCGAGTTTCGCGACATCCCGGCGGCAAACCTGATCTCCCTGCCGCTGGGGGGCCTGCCGGATTTCGAAACGGTGGACGTGGAGACTTTCCGCCAGCGGATTCTCAAGCCGGCGTTGGAAACGCTGGAACAACGCGGTCTGGCGTCCCAGATCGACTGCGTGACCTACTCCGCCGACGTCCCCTTTGCCGTCCGCGTCAACGCGGACATCGGCGATCGCAAGCTGCCGCAGATGATTACGCCGACCGCGTCGATCAACGGCTTGACCTACTTGTACCCGCTGGTCTTGGCCAAGAATCCCGAGTACCTCGGGCTGGGCGTGAACTTCTACGCCCGCTTGCAGACGCGCACGTGGAGCGAGGGGGGCCAGCCGTGGTCGGACGAGCAGCGGGCGCGCTATCGCGAGGCCCTGAAACAGCTGGCCGACAAGGACTACGCGGCCGCGGCCAAGACGCTGGCGGAATTGTCCGAGGCACGGCCGAAGATGCCGCATCTGTGGTACAACCTGGCCTGCGCTTTGGCCCGGCAGGAGAAGGCGGACGAGGCCGTGCAGGCGTTGAAGCAAGCCGTCTCGGTCGGGTGGAGCGACGCCACGCACGTTCTGGACGACGATGATCTGACGACGCTTCGCCAGCGCGAGGATTTCCAGCAACTGGTCAAGACGCTGCAAGACAAACCTCTCGAGCTGCGGCCCACCGCCGGGTTCCGCGGCGTTGTCGGCTGGGATCCCAACGGCCAGCCCGTACCGCCGGACCGGGGATTGAGGTACCTGCTTTCGACGATGCTCTCGGTGACCAGC
>CAYPGE010000308.1:0-11478 GCA_964409865.1 uncultured Pirellulaceae bacterium
CCAACCGGTCTTCGATCCACTGCTTGCGGTGCTCAAACCCCTCGCCACACAAAAACGCCCGCCGCACACAGCGAGAAATACAGTGATAGTAACGAGTTACACCCACATCCACCAATTGACTTCGAGCTATCGTCATCGCGCCACCCTCCCCCAAAAACCTCCACGTCCGTGAATCATCCTACCAGCAAACCGACCCGCCGGCAATAGATGATGCCTGTCCTTTTACTTTTACTCCTTTCCTTTCTTGGTGCTTCAGCCGCTTGCCTTCGCGCTGGTGAAGGCCGGCGATGTGCAGCACTGGGCTGAAAAAGAAGGCTTGACCGGGCACCGAGCCAGTGTGGACATACGCTTGGCGTGAATGTCCCGGCGACCGTCGAGGGCTAGGTCAGGATCTCGAGTGTCGTCTTTCGCTCCGCGAAAGAACGCCCTTTCGCGGAGCGAAAGGCGACAAGGCGTCGTGGCTTCGCGGATCCTCAGGGCAGCTCCGGAGTGCTGGCGGCCTCTTCCAGGGCCTTGTCGGTGCTGTCGGGGTCGATCTTGCGGCAGGCTTCCGCTAACCGCTCGGCCACGTCCTCCAAGTCGTCCCGCCACTCGCTCGGGTCCGCATCCGGCGGGCAGAATTGAGTGAATTCGTAGCACAGCAGGATCAGTCGCAGGCAGTGGCGAAAGAGGATGCCTTCCTGCTTCTGCAGGGCCTTGCTGGTCACATACTTGTTAAAGTCGCCGCCGAATTCGAGCAGTTCTCCGGCAGCCCAGACCGGCGTGGTGATCACGTCGGGCACGCCGGGAAAGTCATAGTCGAACAGTCGCCGGAGCTTGTCCGCCAGCGTCAGGACGCGGACGCGCTCTTCGGGGAACATGGCGCGGCGGTCGCGGTCGGTCGCTTCCTCGTCTTCCGCAGCCGCGCCGAGTTCTTCGGCCGAGGCCAGACCGAGCTGCAGCAGTTGGACGTCCAGGCGCGTGGTGGCCAGCGGTCCGGGCGGCAGCTGGTCCGGCGGCGGCACGCGCAGCTGGAACAGCATCGAGCGGGGAATCTCCAGGACGCTTTCCATCGCCTGCACGCGCTCGCAGCGATCGGCGATGCCCAACTGGTTGATCAGGAAGACGCCGTACAACGGGTTGATGCCCCGCAACAGCAGGAGCTTTTCCAGCGTGGGCGTGGGGCGCGCGTACACGGGCCGGTAGGCTGGTTCCTCGGGGGCGTGTGCCGGATCTCCGGCGCTGGGGGCACCGGCACGCGGGGCAACAGGCCGCGGGTCCTGTTTCGCCGAAGTGGTCGCTGTCATCACGCGGAGCGTGATGGCTACTGAGGGGGCAGCAGGCTGCGGGTCCTTTTTCGCCGAGGCGGTCTCCAGATGGCTGGGACGAGAGCCGAGCAGGAGCCCCGCCGCCGGTTCGGGGCGACCGGTTGGGGCGTTTGCCGTTTGCGCACGTTGGCTTGCCTCCGCCTTGGCCGCCGGTTTCTCGGACGGCTTCGGCGGAGGCGGCTCCAGTTCCACGTAACCGGCCTTCCACAGGACCATCAGCATCCGCTCCAGCTGTCGCTGGCCGGCTTCCAGGTGCCGGACGTCGCTCAATCGCTTAGCCACCAGCATCCGCACGCGGTCGACTTCGGGCGAGGCCTGCAGCATGTAGGCCAGCAGCCGCCACGGCAGCGGCCCGCGGCTGCGCAGGCGGCCCGGCGGCGACTGGATCAGTTTCTGAAATTGACCTTCGGTCCAATACTGCTCGTTGGGCGAGCGTTTTGGCATCTTGCGTTTCAGGTCTTTCTTGGCCTTCAGCAATCCGGGATCCTTCGTGTTCTCCGGGATCTTGTCGAACTTCTCCCGCCAGCGCAAGATGCGGACGTCGTCTTCGTGCGCCAAGGCGAACACGTATCCGCGGGTGTCGAACTGGGGCCGGCCGGCGCGGCCGAACATCTGGTGCGCGGAACTGGGGTCGACCAGCTTCTTGTCATCGGGCGGGCCCTTGAGCAACGTCGGCAGCACCACGCTGCGGGCCGGCAGGTTGACGCCGGCCGCCAGGGTCTCGGTACAGACGCAGATCGTCAGCAGCTTGCGCTGGAAAAGATCCTCGACGATCCGCCGGTACTTGGGCAGCACGCCGGCATGGTGTACGCCGACGCCGCGGACCAGGATCTGTTTCAATTTCGGTCCCGCCCCTTGCGACCAGTCGTAACGTTCCAGTTCGCGGACGAGTTGTTCCTGTTGGCCGTCTGCCAACAGCCGTTTGCCCTTGATCTGTTCGGCGACCGTCCAGCACTGTTCGCGGTTGAAGCAGAACACCAGGGCGGGCGTCAGCCGCGTCTGGTCGTCGCCCTCGGCCATGGCCTCCAGCTGTTCGTTCAGCAACATGTCGCCGACCCACTGGAACGTCAGCGGCACCTGGCGGTCGCCGCCCTGGACCAACTCCAACCGGCGATGGTGCTCGTGGTCCAGCCAATTGACGAATTCCAGCGCGTTGCCCACGGTGGCCGACAGCAGCAGCAAGCGCACATGCTTGGGCAGTAGCCCCAAGGCAAATTCCCAGACGATGCCGCGTTCCAAATCGTTGAAATTGTGGAACTCGTCCATCACCACCGCGAACACGTCGTCAAACGGGAACTCCGGGGTCAGCAAACGGTTGAGCAGGATTTCCGCAACCACAACCAGGATCGGCGCGTCCGGATTGACGCGGCGGTTGCCGGTCACCAGGCCGACATCCTCCGGGTAGAAGCCCCAGCGTGTGGCCAGTTGCTGGAACTCGTTGAACTTCTGGTCGGTCAGCGCGATCAGGGGCGTCGTATAGTACACTCGCTGGCCGGTCTGCAGGGCCTCGAACAAGGCCGCCTCGGCGATCAGTGTCTTGCCGGTCCCCGTCGGCGCGCAGACCAGCACCCCCTGCTGGGCCGTGAACCACGCCAGCAGCGCTTCCTCCTGCACCGGGTAAGGCGGGAAAGGAAGTTGTTCGAAATACCACGCTGCAATTTGGTCGCGGGTCAAGTTCCTGGCTGGCATGGGCCGCTGCTCACTGGTTTCGGGGAACGGGACTCCCGCAGTGTACGCCGGAACGGCGGGTGCGAAAATGGGACGGGGCTTGGGGTGGGGACGCGATGCAAAGTTCCGGACGGCATCTCGAAGGCGAAGTGGATCGCTGCCTGGGAGCCACCCGGCGCCGGAACCCTGGGTGACTGACGCGACGCTGACTCGGCTCCAGAGCGGCGACGAGGCACTGCATTCCCGGCATGTCAATCTGGAGAAAATCTGCGTGTTACGGCAAGTCTGTGGGGCGTAGGGGAATTCTTTGTTGTAGCGGTGCGGGCGGTCGATGATGAGTCTTGAATCCGTGCCGGTGTGCGCGGATGCAGCGGTCGTACCGTGCTAGCGTGGGTCGGTTCTTGCGGACTGGGATGTCATGGAGCGGACTTTTTGTCGCCAACTGAGCCTCCTGCTGGCGATCTGCTGGCTGGCCGCCGGCTGTGCGCTCCGGAACGGGTCCGAGGTCGACTTCGGGCCGCCCGACTTGGGGCATTATCAGCAGTTGGCCGCGACGATCGAGTACCCGGACGTCGAAAACCCGGCCTGTGACGACCTGGCCCAGACCCCGCCGCCGCTGACGCTCTCCGAGTCGGAGCCGCCGCCTTTCCGCGACCTGACGTTGCAGGAGGCCATTTCGACAGCGCTCTCCACGTCGGAGGTGCTGCGGGACCTGCAGGGGCTGGTCCTCACGTCTCGCTCCAATATCCGCACGATCCAAGATCCGGCGCTCAGCGAGACGGATCCGACCACCGGAGTCGAGGCGGCCTTGAGCGCCTTTGACGCGACCTTCGAGTCGCAGGCGTACTTTGAGAAGAACGACCGGGCCCTGAACAATGTGTTCTTTGGCGGCGGCACGCGGCTGCTGACCCAGGACCTGCACGCCTACAGCGCCGGAATCACGAAGCGCACGGCTGTGGGCACGAACTTCGCCCTGCGCCACAATGTCTTCTACGATTTCAACAACCAGCCTGGAAACGACGTTCCGAATCGGCCTTGGGACGTGAACTTGGAGGCCGAAGTCCGGCAACCGCTGCTGCGGGGCGCGGGGGCGGAGTTCAATCGGATTGCCGGCCCCAACGGCACGCCCGGCCAGTTCCGCGGGGTCTTGCTCGGCCGGCTGAACACGGACGTGAGTTTGGCGGAGTTCGAGATCGGCGTGAGCGACTTTGCGGCCCACGTCGAGTCCGCGTACTGGCAACTGAGCTACGCCTATCGCGACTTGGACGCCAAGCGGGCGTCGCGCGATCGCGCGTTGGAAACGTGGCGGCGGATTCACGCTTTGTACGTCAACGGCCGGCGAGGCGGTGAGGCGGAAAAGGAAGCCCAGGCTCGCGAGCAGTACTTCCGCTTGCACCAAGAGGTCGAAAACTCGCTCGCCGGCTACATCGGCCGCCTCGAGGGCGGCGGCGCCGGCGGCCCCGGCGTTCAGCAGAGCGAACGGCAGCTGCGGCGGCTGATGGGAATCCCGATCAGCGATGGCACCTTGCTGCGGCCGGTCGATGAACTGACGGTGGCCAAAGTCGTATTCGACTGGAACGAGGTATTGATCGAGGCGCTGTCGCGGCGGGCCGAATTGCGCCAACAGCAGTGGCGGATCAAGAGCGCCGAATTGCGGCTCGCGGCGACGAAGAACTTCCTGCTGCCGCGACTCGATGCGGTGGGCCGCTACCGCTGGCGCGGCCTGGGACACGACCTGTTGGATCCGAACAGCCATTCGCCCGACCGCTTTGACAACGCCTACGACAACATGACCAGCGGCGACTTCCAAGAGTGGCAATTGGGCGTCGAGTGTACGGCTCCGCTCGGCTTCCGCCAGGCCCACGTGGCCGTGCGGAACGCAGAACTGCAACTGGCCCGCGAGCGGGCGATCCTGGAAGAACAGAAACGGGAGATCGTTCACGATCTGAGCAACGAGTTCGCAGATGTGGAACGGGCATATTTGGTCTCGCAAACGAACTACAACCGGCGTCTGGCGGCGCGCCAGCAGCTTCAGGCCTTGGAGGCGGTCTATGAAGACGCGGACGAGAACGAGAAGACGCGGCTGCTGGATCTGCTGCTGGACGCCCAACGCCGACTGGCCGACGCCGAGAGCCAGTACTACCGTTCGCTGATGGAATACACCCTGGCGATTCGGGACGTTCATTACCAAAAGGGATCGCTGCTCGACTACAACGAGATCTTCCTGGCCGAGGGACCGTGGCCGGGAAAAGCGTATCTGGACGCTTGCCGGCGAGATCAGTTGCGGTCGCCGCCGATCTGCTTGAGCGACTACCGCCTGTCGCGCGGCCCGCTCGTCAGCCAAGGCCCCTACGCCCAGGATATCGCAGCACCAGCCCCGCAGCCCCTGCCGCACGGCTCGTCAACGCCCAGCCCCGAGGACGACGGCGCCCCCACCTTGGCTCCCGTGCCGTCGCCTGCCGCGCCCCCGGCAGAGCCCGTCCCACCCGCCGCGTCTGCAGCCGCCAACTGGTCGCGTCCCCGGCGCCTGCCGCATCTGCAGCATGACACGGCGCAATTCGATTGCCTTCCGACAAGCTATGCCGCCGGACAAGATGCGAAGGCGTCCGGTCCGGAGGCGGCGGAAGAATGAGCGGAAGAAAACAAACAGGCTGACAGAAACTTGGGGTGACAGAAACATGAGTTGCCCTCAAAGTTGTGATCATGGCCAGCCTATTGTATCACGCAATCCTGCCGCGGCAGAACGACAGCGTAATACGCAGCAATGGTGGCCGAGACAACTTCCCGGTTTCTCTGCCCTCACCCTGCCCTGGAATCTACTCGGCCGATGCGTACACGGGCGAACGGGTCAACCTGCAGCACCTGGAGGCAGACTCAACTCGTACAGCATCCAGCACCACGGTCCCAACACCGACAGGGCGTACAGCAGAACGGCGGTGCCGCCCACGGCGACGGTCAGCCACAGCGGCAAGTACACCGAGAGCCAGCGCAGAGCCCAGTTCGCGTGGCGGCGATAGGCATCCGCTGCCCGCCGCAACGAGGCGATCAACAGCCCTCGGTCGTGGACGCTGGCCAGCAGCCAGGCCACCAACGGCCGAGCCCCCGACGAGTCCCAATCGCCGGCCGACTCGCCGCGCCGCAGGCGTTCGGCCAAGTGCCGGCAAGACTCACGCAAGCCGCGATCCGCGCTGGCGTCGCCGGCCAGCACGACCGCTTCGTCCAGCGGCACATCCTGCTGCAACAACAGCGCCAAGGTCTCAGCAAAGATCGAGATGCGCCCGGCCTGGAGCATGCTGCGGACGCTCTGACGATAACCGCGGTGTCCGCCGCGCAGGCCTGACGGAGTAGAACCTTCCAACGACCAGGCACGTCGCGAGCGGAACCACCAAACGGCCAGAGGAACCAAGACCACCAGGGGCAGCCACGGCAGACAATAGGGCGCTGCGAATTCCATGCCTTCCAAGACCCGGACCGCTCCGCCGTCGGGCAAGAAGTCGCGGAATGCGGCCAGCATCGCCGGAAAGCAGCCGACGAGCATGAACACGAACAAGGCGTAGACCAGGACCAGGACGAGCAGCGGGTAGATCAACGCAACGGCGATCGTGCGGCGCATCTCGGCCGCGCGGCGGACGAGCGTCGAAAGTCCTTCCAGCGCGACCGGCAGCCGACCGGAACGGATTCCCGCCGCCACGATCGCCCGATAGGCGGGCGGCAACCCGTGCTCTTCGTCCAACACGTGTGTCAGCGGCTCGCCAGCTGCTAATCGCTCGCCGAGCCTGAGGGCGATCTTGCCGAGGCGTCCCGGCAGATCGCGGCCCAGGTGCAGCAGGCCCTGGTCCAGCGGCACGCCCGCCCGAGCCAACGCGGCGATCTCGTCGTTCAAGGCGATCAGTTGCTCGAGCGTCACTTGCTGCTCGTTCATGACAGCCCCTGAATCATCGAGATCAGCGGGAGGAAGAGCCCCGCGACGATCACAAACACGACAACGCCCAGAACCAGGATGACCAAAGGCAAGCCGACGCTCAACGCCACGCGCAGCCGGAGCGCCAAACGCCGCAAGGCGCTGTCCGACATCTCCTCCAGCGCCCACGCCAGGTTCCCAACGCGTTCCGCACTTTTCAGCAGCCCCATGTCCGTCCACGTCAGCAAGCCGACCGACCGCAGGGCATCGCACCAATGCACGCCCTTGTCAATCTGGGTCGCGGCGCGCTCCAGACGCTCGCCCACACTCACATAAGGGTACTGCTTGGCCAGCATCCACATCGTGGGCCCCAATTCGCGCTGCTGACGCACCGCCAATGCCAGGGCACGCATGACCAACGCCCCGTCGGACCGGCGCCACAAGCGGTTGAAAACAGGCATCTCGTACCGCGACCACCGGGCGTAGTAGGAAACCGAGACCACCAAGAACAGCATCAGCAACGGTACCAACAGAAACCAGGTCTTGACCGCGGCTTCGGATGCCGCGATGAGGAACTGGGTCATGCGCGGGAGTTCCAATTCGAACTCCTGGAACATCTTGCAGTAAACCGGCACGATCTTGAGCATCACGAACGTCAGAATGAACGAACCGACCACCAGCAGGCCGACGACATAGAAGTACCCCGCCATGATCGAGCGCATGGAGCGATCAGAGTACTCGGCGTACGCCATCGACATCCGTAGGGCCGGGCCCATTTGGCCCGTTTCGGCGCCGAGCCGCGCCGCCAACAAGGCATCCGATGGCAAGGCATTGCGGCTCAACGCGAGCGCCGTCGGCAGGGGAACACCCGACTCGAGTAAGTCCGCCAGGTGCGACACGCGGGCCCCGATTTGAACCGACCGTTCGTCGGCAAACGCCCGCGCGGCTTGCTCCAGCGGAATGCCCTTCTCCGCCGCCACGGCCAGCGCCCACAGCAGCGCCCGCCGTTCGCCCGCCATGTACTTCCGATACGCGGCAATGACGATGACCAGTCCCAGGATCGGCAGCGGAATCACGAACAGAAAGAAGGCGAATCCGACCACCACGCCCAGCACCAGCAACATCCAACCGGCCACCAGGAGAATCCGTTTCGGAATGTCGTCGCTGCAACCGCTGCGATTGCCGTAAACCAGCTTCACCGCCCAGAGCAAGGCGGCGCCCATGATGGCAAGCACCAGAATTCCGGCAGGATTGATGTCGCTCATTCGGTTTCAGTCGTCAGTCGTCAGTCGTCATTTGTCATTTGTCACTTGTCCAGTGTCCTCAGCAATTCGTCCTCCTGCCGGCTGGGTTACGACAACCCGTCAAACACGGTGAACATGGGCAGAAAGACAGCGATGATGACTACGGCGGCGAAGGTCCCCACCACGACATAGATGAGGGGCGGCAAGATGCTGCAGACCAGCGCGGCCCGCATCTGGAGGCGGCCTTCGAACGCCTCGCACGCCACCCGGAAAGCCTCGTCCAACCGCCCGGACTGCTCGCCCCAACGGACGATCGGGCCCAAGCTCAGGGGCAAGCGGCCGCTGGAGGCAATCAGTTCGGACAGCACGCGTCCTTGTTCCACGCCCACGGCAAAGCGGCGGCTCACGTCGCGCATGTCGGCGTCGTGGACTCCGGCGGCGGCCAGCCGCAGGGCTTCCGGCAACGGAATGCCTCGTTCCGTCAGGATCGACAGCAACTTGGCCAATTCCGCCACGCCCGACCAGTGCCAGAGAACGCCAATCAGGGGCACGGTCCCCAACAGCCGACGCCACAGCGCGGCGCCGCCCACCAGGCGAAACACCAGAAGCGCCCCCATCAACAGCCCCGCCGCGGCCAGCAGCGTCCGCACACCATGGTCATGGCCCCAGACGAGGAGCTGTGTGAGCGCCGGCAATTCGAGTTCGAACTCGCGGTACATCTTGGCCATCGGCCCGATCACCCCCCACACGACCCACAGCCCCAAGCCGCCGGCCAGGACCAGCAGCAGCCCGGAATAGGCCAACGAGGCACGGACGGTCCGCCACATGTCCCGCGTCGTGCGCTGGTGGTCCACCACGTCGATCAGCACTTCGCCGAGCCGCCCGGTGCGCAACGCCGCCTGCACCAGTCCGGCGACATAGCCGGGAAACCGCGACGGCTGCGAAGCCAGGGCCTGCTCGATCGACCGCCCGCTTTCCACTTGGGCCGCCAGCCACTGCAGTTCCGCGGCGACCTTTCGCTGGGCCGTCTCGCTGGCCGCCGCCCTCAGGCCTTCCGCCAACGGCCGGCCCGCGGCGGACACGTCCGCCAGCGTCGCGGCGACCGCTTCCGCTTCCAGCAAAGTCAAGCGAGATCGGGCCGGCTGTGCTTCGCGGTTCTCGTCGGTCATAGAAGGCTCGGATCGAGGAGGACGCAGCGGATCAAATGTGATTGGCTGCGGCATGGCGATATTCTACAGTCGCCGCTCAGAACTACAATCAAGCATTTCCTGGAAGACACCGCGACCCGCGTGGCACGGTCTACTTGTTGGCCGTGCCGGCCGCCCCACCGTCGCCTGCTGGTGAGAGCAGAGACGTTCGGCTATAACCATCACGTGCCGGCGCCAAGAGCGGATTTCGCAGGAGGGTCGGACTATGCCCGTTCATGATCGGGCGGCAAGGAATGCTTCGTGACACAATATGTTCCGGAGAACCCGTTGATTGTCCAGGGCGACCACACGGTGCTGGTCGAGGTGGACAGCCCGCGATATGAAGCGGCGCGGGACGAGCTGGCGCGGTTTGCCGAGCTGGTGAAATCGCCCGAACACATTCATACCTACCGCATCACGCCGCTTTCCATCTGGAACGCGTGTGCCGCGCGCACCACTCCGGAGGAGATCGCCGCCACGCTGCGCCGGTACTCGAAGTACGACGTGCCGGCCCACGTGCTGCAGGAGGTCCGGGATTACGCCTCGCGGTATGGCCGGCTGTGCCTGGAACGCGGCGCGGAAGGGCTGGTGCTCCGCGCGGCGGACGAACCGCTGGCGGAAGAGGTCTGCCGCAACAAGCACGTCGCGCCGCTGCTGGGCCGGCGGCAGTCGAAGCTGGAGTTCCTCGTCGAACCGGCGGAACGCGGCAAGCTGAAGCAAGCCCTCGTGAAGATCGGCTTTCCGGCGGAAGATCTGGCCGGCTACTGCGTCGGCGATCCGCTGCCGATTCAGCTGCGGGCGACCACGGGCGGCGGACTGCCCTTTGGCCTGCGCGGTTACCAGCAGGAAGCGGCGGCCATCTTTCACGCGGGAGGCTCGGAACGAGGCGGCTCCGGCGTGATCGTGTTGCCTTGCGGGGCGGGCAAGACGGTGGTCGGCATGGCCTGCATGGCCGCCGTGCAATCTTCGACGCTGGTCCTGACCACCAACATCACTGCGTCCCGCCAGTGGATCGCGGAACTGCTGGACAAGACGACGCTGCACGAAGACCAGATCGCCGAGTACAACGGCTCGAGCAAGGAAGTCGGCCCGGTGACGGTGGCGACCTACCAGATCATGACCTACCGGCCGAAGAAAGAAGCCGACTTCGTCCACCTGGGGCTGTTCGACGAGCGAAACTGGGGCCTGATCATCTACGACGAAGTCCACTTGCTGCCGGCTCCCGTGTTTCAGGTCACGGCCAGCCTCCAGGCGCGGCGGCGACTGGGGCTGACCGCCACGCTGGTCCGCGAAGACGGACGCGAGGACGACGTGTTCGCGCTGATCGGGCCCAAGAAGGTCGATGTGCCCTGGAAAGTGCTGGAAGGCCAAGGCTGGATCGCCACCGCCGTTTGCACCGAGGTCCGCCTGCCCATGCCGGACGACTTGCGGATGCCGTACGCCGTGGCCGATGCGCGGCAGAAGTTCCGCATCGCTTCGGAAAACCCGGACAAGCAGGAGGTGGTGCGGCGGATCGTGCGGCGGCACGCCGACGAACCGACGCTGATCATCGGCATGTACGTCGAGCAACTGCAGCAGATCGCCCGCGAGTTGAAAGTTCCGCTGATCACCGGCAGCACGTCCCAGCGGAAACGGGACGAGCTGTTCGAGAAATTCAAGACGGGCGAAGTGCACGTGTTGGCGGTTTCCAAGGTCGCCAACTTTGCCGTCGATCTGCCCGATGCGGCCGTGGCGATCCAGGTTTCCGGGACCTTCGGCTCGCGGCAGGAGGAGGCTCAGCGGTTGGGCCGCATTCTGCGTCCCAAACCGGGCCGGAATCAGGCCCACTTCTACACGCTGGTCAGCCGCGATACGGTGGAGCAGGATTTCGCCCTGCGGCGGCAGCTGTTCTTGTGCGAACAGGGGTACACCTACGAGATCGCGGACGCGGACGAGACGGCCGGCTGGACGAACGGCAGGGAAGACGGAGCGCCGGCATGAAGGTTGAACTCAACCGGCTGCGCCGAAACCGACCGCTGGCCGATCCTCGACGCTTGCCGTCGAGTGTGTCAGGGTGGTGCCCCAATCGCAGCCTCAAGAGCCGAAGGAAAGCCGGCATGGGCCGCCAACCTGAAGCACTCGACGGCAAGCGTCGAGGATCAAGACGAGCATCGAGCGGTGGAGCGTACGTG
>CAYPGE010000309.1:0-11454 GCA_964409865.1 uncultured Pirellulaceae bacterium
ACGGACTTAAGGCTCTGGGTGCGAGACGCATTGGACCGCGTGGACGGGTTGCTGCTGCAGTTGCAGAAGGCCTTCGTCGGCCGTTGCGACCGGGACGCGGATGTGGTGCTGCCCGCGTACACTCATCTCCAGCGGGCGCAACCGGTACTGGCGGCGCACTATTGGCTTGCGTACTGCGAGAAATTTGAACGCGACCGCCTGCGGCTGGCCGATTGTCGGAAGAGGGTGAATGTCTGCAGTCTTGGCGCGGCGGCGGTAGCGGGAACGAGCCTGCCGATCGACCGCGACGACGTGGCTCGCAGACTTGGGTTCGCCGGGGTGGCGGCCAACAGTTTGGATGTGTCCAGCGATCGGGATTTCGTCCTGGAATCCGCGTTCGTGCTGACGCTGATTGCCGAGCACTTGAGCACTTGGGCGGAGGAGTGGATTCTCTGGTCGACGGTGGAATTCAACTTCCTCCAATTGCCGCAGGAGTTCTGCACCGGCTCGTCGATCATGCCCCAGAAGATCAATCCAGACGTGCTGGAATTGACGAGGGGCAAGGCGGCACGCGTCGTGGGCGATTTGCAGACGCTGCTGGTGTTGGTCAAGGGCTTGCCGTTGGCCTACAACCGCGATCTGCAGGAGGACAAACCGGCGCTGTTCGATGCCTTCGACACGGTGGAAGCCTGTCTGGAACTGGCGGCGCCGTTGGTGGCCGGAGCGGAACTGAGGCGGGAGGCCATTGCCGAGCGGTTGGACCGCGGCCATTTGGATGCGACCACGTTGATGGAGTACCTGATCCGCCGGGGGATGCCGCAGAGAACGGCGCATCATTGGGTCGGCGGCCTGGTCGCGCGTGCCATGCAGGAGGGCGTCCGGTTGTCGGACTTGCCGCTGGAGGATTTTCGCGAGGCGGACGCGACGTTGGACGAAAACGTGTTCGGCGTGTTAGGAGTGGAAAACGCCATACAGGCCTTTGCCAGTTACGGTTCCACGGCGCCGCGGGAAGTGGCTCGGCAGGTGGCGAGTTGGCATGTCAAATTGGGATTGTGCGACGGGGAACGAAGATGAAGGTTCAACCGCCAAGAAGCCTTACGTTGGCGATCATCGTCCTGCTGGCAGGCGCAGCGCCCTTGGCCGCGCAGGACCCTGCGGCGGATCCGTTTGGCGGCCCTGCGGCGGCGGGCGCCGCACAACCAGCCCAGGAAGTCTTCGGTCCGGCTGCGGCTGGGGGCGCGGCGGACCCCTTTGGCGGTGCGAAACCGGCCGCCGGTCGGGCGGCCGCCCAACCGGCGGCGGAGCCGATTTCCGCGGACGAAAAGAACCCCGTGGTGCTGGCCATTCGCGATCTGAATCCAACGACGCCCAAGGACCTGATGTTTGCCGTCCAGTCGCTGTTTGACATCGGCCGCCCCGACGAGGCCAAAGCGTATCTGGCCAAGCTGATTGCCGCTCAGCCGGACCGGGACCAGTTGGAGGCCATCCAACGAGAGTATGGCACCGGGTTCTTCATGCGTCTGGCCAGGGACCCGCAGATGAAGCCGGAGGGCGAGCAGTTCGCCAAGGCGGTCGAAGAAGCCGCTTATCAAGCGGCCCGCGATCCGGCGCGGCTAAGAACGGTGATCCAACAGCTGAGCGACCCGTCGCCGAACGTGCGTCTGCGAGCGGTCGAAGCTCTGCAACGGGCCGGAGACGCCGCCGTGCCGCCGCTGCTGCAAGCACTGGCCGACCCCAATCGCGGGCAGGAACATCCGCGGATCCGCGAGGGCATCGTGGAGTTGGGCGAGCCGCTCATCGACCCGATGCTGGGCGCTTTGGAGACGCCGGACGAAGCCTTGCGGCTGCAAGTGCTGCAAGTCCTTGGCCGGTTCGGCACCGGGCGAGCGATGCCCTTCCTCGTAGGACCGGCGTTGGACGCCGGCGAGCCGGAGTCCGTGCGACGCGCCGCCGCCGAGACCTTGACGCGCATCGTCGGTACGGCGCCGTCGCGACACGAGGCGGTGCAATACCTCCTCCGCCGCGTCCGCGAGTACCTGAACGGCGCCAGCGCCGGTCCGGTGGACTATCAGGATCAGACCATTTTCTGGCATTGGGATCCGGCGTCGAAGACCAGCGTCCCGCATCGTTACGCCGCCGCCGAAGCATCGCGGATGATGGCGGCCCGGCTGTCACGTGATTTGTACCGGCTGTCACCGGAAAGCGTCGAGATCCGCCGGCTGTTCCTGTTGGCCAATCTGACCCAAGCGAAGATCGAAGCGGGCTTGAGCCGGCCACTGCCGCGGGGCAACGGAACCATTGCGGCGCAAGCGGTCGCCCTGGGACCGGAGACGCTGGAAGACGTGCTGGCCTACGCGATGAGCAACGATTACGTACCGGCAGCAATCGCCGCCGCGGAATTGTTGGCCGAGGCGGGGGAGGAAGCTCTCGTGCAGTCCACCGACGGGCAGCCGCGGCCACTGGTCCAGGCCCTGCGTCACAGCGACCGCCGTTTGCGCATGGCCGCCGCCGAGACGATCATGAAGATCGATCCGCGCCGCCCGTATGGGGGTTCCAGCTACCTGCCGGAGACGTTCAGTTACTTCGTCCGGACGGTCGGGGCTCGACGCGCGCTGGTCTCGCATCCGCGCGTGGACAAGGCCCAGACGCTGATCGGCATCCTGAATGCGCTCGGCTACGATGCCGACGCGGCGGTGACGGGCAAGGAGACCTTCCGTCTGGCCGCGAAGAATCCGGATTACGAGTTTGTCTTGATCAGCGATGCGGTTGACTTTCCGGACGCCAACGAGACCATTCAGATCTTCCGCAAGGATCCGCTCACCCGCCGTTTGCCGATCGGACTGATGGCCCGGCAGGAGAACCTGGCGGACGCGGAAGCGATGGCGGAACTGGATCCGCTGCTGGTGGCCTTCCCGCGCCCGCACGACGAGAAGAGCATGAGTTTTCAAATGAGGAGGGTCTTGGAGTCGGCCGGCAACACGCTGGTCGGCTATGACGAGCGACTCGACCAGGCGGGCCGCGCCTTGGAGCACCTGGCTCGGCTGGGCGAGAGCCAGGACGCGTATGCGTTCTACGACCTGTTTCGCGTGCAGGAGGCCGTCCGAGCGGCGCTTTCCGTGCCCGCCTTGTCGCTCCAGGCGGCTCGCGTGCTGGGCTCGCTGGGGACGCCGGAGATCCAACGTGCCCTGGTGAGCCAGGCCAGTCAGCACGCGCGGCCGTTAGGCGAACGGCAAGCGGCGGCCCAGGCATTCGCTCAGGCGGTCCAGCGCCGTGGTCTGCTGCTGACGCGCGACGAGATTCTCCTGCAGTACGATCGGTACAATCGCAGTGCGGCGTTGGATGCCGGCACGCAACAAGTGCTGGCCGCCGTCCTGAGCGCCATCGAAATGCCCAGCCGGCAACGGCTGAAGAAAGAAGGGCTGACGCAAGGGGCGGAGGCGCCGAAGTCGCAGCCCAATTGAGCGAGGGGTTCCCCGCCTCGGCGAGCCGGAGGCGTCTCCGGTTTTGGTGCTCAGGCGCCGCCCCTCAGCGCGATTGACGAAGGCCCGCTTCCCGACGACCCGAGCAGGGTGACCCGCGATGGCTGCCTACGGCCCCACAACACTGGACGAGAACGGCCCGCCGATTCCCGGCATCATCGGGAACAGCAAGGCCATGCAGCAGGTCTATCGCCTGACGCGGCGGGTGGCCCGCAGCCAGGCTTCCGTCCTGTTGCTCGGCGAGACCGGCACGGGCAAGGAACTGATCGCGACCGCCGTTCACCGCCTGAGCAATCGCAGCACCGGTCCGTTCGTCAAGGTCAATTGCGGCGCGCTCAGCGAGAGCCTGTTGGAAAGCGAGTTGTTCGGGCACGTGCGGGGAGCCTTCACCGGCGCCGTCAACAACCGCATCGGCCGGTTCGAAGCGGCGCACACGGGCACGATCTTCCTGGACGAGATCAACAGCACGACGCAGCACTTGCAGGTCAAGCTGCTGCGGGTCCTGCAAGAGCAGGAATTTGAACGCGTCGGCGATACCCAGACGGTGCGAGTCGATACTCGCGTGATTGCCGCCAGCAACCGCGATTTGCTGGCTGCCGTCGAGGCGGATCGCTTCCGCGAAGACTTGTACTGGCGCTTGAACGTCGTGCCGATTGAGATTCCTCCGCTGCGGATGCGGCGCGAGGACATCCCGGAACTGTTGCACCACTTCTTGCACTACTACAACGAGGCCAACGATCGCTACGTCGCGCACGTCCAGCGCGAGGCACAGGAGGCCCTGCAGGATTACCATTGGCCGGGCAACGTCCGCGAACTGCAGAACTACGTCGAGCGGGCCGTCGTGATGGCGGAAGGGGACGAGTTGACGGTGGACCTGTTGCCCGGCACGGTGACCGGCAAGGAGCGGCCCCGCCAAGGCCAGATTCGCGGCGTCGATCTGGAGACGCTGGTCGCCGAAGTCGTCCAGCAGGGCCTGGCCGCGGCGGGCGCCGAGGCGGAAGATCTGCACGCCCGGATCGTGAACCGCGTCGAGCGGGAACTGATCGTCCAGGTGCTGGCCAACTGCAACCGGGTCCAAACCAAGGCCGCCCTTCGCCTGGGGATCAACCGCAACACGCTGCACAAGAAGCTGAAGGAATATGAAATCGACGAGGCGGAGGATTCTTAGCCCGGCGTGTGCCCACAACCAAAGGGCTCAGACGTACAGAATTCAAAATGGGCGGCGTCAAGTCGTTGCCATCGTCGCAGGGTGTGCCCCGCCCATTTTGAATTCTGTACGTCTGAGCCCAGAAGGTGCGCATGGCGCACGCACGATACGGCGGTTTTCACACAGGGCCGGCCCTCGCAGTCGCAACTTGTGTTACAATTCCCGATAGAAATGGTGGTTGTTCTCCGCGCGTGCCGTGACCGTGCGCACGGCGGGTTTTCGTGAGCTGGAAAGGAAGTGCCCATGAGCTGGTTTCCCAAACGCACCGTCGTCGTTCCGGTGGACTTCTCCGACGATTCGCTGGCCGCCGTCGATACGGCCCTGGAACTGGTCGCCGATCCATCCGGGGTCCAAGTGGTTCACGTCCTGCCCGAAGCCTCGATGATGGACCCGGATCCCGTCTGGCTGGAAATCGACAACGCGAACCGATCCGAGCGGACCATCGACGCCTTGCGGCAGCGTTTGCCTGGGGAGCGGTACGAGAAACTCCCCATCGAAATCGAGTTCGGCGACCCCGGCTATCGCATTGCCGACTTTGCGCAACGCATCGGCGCCGAACTGATTGTCATTCCGTCGCACGGCCGCACGGGCCTGGGTCGCATGTTGCTGGGCTCGGTCACCGAACGCGTGATCCGGCTGTCGCACTGCCCTGTGCTCGTGCTGCGGAAGTGAGGGGGCTTCCGCTGTCGCACGAATCCGCTGCTCACTTCCGCTCGATGAGCTTCATCATGTCTTCCGTAATGGGCATGACTTCAAAGTCCTTGAAGAACATCTCGCAGTCGGCCCCGCCGTGCATTTGCAGTCCGAGCTTGCCCGTTTTCTCGCACGCTTCGTCGATCAGATCCGACGTGCAGAATCCGTTCAGCATCTGGACCAGGCGGTCGCCGTACGCGGCGGTGCAGGTCGTGTTCCACTGATCGTCCTTGTTGCGGACCTTCTCGACGAACTCGTCGTTCGTGACGACCCAGCCGCGGCCGGGAATCATCTTGCCGTCGACGATGCCGGCGGTGTGCCAGAGAGCGGAGTCCCTGCCGCCGTTGGCAATTTCGTTTTGGAATCCCCGCAAGACCCAGGGGGCTTCCGTTTCTGCGGCGCGGAAGTACAGCGCGCTGTTGCCGCCGTGCATGCGGTACGTGACGCGGGCGATGAAGTTATCGTAATCCTTGGTGGAAATGACCAGTCCGTCTTTTTTTTGGTCTTTGGAGTGAACGCCGTGCAGAACGCCGTCTTCCGTAAAGGACCATTCTTCCGGGAGAACAAACTTGGCGTTGACCAGCTGGTACTTGCCGTCGTCCCCTTTGACGAAGAACGGCTCCCACTGGCTCACGCCCAGGTCCTTGACGCGGATGTTCCTCCACGCGACCGATCCGGATTTGCCGGCGTGGATCTGCAGGCCGAAAAAGCCTGTCATTGAGAAGCTATCGAACATATCGACGACCAGCTTGCCGTTGAGCCAGGTCTTGATCGACGGCCCGACGCATTGGATTTCTACGTCGTTCCAGTCGCCTTCCTGGCAGCTTGCCTGGGCGGCGTCCAGGCGATCCTGCGGGGTGTAGGCGTCGAGCCAGATGACGCCGAACTTATGGCCGCGACGGCCTTCGTCGTAGATGCGGGCCGTCGAGTCGCCGCCGGGAGTGATTTCGTACTGATATCCGTACACGCGCTGACGCTCGCCTTCCGGACGCGCGGCCGAGCGGAACTGGACGCCCGAGTTGCCGGGTTCAAGAAACTTGTATTGCAGCTTGAGAATGAAGTTCCCGAACTCCTTCTCGGTACATAAGAACGTGTTGCCCGGCGTATCCGGCACGCATTTCCCGACAATGCAGCCGTCCTCCACCTGGTACTCCGCGGACCCGCCGCGCTTGACCCAGCCGGCGAGATCCTGGCCGTTGAACAGGGAACTGAATCCTTCCTCGATGTCCGCCGCCGGCGAGCGCAGACCGAACGAGGCCAAGAGCCCAAGTGCCACAGCCGCTGCAAGTAACTTCTTCATCGTTGACTCCCATAAAAGTGGTACTAACGGAGGGGCTGCCGCGAGTTGCACCGGGACGGAAGGTGCGTTTCTCGACCCGGTCCGGCTCACGGTTGGCCATCGCCGCGGGCGGAATGCTTGCCGTCCGTGTGGCGAGGCCCAGCGGTAACACGACCCGAAAACGGGATGCTTGCACGCCCCTGTCCTGTCGGCGTGTCCTGCCGTTCCAACAGACTTTCGTGGCAGGCTCCTCAGGCAAGGGGGCAAAAGGCAGGAACAATGCCAGTTTAAGACAAACAGGGGCGGGTTTCAAGGCACCCGTTCACAGGAGACCGTGGGCCGTGATCATCGCTGCGACCATGCGCATTTGCCGGTGCCCCGGGAAGGCGTTCTGAGGGCCGCAAACCGGGCTGATCCCTCGCCCCCTACGCCGCTTGTCCCAGGAGCCAAGGCCACTGGTCGGCGACGCCCGATGGCCTCTGGCCCGCCAGACTCGCTCGTCCTCCGCGCCGTTGCGAGCGTCCGCGAATCGGAAATCTAGAACTTCCAATCGCAAATCTGAGATTTCAGATTTCCAATCTCAAAATCGCAGATCTCAGATCTCAAACCTCAAATCTGAAATCTGAAATCTGAAACGTGAAACGTGAAGCGAATCAGAACTCGAACACCAAAGGTTCAACATCATACGGCCATGCTTCGCCCGGCCGAGCGAGCCGACTGGAGACAGGCATCCAGGACCTGTTGCGTCTTGAGCGCGATCTCGCCCCAGTACGGATTCGGCTTGCCCGATAGCGCCAATTGGGCGAAACGCCGGAACATGTTGGCCTCCTGGGAATTCTCGTCGCTGTTGCTGTACTCGGACACCGCGACCCGACGCGTGTGCTGTTCCATGTTGAAGTCGCAACCGCGGACGTTGAATGCCGGCTTCATCAGCTCGAACGCCACTTCGCTCCCGTAGTGCGGGAGCACGAAGTCCGAAATGAAAAGCGAGCCCTCTGTCCCGCTGACGTGCGCCCACTGCTCGTTCGCAGTCCGAAACGAGCAGCAGAAAGTGGCAGATGCGCCGTCCGGGTAGAACAACTCGGCGGAGAAGTCGCTGGGGACCGGCGCCGGGCTGTCGCTGCGGTGGTGTTCGGTCAAAATGTGGCCGCAGACCTGCGCCGGCAGCTGCCAGTTCAGCACCCAGAGCGTGAAGCCGATGTTGTACCAGCCCAGATCGCCAAGGCAGCCGAGCGGTTCCAGATCGCTGCGAGTGCGGATATCGTGCGCGAAGAACTCGTCCGAACCGGGAAAAGCAAAGTGCGAGGCGATCCGCTGGACCTGCCCGACGCTGGAGCCGTCGTCGAGCACCTCGCGGATGCGGTCCAGGCGCCGGCTGTGCAGGAACATCACTCCGTCCATGAACTGCACCCCGTTGCGCTGGCAGGCAGCGAGGATCTCCCGCACGTCGTCCGCGGTCGCCCCGGCCGGCTTCTCCACCAACACGTGCTTGCCCGCCTCCGCGGCCCGGATCGCCCACGGCTTGCGAACGACGGTCGGCAGGGGCAGGTACACGGCATCCACGCTGTCCAGCGACAGCAGCTCTTCGTAGCTGCCGCAGGCCTGCGGCGGAGGGCTGAAGGGAACGTGGCTCTGACACTGCGCCACGAATCTGCGGCACTTTTCCAGGTCCCGGCTGGCTACCGCCGTCAACGTACAGTTGGACGCGTTGCGGATGGCCTGCCAGTTCTTGCGGGCGATATCGGCGGCGCCCAGGATGCCCCAGCGACAAATGGATTCGCTCATGTCTCGTCACTCCAGTCCTCACTGTGGCACGGCCTACTTGTTGGCCGTGTCCGCTCACTGTGGCACGGCCTACTCGTTGGCCGTGCCCGCTGCAGTCACGGCCAACAAGTAGGCCGTGCCACGCCGGCTCACCGGCCGCGTCGCAATTCCTCGACGCTCTCGATCACCGCATCGCCCAGGTACTTCACTTGCTCCGCAGTGAGCCCGTAGATCGGGACATGGGTGAAGCGGTTGGCGAACACGTCCTCGCACACGGGGCAACTCGCCTGAATCGCCGCCGTGTCGTAACCCAGTTGCCGCATGATCTGGAATTTGTACAGCGGGGCGAAGTGTGGAATCTGTGTCACGCCGCGCTCGGTCAACTTGCGTTTCAGATCCTGCACGTTGGCGCCGACGATGTCGGGATCGACCTGCAACTGGAACAGATGATGCGTGCCGCGTGTCCGGCCGTGATCCATCGGAGTCCCCTGCAGACCCCGCACCGCAGCCAACCGCCGGTTGAGTGTCTGGGCCGTGTGCCGCCGGGCGGCGATGATCCGGTCGTTCCGCCGCATCTGGCTCATCAGGCCCACCGCCTGAATCTCGGTCGCCGAATGGTTGCCGGCGACGAACAGGCCGCGCATGCCTTGAATCGCCGTCACGTCGTACAGCCAGTCGGGGATCTGCAGCGACAGGTCCAGGCCCACAAACCGGGCTTTGCGGAACGGCTGCCCGTACTTGGTGTTGCTGACCAGCAGTCCGCCCTCGCCCAAGGCGGTGATGTTCTTGACCTCGTGAAAGCTGTACGCGCCGAAATGGCCGATAGTCCCGGCGTGCCGCCCGCGGTACACGGCGCCGAAGGCGTGCGCTGCGTCTTCCAGCACGACCAGGTCGTGCTGCCGCGCCAACCGCATCAACGGCGCCATGTCGGCCGGCCAGCCGCCGATGTGGACCGGCACGATCATCCGCGTCCGCGGCGTGATCTTGCGGGCCACGTCGGCCGGGTCGATGTTGATCGTCCGCCGCTCGACGTCGGCCAGCACCACCTTGGCGCCGATGGCCAAGGGATAGACGATGGTCGCGATGAACGTGATGGCCGGCACGATGACTTCGTCGTCGGGCCTCAAGCCGGCCATTTTGTACGCGATCTCGAAACCGGCCGTCGCGTTGGTCAGCAGCAGGGCGTGCTTGACGCCCAGATAGCGTTGCGCCGCCTCCTCCACATGCTGCACTTGATCACCGAGCGTCAGCTTTCCGGCCCGGCCGCCCACGCGGCACAAGCCTTCGACCGCCTCCCGCACGCGGGCCAGTTGCCGGCGATACTCCGCCTTGTCGCCGCTGCCCGGCGGCACGAGGAACTCGATGGTGCGCAGGATGTCCTCCGCACGCATTGGTTCACCAACGGCCGGCCAGCCCACGCGGGCCGCTGCGGTCTCGTAACGAAAGTCGCCGACCTTCTTCTCGTCTTTTCGATTCATTGCCGGCCGCCTCTCAGGTTTGGTCGTGTCGCCGTGAGTGTCTCGTCGAGCTGTCGCTCTCGACGATAATGCCGGAGCGAGTCCGATGCAAGGGGCGTCGGAGCACGAGACAGCTGACACCGTTCGACAAATGACCGTCCGGTTTTCCGTGGCGTAAGCTTCCAGCTTGCGGCAAATCGTCGCTTCGCAAGCTGGAAGCTTACGCCACTTGTTTCTCGAACGATGCCTAGCGGACGATCGCCGCGCTGTAGTCCTCCGGCAAACGCAGTTCGGTGAATGTCATTCCATCCTGGACCACGGTCGGCGCCGTGAAGTCGGGCACTTCGCGCCCCTGGTCGTCGAACACGTGGACCTCGGGCCGGGCCGAGTCGCCCCAGCCGAAGAGGCCGCTACGGTTGGTCACGATTCGCTCCTTGGCGATGAGATACCCGTCGCCTAACTCGATCGGCGTGGCCGGGAACATGTAGCTCGTCAGGTGCGGGTGCGTGGGCACCACCGTCAGGTCGTTGTACCAGTAGTACAGGCAGCCGTAGTCCAACGCCCGCAGCATCACCCGGTAGGCGTCCAACTCGCTCCGTTCGGTCAGATGGTCGCCCAAGGCGATCGGCGAGTACATCTGAGCGCGGGTACAGCGGCTGATGCTGCCCGTCTCGACGAACCGCGGGAAGTGCAGCTGCAGCATGGTGCGCGTGTGCGGCTGGCCGTTGGCCACCAGCGGGCCGCGAGCGAGGATGCTGCGGGCCAACGCCAGGCGGAACGGCTGCGAGATCAATTCCACCGCACTCTTGAGCCGCACGACCTTCAGCGTCTTCGGGTCGATGTCGGCGCTCACCCCGTCCCACGGCAGCCCGCCGCGCCCGTCCTCCGCCAGGTGATAGGCGTACTGGTACCGGCTGTACTCGAACTCGTCCCAGTACACGCCGTCGCAGCCGATCCCGTCCGGCTGCGGGCCAAGGATCAGTTCCACGTTGCGCGACACATCGCGACCGAACGAGTTCTCGTGGGTCGGCACGTACAGCCGGTCGTACGGCCGGCCATAGTCGGCGTGTGTCCCGTCGGACCGCAGCAGCCGGGCGTCGGCGTACTTTTCAACGGCCTCGTCGAGCGTGTCGATGAAGCAGTGATAGTACTTCAGATGCTTGGCTTCGGGTGCCAGCTTGCGGAGCCGAACGATCTGTTCCTTCGTCGCCGACCAATCCATCCGCTGGAACGACGTCCCGTGTGCGTAGCGGCCTTTGTGCCGCGGCCAGGAAATGCCGCTGCAGACAAAATGGGCGTTCTTGTTGCGGATGAAATCCACGCACTCTCGATCGCTCCATTTCGTCGCCCCCAGACGCGGATCGGCCCGCAGGAACGCGAACGAGCCGTCCAGGGTGAAGTTCACGTCCCGCAGACGCCGCACGGCGTTCAGAAACGCAAAGTAGTCGCCGCGGGCGGTGGGCAGGATGGCCCACTCGGCCGTGTACGAAGCGCCCGGCTTGAGGACCAGCTGGTTGTCGGCCAGCCCCACCTGGTTCTCGGTGCTGAAGTTGGTTACGTGGACTTGAAACACGTCGTCCAGCGGCAGCACGCCGA
>CAYPGE010000310.1:0-11401 GCA_964409865.1 uncultured Pirellulaceae bacterium
AACCTTGGAGAGCTACCGGAGCCGAAGTTCACCCACGAATTCTGCTGACGAAGCTAGAATTGTTGGTGGTGATCGCCATCATCGGCATTCTTGTCGCCCTGTTGCTGCCTGCGATCCAAGCGGCGCGTGAGGCCGCTCGCCGTTCGCAGTGCTCCAACAACCTCAAGCAGCTCGGTCTGGCCCTGCACAACTACCACGACACGTACAAGACCTTCCCGGCGGTCGGTTATGGCCGCGGCTGGTGCAATGACACGGCTGCTGCCGGAACCGGCAACGACCTGGCGGAGGGCCCCAGCGTGTTGAATCACAACTCCTGGGTGTCATTGGCGCCGTTCTACGAACAGCAAGCCATCTACGACGCCTATGATTTCCAGCAGGCGGCAAATGAGTACCGGCGCAATACCAGCCGGCCGCTGGCAGGCAGCGTGATTAACAGCGGCAACGCGGCCGTCGTGGATCGACAGATTCCGGTCTTCCAGTGTCCTTCGGACGCATTTGATATCCGATCGAAAGACAACACCGCGTATCGGGCAGCCGCTGGCTATCGCGGCGTCCGCACGAACTACGACTTCTCGGCTTACCGCACGGTGTGGAGTTTCAACTGGTGGCCGGGACTGACCGACATGCGCTATAAGTACATGTTCAGCACCAACACCTGTTCGGGCCTGAGAGATGTTACCGACGGGACCAGCAATACCGTGGCGGTCAACGAGACGATTCACAACGTGATTGACGGCGACTCCCCGGCGTGGGGTTTTCGCGGCTGGGTGATGACTGGCGTCGACATCGCGTACGGCATCAACCAGTGGGACTGGCCGGTCTTGGGCTCTTGGTACACGGGGGACCGCACCGTTCGACGGGGTCAGCTCTTCAGCTGGGGCTTGGCTGGAAGTCTGCACCCTGGCGGGGCGCACAGTTGCCTGGCCGATGGTTCCGTGCGGTTTCTTTCCGAGGATACACCAGGCCTGTCGCGCAATCCTTTTCCCGCTGCGGGACAAACGGGGCCTTTGTTGCACGCCATCTCGACCATCAGCAATTCCGAACCTATCGATCTGGATTAGTCGCAGGTGGGCCCCGTCGGGTGATCTGAAGGTCGCTGGAAGCGGCCGGTCAAGACGATTTCTCTTATGAAGGGAGAGTGGAATGCGGATTCGTTCCGTCGCTTTGTGCATTTGTTCGTTGTTGCTGCTTGTCTTGGCTGGTTGTCCCTCAGGGCCCGTGGAGCCCAAGCTCGTTCCGGTGCAGGGGACGATCACGATGGATGGCAAGCCGCTGGCCGGGGCCTCGATCATGTTCGGCGGGGTCGCTTTCGGTGAAACCGACGCCAACGGCCGCTATGAACTCGGACGCGGGGAGAAAAAAGGAGCCCCGGCCGGCGAGTACACGGTGGTCATCGAGAAGTGGACGAAGCCCGACGGCTCCGTTTACAGGAGCGCTGAGGGAATTTCTCCCATGGATGCCGGCGCCACGCAACAGATCCCCACGCGTTACTCCCATCCGGAGCAGTCCGAACTGAAGAAGACGGTGCCGGATAGTGGCGGCACGATCGACTTCGAGTTGACGTCCAAGTAGACCGGCGCCGGGCCCCGTGCCGCCTTTCGTGAAAGGGGGCTCGTGCGTCTTCAAGGCTAAAAAGTGGGGTAAGCATCCTGCTTGCCTTTCGGCTCATCGCGTTAAACGCAAGCTGGAAGCTTACGCCACCGCATCGGTCACCCCAAGATTAAGCCTTGACGACGCACCAGGGCGTCTCCTCGCCGCTTGTCGGCGAGTGCTTAAGGTTAGCCGGCCACGAACCAGGGCGTAACCTCACTTTGCGGTTCGAGGGAAAAGACCTTGCGTAAGGCGTTTGGCTGGGCCGGCATCGTCGTTCTCCTTGTGGCAATGGCGACGGTGGTTCGGGTCTGGACGGCGTCCAGCGGTCGCTTCGGCACAACCGATCGCGCTCCACAGGAGCGGGATCAGCCGTCCTCGGCACCATTTTCCAATCGCAGCGCAAACGACCGCGAGCCCGGCGCGGGCAGCCCACCGCCATCCGCGAAGCCGGTCGCTCCTCGGCCCACTCACCCCCTTCTGGGTCGCGCGGAGGAGGCCGTGCTGGTCGAGGGAAGCGACCGAATCCGCGGAACGGCCCGATCCGGACTCATGGAGGTCGTCCGCACGGTGGTTCAGTCGGCCAAGCAAGAAACCGGCCTGGCCTCGCTGACCGTCGACTATCCGTTCGACGAGACGATTTTTCCCCCGGACATCGTTCCACCCACCTTCCTGTGGCACGAGCCGGCGGATCGCGCGGAGACGTGGCTGGTCGACGTCGCGTGGAGCGACGCAGCGGAGCCGATTCGCATTCTCGTGCCGGGCAGTCCGCCCGAGCCGGGCCGGATCGATTCCGAGTGCATCGCCGAGAACAACGAGATCTACCAGCCGACCCCCTACCAGGCATCGGCGAAAAGCTGGACGGTCAACGAGGAAGTCTGGGCCCGGATCAGGCAACGGTCCGTCGAGACGCCCGCCCGCGTGACCATTCTCGGCTTCCGCAGCGACAACCCGAAACAAGTTCTTTCGCGAGGCGAAATCTCGTTTACGGTCAGCAAACATCCGGTTGGTGCTCCGGTCTTCTACCGCGATGTGCCGCTGGCGCCGGCGGTGACCCAAAAGGGCGTGATCGCCCCCCTGGGCGAAAACGCCGTCGCGTTGATTGCCTGGCGACTGCGCGACGTGAGCAAACCGGAAAGCCGGCTCTTGCTGAACGACGTCCCCACCTGCACCAACTGCCACTCCTTTTCCGCCGACGGCAATACCTTGGGTATGGACCTGGACGGTCCCGACGGAGACAAGGGCTCCTACGTGATCGCCCCGATCGTCCGGGAGATGGTCATCGGCAACGAGCATGTGATCAGTTGGAACTCCTTTGCCGGCAAGCCTCCGGGCGACAAGACGATCGGTTTTCTGTCCCGCATCTCGCCCGACGGGCAATATGCCGCGACCACACTGAACGAACAGGTGTTCGTTGCCAATTTTCTGGACTACAAGTTCCTGCAGGTCTTCTATCCAACACGCGGCGTACTCGGTTACTACTCACGGGCGACGCGCGAGATCAAGACCCTGCCGGGCGCTGACGATCCGAGCTACGTCCATTGCGACCCTGTGTGGACCCCCGACGGCCGGCATCTTATCTTCGCTCGGGCCGCGGCTCGAGAAGCCTATCCGGAGGGCTCGGTGCTGCCCGACCGGCCGAACGCGCCGGCCGAGCCGCAGGTCCGGTACGACCTGTACCGGATTCCTTTCCGCGGAGGCCAAGGGGGGCAAGCGGAGCCTTTGGCGGGGGCGTCAAACAACGGCCTGAGCAACAACTTTCCCAAGGTCTCGCCGGACGGCAAATGGATTGTGTTCGTCCAGTGCCGCAACGGGCAGCTCCTGCGTCCCGACAGCACCCTGTGGATCGTCCCGGCCGCGGGCGGCACGGCCCGCAAGATGCGGTGCAACACCGCCTTGATGAACTCCTGGCACAGCTTTTCGCCCAACGGACGCTGGATGGTCTTTTCTTCCAAAGCCAACACACCCTATACGCAGATGTTTCTCACCCACATCGACCAGGATGGAAACGACAGCCCTCCCGTGCTCGTTCCGAACTCGACCGCGGCGAACCGGGCGGTCAACCTGCCGGAGTTTGTCAACCGTCCCTACGACGATCTGGTGAGCATTCGCGTGCGTGCGCTCGAACACCTGCAACGCGGTCTGCGGGGTGTGCAACTGGCCAGGCAAGGCAAGCTTGACGAGGCCCTGGCCGAACTGGATGCGGCGATCAAACTCCAGCCCGACTACTGGCAGGGGCACGTCAACGCGGCCGTCGTGCTCATCGACCAGGGGAAGCTCGACGAAGCCATGACGCGCCTCAAGAAAGTGCTGGAGGCGAACCCGAACCGGGCCCACGCCTACGGAAGCGTCGGGGTCGTGCTGGCAAAAAGAGGGATGATTGACGAGGCCATGGCCCATTTTCAGAAAGCGATCCAGCTCGATCCTGCTTACACCGAGGCGCACTCCAATTTGGGCAGGCTGCTGCAAAAGCAGGGGCGGCTTCCGGAGGCGACGGCCCATTTCTTCACGGCGATGAACATCCAACAGGACAGTCCGCTGGCCCACTACGAGCTGGCGAGCGTGCTGCTGGAGCGGCAAATGCACGACCTGGCCATCGAACACTTCCAGAAAGCCCTGGAACTCGACTCGCATTTGCTCGATGCCCACCTCGCGTTAGCCAAGGCTTGGGCCGCGCGGGGAGACTATCCGGCAGCGGTAAAGCAGCTCGAAAAAGCCGCGGCGGTCGAGCCGGACAACCTGCGGCCGGTCAACGACTTGGCCTGGCTGTTGGCGATCTGTCCTCGGGACGACGTCCGCAACGGCGCCCAAGCCGTCCAACTCGCCGAACGGGCCTGCCAAGCGACCGGGCACGCGAATCCCGTGTTGCTGAGCACGCTGGCGGCCGCCTATTCCGAAGTCGGCCGGTTTCCCGAGGCCATCGAGACCGCCAGCAAGGCGCTCGCTCTGGTGCTCCCCGAAGACAAAGCCTTGGCCCAGGGGCTGCGCCAACAACTGCAGTTGTACGGAGCCGGCAAGCCCTGCCGCTATTTGGCGGGGACGGCGAACTGACGAGCAGGATCGATTCGACCGGCAGTGATTCAGACGTAACCTAAGCTTTCACTTCAATGACCAGAATTGTCCTGGACCGTACCAACAGTGGCGGCGATTCGGCGCGGAGCAAGGGAATACCTGCTCCTGGCACAGCCGTAACGTAAAGCAGGCAAGCGATATTCCGATCCGTCAACCGAGAGGGTAGAATTTGGCTTGAACTGACCGTCCCGGCTCGTTTTGAACAGGAGGAATGCCATGTCACACGGCTGCCTGAACATTCGGCGCACCTGCTTGTTGATTCTGGGGGGGCTGCTCGTGGTGATGCTGTCCGGGTTCCTCCAGGGCGACAACCGCGTGGACATGGCCGGCGTCAAGCCGCCTCAGGCGGTCGATATTGCGCTCGACGTGCAGAAGCTGGTCGAAGCCGACTGGACCGACAGCGATCGCCGGTTTGGCATTCAAGATACAGTCGCTCCCGCGCCGGTGAAATCCGTGACGACGGTCGAGGATGCGGCGGGGGGCTGCGATGGCGTCAAGAATGGCTTGTGGGGGTTCCATGTGGCCAGCGGCGAGACGGACCCGTGGTGGCAGGTGGACCTGGGCAAGGAGTGCCGCTTGGACCGCGTGGTGGTCTACAACCGCTGCGATTCGCGTGAGGGGCGCACGGCGAATCTGCAAGTTCTCGTCAGCTGTGAAGAATGCGTAGCCGACAAAGGGCAGTTTACCCAAGTCTATCAGCACGACGGCAAGCCGTACGGCGGCGTGGTGGGAGCGCCGCTGGAAGTCCGCTTCGGCGACCGGGAGGTGAAGGCCCGCGTCGTGCGACTGCGGATTCCCGGACGCTGCTCGTTCGCGCTGGACGAAGTGGAAGTGTACACGGCCGACAATCCGACCGTGAACGCGGCGTTGAACCAGCCGGCGAATCAGATCAGCGTCAGCCCGTACTCGCGGCCCGGAACGATGAGCGATGCGGAGTTTCTGCGCATGGGGTACAAGCCGCTGGCCCCTCGCGGCGGAACTCCAGAGGCGGAAGCCGGCAGCCAGTTCACGCTGGCACACACGCGGAAGATTATCGAGCAGGCCCAGCAGTTGGCATCGCGGCTGCAGCAGAAAGCGGACCCGCAGCGGCTGCAGCCGCTCACGTCGGAGTTGGAACGGGTCGCCGCACGTGCGGCGGAACTGGCCACGGCGGCCGAAGTGCCGGAGACGACGCGCCGCGAATTGCACTTCCAAGCCCGCGGCATCAAACGGCGGATCGCGTGGTGCAACCCGCTGCTGGCGGATCTGGATAAGCTGCTATTCCTCAAGCGGCACGATTCCGTGGGCGTGTACCACATGTGCGACCAGTACTACGGCTGCAACGCCAAGCCGGGCGGCGGGCTGTTCGTACTGGAGAATCCGTTCGGCGAACATCCGCGGCTGGTCAATCTGCTGGAAAACTCGGTGGTCGAAAACGGACGGCTCAAAGGCCAGAAGCTTGAGGGCGGGAGCTTCCTGTCGCCGGAGGTTTCCTGGGACGGGAAAACGATCCTGTTTGCCTACAGCGAGGCGGGGGCCTGGGAGAAGAATCGGGGCAAGGAAACGTACATCTGGAACCCGGAATGCTCGTACCACATTTTTAAGGTCAACGCCGACGGCACGGGCCTGACTCAGCTGACGGACGGCGATTGGAACGATTTCGATCCTTGCGTGCTTCCCAACGGGCGGATCGCGTTCATCTCGGAACGCCGGGGCGGCTATCTGCGTTGCGGCCGTCACTGCCCCGTGTACACCACCTTCTCGATGCGGCCCGACGGCAGTGACATCATCTGCCTGAGCTACCACGAAACGCACGAATGGCATCCCAGCGTCACCAACGACGGGATGCTGGTCTATACGCGCTGGGACTACGTGGACCGCGACACGAACATCGCGCACCACATCTGGACCAGCTATCCCGACGGCCGCGATCCGCGCAGTTTCCACGGCAACTATCCGACGCGTCGCGAAGGCCGCCCGTGGATGGAGATGAACATCCGCGCGATTCCCGACTCGAACAAGTTCGTCGCCTCGACCGGCGCGCACCACGGCCACGAGTTCGGGTCGCTGGTGCTGATCGACCCGCGCGTCGAGGACGACGGCGGCATGTCGCAGCTGACCAGGCTCACGCCGGACACGCCGTTCCCGGAAGCCGAGGGTCGGCCCATCGCTCAGTACAGTCGCTACGGAACGCCGTGGCCGCTGAGCGAAGACGATTACTTGTGCGTGTACGACGCGGACGCCAAGAACCGCGGCGTGTACTGGCTCGACCGCTTCGGCAACCGCGAACTGGTCTACCGCGATCCGGCGATCTCCTGTGTCGCCCCGATTCCGTTGCACCCTCGATCGATGCCTCCCGTCATCCCGTCGGGCACGTCGCAAGCCGCCGAGGACAAGCACCTGGACCGCCCGGCGACCGTGGCCGTAATGAACGTGTACGACGCCGATTTTTTCTGGCCGACGGACACGAAAATCGAGGCCCTGCGAGTGATTCAGCTGTTGCCCAAGTCGACGGCGCCGCCCAACCAGCCGCGGATCGGCTGCGCCCAGCAGACCAACGCCCGCACGGTGCTGGGCACGGTGCCGGTCGAATCCGACGGCAGCGTGTATTTTGAGGCTCCGGTCGGCAAGCCGATCTACTTCCAGGCGATCGACCGGCACGGAACGGCCGTCCAGTCGATGCGCAGCGTCACGTACGTGCATCCGGGCGAGCAATTGACTTGCCAGGGTTGCCACGAGCGGAAGCACGACCCGCCGAACCGTTCGCTGCAACTACCGCTGGCTCTGCAGCGTGCGCCGTCGAAGATCCAGCCCGACGTTGAAGGCAGCAATCCGTTCAATTACGTACGCTTGGTTCAGCCGGTGCTGGATCGCCATTGCGTCGGCTGCCACCGGGAGAAGAAGGCTTTGGATCTGAGCGGCAAGCCGGGCGCGGCCAATGGCTGGACCCAATCCTACGCTAATCTTGCCGACAAGTACGGGTTCTACTTCCACGTCACGAACGGCTCCGTCAACACCGGCGTCCACGGCGGCAGCCGCACGACCGCGGGCCAGTTCGGGGCCCGCGCGGCGGGAATGACGAAATACTTGGACGAGAGCCACTACGGCGTGAAGTTGCCGCCCGAAAACCGGCACCGGATCGCGCTGTGGCTGGACTGCAACTCCGAGTTCTACGGCTCGTACGAGAACACGGAACTCCAGGCCCGCGGCGAAATCGTGCGGCCGACGCTGGAATGACCAGGTGGTCTGGTGGGAAAGGAGCTTGAGATGCTCGTTTACAAATCGGCTTACAGATGGGAGGACGGAGTCTGCCTCGGCGAGGTGCTGGACTTTCCGGGGACCGTGTCGTTTGGCCAAACTCTGGACGAGGCTCGAAGGAGTCTCGCCGGCGCGCTGAGTGACATGGCCGAGACAAATCTGCTGCGGGGCGAACCACTGCCTGTGCCGGACCCGAGCCGCACGGATCCGGAAGCTGAACTGGAAGAGCCAATCTATCTCGTGCTCCAGACAGGCCAGCATCTCTCACTCCATGTCGCTGCTCCAGTCTCATGAAACGGCGCGATCTCATCCGACACTTGGAACGTCAAGGCTGCGTGCTGATCCGCGAGGGGCACAGCCATACCATCTTCGAGAATCCCCTGAACGGTAATCGGACCTCCGCACCGCGTCATCGCGAGATTCCGGAACCTATGGTCCGGGTGATCTGTCGGCAACTAGACATACCCCAGCCCAGTTGAACTGCAGTGCAGAATCAACCCGATTTCCGCCTGATGATGACCTTCACTACAATGCGAGACTCCATGACGGAGGCGACGGAATCTATGAACAACGTCCGGTCGCGATCAGCCATGCTGTGCGCAGTGCCTGCGCTGCTGATCTTGAATCTTTTCTCGTCGGCGGCGGAAGTGCGCGAGCTGGTTCCTCGGAAGGTCGAGCCGTTTGCGCTGACTCAGGTGAGGCTGCTGGACGGACCGTTTCGCCACGCTCAGGAGTTGGACCGGCAGTACTTGTTGAGTCTGGACGCGGACCGGCTATTGTACGCGTTCCGCACCAACGCCGGTCTGCCGTCCTTGGCCGAGCCGCTGGGCGGTTGGGAAGAGCCAAAGTGCGAGGTGCGCGGTCACTCGCTGGGCCACTTCCTGTCGGCTTGCGCGATGATGTACGCCAGCACGGGCGACGAGAAGCTGAAGCAGAAGGGCGACCACATTGTGGCCGAGTTGGCCAAGTGCCAGGACAAGATCGGTTCGGGCTACTTGAGCGCTTATCCGGAAGAATTCATCGACCGCGTCGAGGCCGGCAAACGCGTGTGGGCGCCCTGGTACACGCTGCACAAGATCTACGCCGGTCTGCTGGACATGCACGTGCTGTGCGGCAACGGGCAGGCCCTGGAGGTGCTGGAGAAAGCTTGTGCGTGGATCCAGTCGCGGACCGACAAGCTGAGCGACGAGCAAATGGAACGGATGCTGGGCAACGAGCACGGCGGCATGAACGACGTGCTGGCCGAATTGGCGGCCGTCACCGGCAACGAGAAATATCTGAAACTCTCGCAGCGGTTCAATCACCACGCGGTGCTCGACCCCTTGGCCAAGCGGGAAGACCGGCTCACCGGACTGCACGCCAACACGCAGTTTCCCAAGGTTCTGGGTGCTGCTCGGCAGTATGAGCTGACCGGCGACCGGGACCTTCAGACGATCGCGACGTTCTTCTGGGACACGGTCACCAAGGAACGGTCGTACGTCACCGGCGGCAACAGCGACGGCGAGATGTTTTCCCCCAAGGAGGAGCTGTCCCAGCACGTCGGCCCGTCGACGACCGAGACGTGCAACACGCACAACATGCTGAAAATCACTCGCCGCTTGTTTTGCTGGGACCCGCGGGCCGAGTACGCGGACTACTACGAACGCGGGCTATACAACCACATCCTGGCGTCGCAGAACCCGGAAACGGGGATGGTGCTCTACTACCTGCCGCTGAAAACCGGCGTGGCGAAGGCTTTCAGTTCGCCCAACGACTCCTTCTGGTGCTGCGTCGGCACCGGCATGGAGAACCACGCCAAGTACGGCGACAGCATCTACTTCCGGGAAGACGACCGCGGGCTGTACGTCAACCTGTTCATCGCCTCCGAACTGAAATGGGCCGAGCGCGGCGTGACAGTGCGACAAGAGACGAAGTATCCGGAAGAGGAAGCCACCCGCCTGACGTTCACCTGCGAACAACCCGTCGAACTGACGCTGCACATCCGGCATCCCTACTGGGCGACCGCGGGATTCGAGGTCCTCGTCAACGGCGAACGTCAGCCCGCCAAAGAAGCCCGAACCGCCAGCGGGGGGCCCGCGACGGATTCCCCGCCCGGCAGCTACGTCCGCCTGACTCGCCCATGGAAAACGGGCGATTGCGTGGAGGTGCAGATGCCCATGACCCTGCGCACGGAAGGATTCCGCGACAATCCCCAAAAGCTCGCTGTGATGTATGGCCCGCTCGTACTCTGCGCTCCGATCCAGCCCCACCAGAAGCTGCCCACGGTCGTCGCCGAGCCGGCGGAGATTTCCGAACATATCGAGAAGGTCGCGGGGCAGTCACTCACATTTCAAGGTTCCGCGGACATCTTCCGCACTGTCGGCCAGGAGGCCGGCCGGAGCCTGCGGCTGATTCCCCTGTACAAAGAGTACCAACGTCCGTACGTCGTGTACTGGGACGCCCTCAGCCTCGACCAATGGAAGGCCAAGCAGGCGGAGTACGAGGCGGAGATGGCGCGGGAGAAAAACTTGGCAGCCCGCACCGTGGACCAAGTGCAAATCGGCGACGAAGAATCGGAGCAGGCGCATCAACTGCAAGGCGAAAAGACCGGCGCCGGCGTTTTCGGTGAACGCCGCTGGCGGCACGCCATCGACGGCGGCTGGTTCTCGTACGTGCTGAAGGTCCAACCGGGCCAGCCGCAGGAATTGCGCTGCACGTATTGGGGCAGCGACGTGGGCAACCGCGTCTTTGACATCCTGGTCGGCCAGACGAAGGTCGCCACCCAGAAGCTCGAACGCAACCGGCCTGACGAGTTCTTCGACGAGGTCTACCGCATCCCGCCGGAACTGATTGAGGGCAAGGACAAGGTCACGATTCGCTTCCAAGCTCACCCCGGAGCCTGGGCCGGCGGCGTCTTCGGCTGCCGAGTGCTGAGGGCGGGGTAGTGTCGTGACGCTATTTCCTTTCGACCTAGCGACTTCTCGACTTAGCGACTCTTGAGCATCGTGGTGACGCGTCTTCTTCCGTCCGTGCTGCTGTTGGCAATCGTCGTAACTTGGGGCTGGACCTTCACGGTGGTCAAGGACGCGGTGGAGGTCTACGGCGTAGTCCCGTTCCTGGCGGTGCGATTCGCTATCGGTGCGGCTTGCATCGGCGTGTTTGCGGCGCGAGGCGTGGAACTTCGCAGCTTGCGGACGGGAGCTTGGATCGGCCTCGCGCTCGCCGCGGCCTACTTGCTGCAGACGTTTGGTCTCCGTTACAGCACGGCGACGAACACCGGGCTGATCACGGGCTTGTTCATCGTCTTCACGCCGCTGGCCAATCGGATCCTGTTCGGCGTGCGGACCCGCCGCGTGCTGTGGGCGGCGATTGCCGTGAGCCTGGGCGGACTCGCGTTACTGACCGGGACCGGTCCTCAGAGGCTGCAGGCGGGCGACGTGTTGACGCTGGGCTGTGCCGCTTGTTTTGGGCTGCACGTCGCGCTGCGGGCGGAGCGGGGGGAACGGATCTTCGTCGACGGCAC
>CAYPGE010000311.1:0-11384 GCA_964409865.1 uncultured Pirellulaceae bacterium
CTCGAAGACCGCGCCGCGGACCGCGTTGCCGTCCATCACGGCGTCGACGCCCCAGCAGTGCAGGAAGACCTTGACGCCCGCTTCCTGGATCATGTCCAGCATCACGAACTTGAGCGCCTCGGCGTCCACGGTCGGGTTGCTGCCGGGTCCGCGGCCGATGATGCCGCCGTCGTACTTCTCCAGCCGGCGCATCATCTCCTCGCCGATCCCCATGCAGACCTGCTTGGGGCCCTTGACCATGTGGCCGATGACGATCAGCACCAGGCCGCCGGTCCACAGGCCGCCAAAATGGTTGTAACGTTCCACCAGGGTGACTTCCGCGCCGGTCCGGCGCGCGGCGATCGCCGCGGCGACCCCGGCCGAACCGCCGCCCACGACCAGCACGTCGGTCTGGTCCAGGAGGGACAGTTTCCGTTGCGGCTGGATCACCTCGCCGTTGACCACGGTCGGACAAGTTTCCGTCGATTGCAGCACGCTGTCCTTGATTACGCTGCCCGTGAATCCGCTGCCTTCGGCGGGACGCGGCGGATCGGCGGCAGCCGCCGCATGTCCCAGCGAGGCGCCCAACCCGGCAGCCAGACCCGAAGAGCCCACGAGTTGCAGCAGTTCCCGGCGAGAAAGTCGTTGGTTCATCGAAGTTATTCCTTTCTGAAACGGTGGTGGGCGGATGATCAGCCGGGTCTCCGGCGGGACAGCAAGGACGATCGCACGCCGGCGCGAGCCGCAAGCGCGGAAGGCGGGACCGAACTATCGCTCCCGATTTTCGACCACGCGCCGGCCTGCGGTCAAGGTGACAACCCGTCAACCAGATAGAATTTTTGCTGCTGCCAGCCAGGAAAATGAAAGCCGGAAGACCGAAGACGCTGACGGAAGGGTGAGGTGACAGAAAAATCAAGGGCGGCAGGGGGATAAGTCGCTTCGGATCATTTTTCTGTCACCCCTTCACAATACGCCGGCGAGGGGCGGGACGCTGTATCTCGCCGGATCTGTCTGGACGCGCGGTGCCGATTCTGCGACAGTTCCGCGTCTGATCGATTTCTTCCGGCGACGGAGTCGTCTGGACGAGGGTCAGCGGCTTCGCTGCTAGCACTCAAGCACGGTTCTGCCGCGTGCGAACTCCCGTTGCGATTACCCACACTGGAGGTCCGAATGGAACTGCCCGGTCGCGCCCCTGGGGACACCTTCCTGCCGCCCGCCGAGATGACGGCCATCCGGCAGCGTCTTCGGGGGCTGGCTCCTCGGCACGACCTCGCCACGGTGATCGCCTGTGCGTTTGACCATCGCACACGAATCCTGCCCTTCATCGGTGCTGATCTGCGGATGGTTCCGGCGGGCGTGCGCGCCATCGGGTCGGCGATGGTCGATTCCGGATTCCCGAAGACGCGGATCGTGCTCCAGCAATGGAACAGGAACTTCCGGCCGTCGCGGATGCGACTGGATGGCCGTATTCCGGATCTGTTCCTGGTGTCCAGCATGCACCTGCACTCGGGCGAGTGCGACCGCTTGATCCAAGATGCCTGCCGAATCGATCCCGCTCGGCGGCCCCTGATCGTGGCCGGCGGTCCCCGGATGATCTACGAACCCTGGCAGGCTTTTGGCGACGATCCCCACGACCCGTGGGGCGCCGACGTCGCGGTCACAGGCGAAGAGTACGTGCTCTTGAATCTCCTGGAAGTGCTGCTTTCGATGCGTGCCCGCAACGAGTCCTTGCGGTCGGCCTTCCTTCGTGCGCGGCAGCGTGGCGCCTTGGACGATGTGCCAGGTTTAGTCTACAGCCGTGCTGCGAGTCCCGACGGTCCCATCGAGGAACTTGTGGATACGGGAATCCAACGTCTCCTGCAGGACCTCGACGAGCTGGCTCATCCGGTGCTCGGATACCAACTGCTGGAGCCCCCCAGCAAGCAGGCGACGTTGGATCTGCAGGCCTTGCCCGCAGACCGCGTCCGCAAACACTGCATGATCTCGACTGTTGTGATGACCGTGGGCTGCAAGTTTCGTTGTCCCTACTGTCCGATTCCGGCCTATAACCAGCGGCAATTTCGAGCGAAGAGTGGCGAACGCGTGCTTGACGAGATGCAACGGATCGCCGGCACGTACGGGATCTACAACTTCTTTGGTGCGGACGACAACTTCTTCAATGATACCCGGCGGACGCTGGACATCGCCCAGACGCTGGCCCGCGAGATCGGCAGCCGGAAAAGGCCGCTCTGCAAGATTCGTTGGGCCACCGAGGCCACGATCCACGACACCCTCCGCATCCGCGAGCACCTGCCCGTCATTCGCCAATCAGGGCTGATGGCGTTGTGGCTGGGAGTGGAAGACATCACCGCGTCGCTGGTCAAGAAGGGACAAGACGAGGGCAAGACCGTCCAGGCGTTTCGCCTGCTGCGGGAGAACGGCATTTATCCCGTGCCCATGCTGATGCACCACGACTCGCAACCCCTGGTCACTTGGACGAGCAACTACGGACTTCTCAATCAATTGAAAGTTCTACGAAAGGCCGGGGCGCTGTACACCCAGGTGCTGATGCTGACACCTTCGCCGGGCTCCAAGTGGTACGACGACACGTACACGTCGGGACTCGCGATCCAGAAGGTCAACGGCGCCGCCATCGAACCCTACCTCGTAGACGGCAACTACGTGGTGGCTTCACGGAGTCCACGGCCGTCGATCCAACAACTCAAGCTGCTGGCCGGATACACGTACTTTTTCAATCCCTTGCGCCTGCTGCTGGCCCTCGTTCGCTCGAAATCGGCCGTCCCCTATGCCGACGCGGATACGCGGACGCTCGATGAAGTCCAAGGCTACTCGCGTTGGGCAAGCTTCCGCCGCCGGATCTACTTGAAGGCACGGGCGCACCTGATCGATGCGGGCGTTCAGCTCTTCGGCATCTACGGCCTGTTTCACACCTACCGTCGCACGCTGGGTTGGGCCTGGCGACTGACGGGGGCTCAGATTCAGCGGCATACAGAAGCCCCCGCGAGTTCCATCCCCATGCGGAGTTCCGCTGGCGGATCGGCAAGCCATGCGCTCCCCGGCACCCCTCTCGCCGCTCAACTTCAGGACGCGCCGGACGCTGACGAGCGACTCTGGTTGCGGAAGGCTGCCTGACCACCGTCGAGCGTGACTCATGGACGTTTCGGATCGGTCCACAGGTCGTTGGGGCTGTTCAACTCTTTGCCTGCGAAGCTGTCAGCCAGGACGGTCACGGCCCGAATTTCTTTAGATCTGACTCGCGGACCTCGTCCTCGCCGCCGCCCGGCTTCTCCGCGTACAGGCCGGACACGTAGATCGTCCTGCCACCGTGGACGCGCGCTGCGCGACTGGACAGCGGCGACGCCTTCATTTCCCGCGGGCGTGAAGCAGCTGATCGTGTCGTGCGAGTCCGAGGCTGCACCCGCGGCAGGCGCAAAGGCGATCATTTCCAACGGGATTGGCAAGCTGGACGACCATTCGACCAGCGACAGGGGTGGCGGCATCTGGCCGGGAAGCGCTTTCGCGATCACCTCGTCCAGCCCTGGCGGTATTCACGCTTAACGTGCTGATTCAATTCCGGCCGATTGGTGCAGCGCAGGTTCGGGCCGTCCCACTCGACGCGCTGGCCGATACCGGCGCGGAGGGCCAGGTTGCCCAGCAGCACGAGTTCGGTCAGCGGGCCGGCATGGTCGAAGTTCGAGAAGGCGGGCTGGCCGCCTTTGCAGGCTGCGACCCATTCGCGGAAGTGGTCGCTTTCGCAGCGCGGGATCAGCGGCGCGGGTTTCTGGAAGTCCTTCATTTTCGCCTCCGGCAGCAACCGCGGAGTGCCGCCGTGCAGGGTCAGCTTGCCCTTGTCGCCGACCACGATCGCGCCGTTGTCCGCGTACTCTTTGCCTTCCGCCAGTTCGCCCACGTCGCGCGGCGGGTAGTAGCCGCCGTCGTACCAGAACAGCTTGCAGGGCGGCATCGTGCTTCGTTCAGGGATCTCCCAGCCGATGATCGACGAACTGGGAAACATTTCTTCCGTCGTATCGCCGGAGTCTTTGACCAGCCACGTGGCCGCAGCGTGTTCGATCTTCAACGCCGAGAAGATCCCGCTGATCGAATGGCAGCCGATATCGCCCAGGGCCCCCGTGCCGAAATCCCACCAACCGCGCCAGACGAACGGTGTGTAAACGCGTTTGCCCTGGAACTTGCCTTCCTTGTACACGTCCAAATACGGCCGCTCGGGCGCGGGGCCGAGCCACGCGTCCCAATTCAAGCCCGCGGGCACCGGATCGGCGCCGGCCGGCCGCGCGCCGCCCTGCGGCCACCAGAACCGGCTGGGAATGCCCGGCCGATCGGTCCAGACGTGCACCTCGGTGACATGGCCGATCATGCCGGCCCAGATGATCTCGCACAGCAACCGCCAGCCCTCCTCAGCCCGGCCCTGATTGCCCAGCTGCGTGGCGACTTTGTGCTCGCGCGCCGCCAGGGTCATCTGCCGGGCTTCGTCGATGTCGTGCGTCAGCGGCTTTTCGCAATACACGTGTTTGCCGGCGCGGATGGCCAGCAGCGAGGCCGGTGCGTGATGGTGGTCCGGCGTGGCGACGAACACCGCGTCAAGCTGCTTGCCCTTCTTGTCGAACAACTCGCGGTAGTCGCTGAACCTCTCCGGCAGCGGCTTGTTCGCGTTCTGGTCTTTGTAGAATCGCTCCACGCGTCGCAGGCAGCCGTCCACCGCGGCCTGGGCGGTATCGCAGACCGCCACCAGGTTCTCCTGCAGCGACGGCTCGACGTGCCCGCCGCCGCGTCCACCGACGCCGATCCCGGCGATGTTCAGTTTCTCGTTGGCGGCATAGCTGGTGGCCGCCGATTGGCCTTGGGAATAGGTCGGCCGCCAAGGGATCACCGTCAATCCGGCGGCGATCGTGGAAGACTTCAAAAACTCGCGGCGAGACAGGCGGGACAGGCGGGACATCGCAGACTCCTTTGTAGATAGAGGGCAGGTATCGAGCCGGGACCATTGTAGCCCAAATCGGGATCGAAATGATTCAGAAGCCCGGCTTTTCAAAAAAAGCCGGTCCAGCCCGCTGCGAAGTCGAGCAAACTCGCGCAGCAGACAAACCCGAGTCGCACCGATTTCCGGCCAGCGGCCGACTTAGCCCGCAGGCAACCGGCCGAACACCAGGCGGCCGGAGTTGATGGTGGCGACCACTTCGACCTCGCCCACGGGCGTCGCCTTGTCGGCGCCCGGCAAGTGGAACAGGACCAAGTCGGCGGGCTGGCCGGCTTGCAGCCACGGACGCTGACGGCCCAGCAGCGCGGCCGGATGCGTGCTGGCCATGTCCACGGCCGACGTCAGGTCTTCGTCGGTGAACCGCAGGATGTTGGAGATTCCGGCCGTGATGGGCACGGCGGCGCCGGCCAGGATCTGCGTTTGACCGGCGACGACGGGGCGACCGCTGGGCAACAGTTCGATGGTGCCCAAGCCGGGCGTCTCGTAACGGCCGGGCGGCATGCCTCCCATCAACGTCACGTCGCTGATCAGGATGCAGCGCCCTGGCGACTTGGCCCGCACAATCGTTTTGACGACGGCCGGCGGCAAGTGATGGCCGTCCACGATCAAGCTGGCCGTCAGCCGGTCCTCGGCCAACTGGTCCCAGATGTAGTTCGGGTGCCGGCAAAGCTGACCGTGGGCGCCGTTGCCCAGGTGGGTGCTGAGGCGGGCGCCGGCATCGACGGCCGCCCGGATCTGGTCCGACGTGGCGCTGGTGTGTCCGATCGCGACCACCACGCCGTCGGCGGCCGCACGGGCGATCAGTGCCGGTGCTCCTTCGTATTCGGGCGACAGCGTCAGAATGCGGATGCGGCCGTCCGCGGCATCCTGCAGACGCAGGAATTCGTCCACATCCGGCGGACGAACGTGCTGCAGCGGATGCGCGCCCCGAGCGCCGTCGTCGGGCGTAATGTACGGTCCTTCCAGATGGAACCCAGGAACCCGGCTGGCCACCTCCGGCAACTGCCGGCACGCTTGGGCCAGCGTGCTCAAGGTCCGGGACAACGCCTCGTCACTGTCGGTCGTGGCCGTCGGGTAGTAGCTGGTGACACCGAATCGATCCAAGGTACAACTGATGCGCAGCACGTCCGCGACCGTGAGGGCGGAATCGTTGAACTCGCAGCCGCCGAATCCGTTGACTTGCACGTCGACCAGTCCCGGCGCGAGCCAGGGGAGTGCCTCGCCCGCAGGCGACGGATCGGCCGCGCACACGGCAGAGATCCGACCGTCGTCAACGTCCACGACAACGGGTTCCCGAGTATCGTATCTTCGTCCGAGCACGCGCATGGCAAGCTTCTCCCTGTAGCCGACTGAGAGCTGAGAATTGTAGTCGGCTGTCACGGCGCGCACAAGCTCTTGTCCCCAAGCGGAGCTTAGGCACGAGATCCAAGTGAGCGCCCCCCGCACAAACGCGGCTAGGGCCGGACGTTGGCGGACACGCGCGGAGCGACGAGGATCAGTTGTTGAGGCTCTTCGACCCTCGTGTAGGGGATCGCGGCGACGGTGGGCCGCAACGGGCTGATGCCGAGCCACTTGCGCGTCTCGATGCGTTGCCGGCGCTGTTCGCCCCGCGCCACCGCTCGCTCCCGAACCAATTCCGCAGGGCTGACGTAGCGTCCGGCATCGGCGGGGGTCACGTCGTAATATGGCCGATCTGTGGGCAGCGCGATGGCTGGCGGCAGAGGCGCCCGTGACGGCGTCCGGGGCGGAGCGACATACGGAGAAGTCTCGTCGAACGCGCCGAATTCGCTGACGGCCGGACGTGGCTCTTGCTCGGGCGTTGGAGGAGGAAGGACCTCCGCAGCGGCAGCACTTAGCGAAGCCTCGTCCGCGGATTCCGGAGCCGTGACTTCGGGCATGGCCGCCGCAGGTTCTACGGGAGCCGCCTCGGCCAGCGGGTCCGACGCCGGCACCGCTTCCACCGCTGGCGCAGGCCCGGACTCCGTCGCCGCGGGTTCATCGGAGACGAGCTGCGGGGCAGGTGGCATCGAATCGTCCGCAGGCGTCTCGGACTCCGCCGCCGGGTCCGCGGGCGGATCTGCTGGCTCGCTTGGGCTCGCGGGCGGCGGTTCAGCAGCGGCCACGGCCGTTTCGTCATTCGATTCCGGCGACGGAGGCGTACTCTCTGGCGTTTTGGATTCTCCAGACGGCGGCTGAAAACGCCCTGCCAGATAGTAGCCTTCTGCTGAGCAAAACAACTCCATGCCAACCAACGAGCCCACTTGCTGGTCCTCGCTCGCGGCAGAGAGCTTGTGCGCGGCCTGCTGAGCAAACATTCCGGCTGTCATTGCGACGATCACGAGTAACGGATTCCATGTTGACGCGATCATGAGCATTTCCGGCGGGATTGGAGTGTTTGGGCAGGTCAGACGGCAACCGTCCTGTGGCGGCAGACCGGCTGGCACGAGGCGCAATCGCCTCGCGGGGAACGTCCGCGGCAGATCACCAGTCAGATCCCGTCGGCGCGGAGGGCCCGTCTGTCACGATGCGCACGCGGTCACCAAGATCAGGATTCGGCCGCCGATGCTACCGGAGATTAGCTGCGTTGCCCTGAATCCTACAGCCGGTGTCAAGCTTTCGCGATTAGAGAAAATGGGTGGCCGGTCCCGCTCCGGAAACCGATCCACGGCGAAGCTTCGATGAACTCGCGGTAGCGCCGCGGGCCACCCCGGACCGCAAGAACATAGACCATGTCCCCGTGCCGCCAGACCCCCAGAGTCAGACCCCCCGAGGCAGAGAACGCCTTCCAGGGAGGGGCATTCGGCAGCGATGTGGTCCTGGCCTTCGACCGCATGCAAAACACCACCGCTTGATCCGCTCCTGGCGGGGCAAGGTCATACACAATGGTTTTCGAGTCATAGCGGGTCGCAATCTGGCACCATCGTCGCGGCACTCCGCGCACGGCCGGGTCCAGCGGACGCTCACCTGGTTCAGTGGCCCGCACATTGTCGTTCCAACCCTGCCTCACGACCGCATCGTCCCAGGCCAGGATTTCGCCGGGCAGTCGCTCGTCGGCCACCGGTTCCGTCACGCCGAAGTGCTGACCGACAAGCAGGAACCCTATCAGGGCAGCTGCCGCCGCCAAGCTGCCGGCCATCGTGGCCCACGTCCTTGGGCGAACTCCTCGCAGCCAGCGGCGCCGTGGCTCGGAATCTTGACGGGAAGCGACGCCCGAGGATGGCGGAGAGGGCAATTCTGCCGGAATGGCGGGAGTTTGATCGGGTGACGTTCCCACTGCGGCCAGCAAGCGATCAGCCAAACCGGCAGGTATCGGCACATCGCAAAACGCCCCGCTGATGCAGGCGTCGAACTGTTGGCTGCGCTGGTACTGGCGGCGGACTTCCGGATCGCTCCGGACGGCCTGCGCCAGAAAATCCAGTTCCGGCAACTGCAGGTCATCGCCTCTGGGGCGACAGGCGTCAATCGCTTGTTGGATCTTCGGATCTGTCATGGCCTAGCCACCATCTGCCGCGTCGTTTTCGGTTCGGAGACCTTGTCCACTTTCTTGTCCGCTTCCAGGTCCGCTTCCAGCAGCCGCGCCCTCAACCGGCCCTTGGCCCGCGTCAGCCGACTCATCACGGTCCCGATGGGAATCTGCAACCTCTCTGCGATTTCCTTGTACGAGCACTCCTCGAAGTAAAACATGACCAAAACCAGCTTGAATTCGTCCGGCAACTCGTCAATGGCCGCCTGCAACCGTTCCTCGTCGATCGCTTTCTCGGACACTCCGTCCGGAATGCTGTCCACATCCAGTTCGATGGCGGTGGCTGGCAACGGCACCGACTTGCGTTCATTCTTCAGGTAACACGTCCGCAGAATGGCGAACAGCCAACTGAGGACGCGTTCGGGCTGTCGAACCTGGTGCAGACGCTGCTGAGCGATCAGAAACGTTTGCTGCGTAAGGTCTTCGGCATCTTCCACGCGACCGGTAAGCCGATACGCGTAGCGGTAAATATCCCGATGGTGGTCCACGACCAGCGTCCGCATGTCCAGACGCAACGGCGTCCGAACCGGGCTCAAGCCGTCACCGCCCACCGTAGGTTCTGTAGCCATCGGGACCCCGCCTCCTAAAAGATCCTTTCTGTTTGTCTATTATTCCCGAGTTTTGCCAAGAATTGCCAGGGGGGAGGCGACTGCTAGCTTTTCTTGCCGCCACGGGAATAAAACTCTCCTGCCTCGGATCTATAAGACGTGAAGCAACGCTTTTCGCGTGGTTGGGTAGACCTCGCTTTGCGAAACTCCATTTTACGAAAGGGTGATTCGATGAGGAGTTTGAGTTTGCTGTTGTTGGTGTTGGCCGTTGGTTTGTTTGTCGTGGGTTGCGGTGAAGCTCCCCAGCCGAGCGGTGGCGGCGGCGGTGGCGCACCGACCGACTTGGCACCTCCTGAGCCGGCCCCGGCCGAAGCGGCTCCGGCTGAAGGTGCAGCCCCCGCGGAAGCGGCTCCGGCCGAGGGTGCGGCACCCGCTGAACCGGCTCCCGCCGAGGGTGCAGCGCCTGCTGAACCGGCTCCCGCTCCTGCCGAGGGTGCGGCTCCTGCCGAGGCGGCCCCGGCACCCGCGGAACCGGCCCCGGCTCCGGCGGCCCCGGAAGCCCCCAAGGAATGAGCGAACCAACCTTTCGCTCGTGATGCTTGATCGAGGGAAGGCCGGGTGCAAGACACCGGCCTTCCCTTGTCTGTTTCTTGGCTGGCCTCGTCAGGAGACTCCTAGATCCGCTGATCGCAGTTCTTCACGTGAATGATCTCCACGTCGATTCCAGGAGCCACAAGATGCGAAACCTCCACGCCGCAATTCTGGTCTGGGCCTGCTGGCTGCCCTCCCTCGCCTGCGGCTCGACTCCCGAACAAGTGCCGCTGTTCGTCTCCGGCGAAGGCGGCTACCACACCTACCGCATCCCGGCGTTGGCCGTCAACGCGCGAGGCGTGGTGCTGGCGTTCTGCGAGGGGCGCAAGACCAGCGCCCGCGACGACGGCGATATCGACCTGCTGGTGCGGCGGAGTCTCGACGGGGGAAGAACCTGGCAAGCCATGCAACTGGTGTACGAAGAAGGCGGCGAGCAGCCGATCACGATGGGGAATCCCTGCCCCATCGCCGCCGCCGACGGGACGGTTCATCTCTTGTTCTGCCGCAATAATCGCCAAGCGTTTTACACGAAGACCAGCGACGATGGCCGGACCTTCTGCCCGCCGCGGGAGATCACCGAGGCGTTGCGGCCGTTCCCGTTTCCCTTCACCCGGCTCGGCACCGGGCCGGTACACGGGATCCAAACGGCAGCCGGTCGCCTGCTGGCGCCGCTGTGGCTGAACGACAAGATCGGGCAAAACTATCGCAGCGGCGTGGCCTACAGCGACGACGGGGGGGCCACATGGAAGGCGGGCGGACTCGTGCCGGCCGACGGGCTGGGCTTGAACGAGTGTACCGTCGCGGAGTTGCCCGGCGAAAAACTGCTGCTCAACATCCGGAATCGTCAGGCGAAGTGCCGGGCCGTGGCCAGCAGCGTTGACGGCGGCCTCACTTGGAGCCGGCCCGAATTGGTGGAGGAACTGGTCGACGCGCAGTGTCAGGCCGCCCTGCTGCGCCTGCCCGACAGCGGTCAGGCACGCTTGCTCTTCTCCAACGCCGCCGACCCGAAACGCGTGCGGCTGACCGTGCGTCAGAGCACCGATGCGGGCCGGACGTGGTCGGCCGGCCAGCTGCTGCACGCCGGGCCCTCAGCCTACTCCGACCTGGCTGTGGCCGCCGGCGAAACGATCCTGTGCGTCTACGAGCGTGGCCGGAAATCGCCCTACGAACAGATCGTCCTGGCCCGCTGGAAACCCGAATAGGCGGGAGCTGGCAACGGTTCAGCAGCCGATCTGTCTCCTGGATCGCCGAAGTCACGAACGGGAAACGGCACTAAATCTCCCTCTCGTCGGGCACCACAAACGGCTGGCGGTAGTCCCGCGTGAGCAGGGCGTTGGCCTGGGGGTTGTTGACAAAGGTCTCGCGCTCGGAGTCGATCTCCAACCAGGGGCCGAGCGTGAGACGTTCCTGCTCGATGTCCACGTCGTTCTCGGCCAGGTGTGTCCGGATCGCCTCGAACGTCTCCACCACGTTCTCGTTGGCCTTCAGCGTCCCGAGCCGCTCGCGGATCTCCTGGGGCGAGGCTGCCTGGCCCAGGCGGTACGAGATGTTGCCCAGGTGACAGAGCGCGGCCGACTGGTGGCCTTCGACGATCTCGGCGTTCAGGTCTTCCGGCTTGCGGCTGCGGACCGCCGTCAGAAAGTTGGCGAAGTGGTCGTCGCTGGGACCTTCGAGCTTCTGGACCTGCTGGCCGTCGAGGTCGAACACGGTGCTCGTCCCGCCCCCCAACGCCAGGTAGCCTTGCGTG
>CAYPGE010000312.1:0-11367 GCA_964409865.1 uncultured Pirellulaceae bacterium
TGTCCTTCCTTGACGTCGCCGGAGAGCAGTTCCGTGTAACGGCTGTCGCTCAGGCCCACCTCGATGGGGATCGCCTTGAGGAACTCGCCGTCCTCGACCCAGACGTGACGTTTTGTCCGGCGGCGGCGGGCCTCGGCGCGTTCGTTGGCCGAAATCCGCTGTTCCGACGGTTTCTCCTTTTCTTCCTCCAGATCGCCGCCTGTTCCCTCCAGGAGGTTTCGATCCTGCTCGCGGACGTACTGCGATTCGGGAAAGAAGCGCAGCGCCGCGTTGGGGATGCGGAGCACGTCTTTGCGTTCGTCGACGCGGAAGGAGAGGTTGGCCGTCATCCCAGGCAGCAACTTCAGATCGGGGTTGGCGGCTGCCACGATGACCGGGTAGGTGACCACGTTTTGGGTCGTGGTCGAGCTGTAGCGGATCTCCTCGATCGTGCCTTGAAACAGGTCGTCCAGGTAGGCGTCGACCGTGAATTCGACGGTCAATTGACGCTCTTGGGCTTCGCGGATGAGGCCGATATCGGCTTCGTCGATCATCGCGTGGACGTGCATCTTCTCCCGCATGCGGGGCGCCACGACGAACAATTGCGGAGTCTGGAAGCTGGCCGCCAGCGTCTGGCCGGGGTCAATTTTGCGATCGATCACAATGCCGTCGACCGGCGAGGTGATGTTGGTATAGCCCAGATTGGCCTTCGAGTTTTCCAAGCTGGCTTCGGCCTGTTCCACGGCCGCCTCGGCGACTTCAAGTTGCGCCTCCAGGGACTCGCGGTTGAACTGCAGTTGGTCCCGTTCCGCATCGGACAGGAAGCTCTCGTTCTTGGCCCGCAAGGCCAACCCGCGTTGTTCGTCGTTCTTGGCCTGATTCAGCAGCGACTGGACGCGCTTGACCTCGGCTCGCCGGATCTTCAGTGTCGCCGTATCCTGGTCCCTATTCGCCTTATAGATTCGTTCATCGATCTTCGCGAGCAGGGCCCCCTCCTTGACTTCCTGGTTGAACTCGCCGGGCAAGTCGACAATCGGCCCGGAGACGAAGGAGCCCACCTGGACGGACAGCACCGGCTTGACCTGTCCCGTGGCGTTGACCACGGCCACGATATCGCCGCGCACGACTTGATCCGCCCGCCACTGCGGCCGGTTGCGCTGCTTCCAATACTTGACCGCCGGCCGGTAGCCGGCCGCGCCGATACCGCCCAGGATGAGCAGAACGACGAATAGCTTCAGGAGTGTTTTCATGCCAGCCGAACCGGTGACCCTTTGATGCGCGGGGCTCTTGCGTCTTACTTCTTCACTCCGCTGGCCGGAACCAAGCCGGAACGTTGAGCCCGGCAGAGGGTGTCGACGATCAACTCGGCGGCGGCTTCGGTCGACAGTCGGGCGGTATTGATGACCAGGTCGTACTCCAAGGGATCCTCGACATTGTGGTGAAAGTGCCGCTGGCAGAACTCGGCTCGCGCCGCGTCCAACTCGCTCACCAGTTTCTCCGCTTCGCTGCGTCCCATGTTCAGACGCTGCGTCATGTGCTCCACGCGCTGCTTCTTGGGCGCGATGATGCGAACGGCCACGCCGTTGTTGCGCGGCAGCACACACTGAGCGCCGCGGCCCACGAACACGATGTTGCCGTGCAAGGCGGCCAAGTACATGGTTCGCTGCAAATGTTTGACGTAGCTGTCCTGGCTGACCAACCGCGAATCGAAGAACGTGCCCAGCACGTCGTGGAACCAATTGGCGCGCGTTTCGTCGACGATCTCCAACATGTCGCGGGGCAGTTTGTAGCGCTGGGTGATGAAATCCAGCAATTCCTTGTCCAGCACGTCCCAGCCGAGTTGCCGCCCGACGAGGAAGGCGATTTCCGTTCCGCGCGAGCCGACCTGGCGGGAAATCGCAATGTACGGGCCGGTTTCGCGTTTCTTCGTCCGCACATCCTTCGCGTGCCGCATGTGGTCTTGGAGATCCGGCGACAACAACCAGCGTTCGAGGCGGCGTTTGGCAGCCGCAGTCAGATCGGCGAATTCTTGCTGAGAATCAATCGACATGGCTCTCGCCTCCTTCCCTTTCTGTGCCGAGCGTCCGTCATCAAAGGGACGTTGCCAAATGACTATGCCGCGTTTCGCGAAAAGGGGACAGGACCCTTTTGCCGGAACGGCCCGTAGGGGGCTTTGCCCAAAAGGGTCCTGTCCCCTTTTCGCGAAACTCCGTTTAGCCCACGCGTGGCAGAATTTGTCCCTCCGCTACCATCATGATACCACTTCGGCCCGCTTGTCAAAACCGGACGACTTGTTGCATCCTGCGGCAAAACGGAGAAAATGAGGAATGTGTCGTTCCCTTCAACAGGGGCCATGGACTTTTGCGTCGACCAATTCCGTGCGCCTGGGATCCCACCGCAGCGCTGAGGTGAACCGGCATGAGCGATTACGAACATACCCAGAAAGCACCGCTGCACTGGTTACTTTATCCCCCGGCCCTTCTCCTGTTGGCGGCGGCGGGGCTGAACCAGGGGCAAATCCCGGTGGCCCTGATTCTGGTGGGCGGCGCTGGGCTAGTGCTGGCGCTGGCCTTCAGTTTCCAGCGGTTGACGATCCGTGATGAAGGCACCTGGCTGGCCATTCGCTACGGACCGTTGCCGGTTTTTCGGACGCGGATTGCGTATGCGGAGATTTCGTCGGTCGAGCCGGGGCAGACATCCTGGATCGATGGCTGGGGGATTCACTGGATTCCGGGTCGCGGCTACACGTACAACCTGTGGGGGTTCTCCTGCGTGAAACTGGCCGTAGGGGACCGCACCATCCGGGTCGGCTCGGATGAGCCCGACAAGCTGGTGGAGTTCCTGAAGTCGAAACTGACGGCCACAGCTTGACGATCAGCCGCCGTGCCGCTCCTCGAACGGCAGCTTGAGTTGCGGGTCGGGCCAGGCGGCGTCGGGATTCAGCTCTTTGAACAACATGCTGGGCTGGATGTCCCGGTTGTGTTGGTACTTGTCGCTGTCGTACGGCCGGTAGTCCCCCTCCAAGCGGTGATAGAAAATCTGGCAGATGCCCACGCCGGGGTAAACCCGCACCGGGTGGACCGCGAACATCTCCAAGGTCCAATAACCGCAGAAGCCCGCGTCTCCGAAACCGGCCGTGACGTGGACGAACAAGCCCAGTCGCCCCACGGAGGAACGGCCTTCGATCATCGGCACCAGACCGTGCGTCTCGGTCCGTTCCACCGTTCTGCCCAGGTACAGCTGCGAAGGATTCAGGACCAAACCTTCTTCCGGAATCTTCAATCGCCGGACGCGATTCTGCAGCCGCATGTCCAGCACGACCTCCTCGTAGGTCAACAACTCGTTGTGCAAGGTGAGGTTGTAGCTGTTCGGATTCAAATGGGCTTCCTGGAACGGATCGATGACGATCTGTCCGCCCAGGTGCCTGCGGATCTCTTGACCGGATAAAATCATGACCCTCGACTCGCTGCAACATCGCTCATGGTGACAAGCCAGCGGCACGATCCGCGCCGAACTGCCGTTCCCGCCGGATCCGCCACACCAAGCGAATTCTCCGAGACGCCCTACCCGGATGTCAAGTACGGTTGTCAGCGGTCCGCCGCAAAGCTTGACGTCCGTCGGCAGCCAGCCTACATTTGGCCACATGGAGTGCGAGCAAGGGAGGTCGAATGGAATCCGCTGCTGATCCACGGTTCCTGGAAGGAATTGCCTGCTTCAACCGCCGTGCATTTTTTGGCGCGCACGAAGTCTGGGAGGAGATTTGGCGAGAAGAACAGGGGCCTGCGCGCCGCTTCTATCAAGGCCTGATCCAGCTGGCCGTGTGCCTGCACCATTTCGGCAACGGCAACACGCGCGGGGCCAAAAAGCTGTACTTCACCGGCAGTGACTACCTGCAACCTTATCGGCCGGCGTATCTGGGCATCGACCTTGACGGTCTGTTGAGCGGCATGGAGGTCTGCTGCCGAGCCCTGCTGGACAGCGCCGACGCGATCCCGCAGGGGAAACTCGACCCGAACTTGATTCCCACGATCGTATCACTTCCTGCACGGAGTTGAGGCATGGATACTTCCGACGCGATCAACGATTTGAACTCACGCGACCTGGCCGTGCGCAGGCGAGCGGCGGAGCAGTTGGCGACTCATCCCGACGCGGCGGCGGCCGTGTCGCTGGCCCGCGTCTGCGGCGACGCCGACGAATCCGTCCGCGAATGGGCCGTAGCCGCTGTGGAGCAACTGGGCGTCCCCGACGCGGCGGACGCCGCAGCGTTGACGGAATTGCTGGCGGATGGCCATCACGACGTGCGGTACTGGGCAGCCACGCTGTTGGGGCGACTGGGACGCCAAGCGGCGTCAGCAGCCGGTCCGCTGGGGGAAACCGTGGGGCGTGACCCCGCAACGGCAGTGCGGCAGCGAGCGGCTTGGGCGCTGGGGGAAATTGGCCCCCCGGCGGCGGCAGTGCGGTCCATCCTGGCCCAAGCCGCAGCCAGCGATGATCCTCGGCTGGCACGGCTGGCGCGGCAATCGCTGGAAAAAATTGCCGGTAGTTGATCTTGGGGCATTTCGCTTCTCAAGCCCTGATCCTCGGAACCACTCGCCCAGTCGGAAACACGGGCAAAGCTGCTAAAAAGGGAAAAATGCGGTTTTTTTTCGCTGCAGGAAATCAACGCCGCATCCCCGACGATTCTCTGCCATAATGGTCTGCGCATCCGATTCGCGCCGAAGGAGCGCTGTTTTCTTGCTGCGGAAGATAGCCGATTGTTTGTTTCTTCGTTAAATTAGATAATCGAAACTGATGGATTTGTCCCCGCGGAACGTTAGGTCACCCGCGAGTTCTGGCGGCCACTGGTCGGAGTCAGCGTTCCATCCGGTCCGCACGACGGGTCCGAGGGACAGATTTTTGTGCTCATGTTGGGGAGCTGCAACGAATTAGGGGAGCGGGCATATGGCCAGGAAAATCGTGTTCGGGATCGCCGTCCTGCTGACGTTGGGACCGGCCGTTACAGTGAATCAGGCTCAGGATTCACTGTTGCAGGAATTGTATGGTCAAGGCGTACATGCCTACTTCTCCGGCAGGTACGAGGAGGCTCACGAGTTTTTCAGCAAAGCGATTGAACAGGGAACCCAGGATCCTCGTTGTTACTACTTTCGTGGCTGTGTTTATGCCAAGTTGGGTCGGCCCGACGAGGCCGAGGCGGACTTCAAGAGCGGTGGGGAATTTGAGGCCAGCGGTGCAGCGGTTCAGATCAATGTCGGCCAAGCATTGCAGCGAATCCAAGGCCCAATCCGACTGCAACTCGAGGAGCATCGTTATGCTGCCAGGCTGGCCGCGCATTTGAAAGCGGCTGAGGAGAGGAAGGAACGTTACGAAGAGATGCAGCGCAACGAGCCGAACGTGCTCCGCACTCCGGGCCCGGCTGCCGCAGATGCTGCGGCTCCTGACGCGGCCAAGCCGGCCGCTCCCGATGCCACGGATCCGTTCGCCGCTGGTGCGGGAACGGAAGCGGCAGCGCCGGCCGCACCTGCAGCACAACCTGCTCCCGAAGCGGCAGCGCCGGCCGCACCTGTAGCACAACCAACTCCCGAAGCGGGTGCCCCCGCGCCAGCTGCGCCGGGCGCCGCCGATCCTTTTGCTGATCCATCAGCGCCCCTCGAAATGCCTCCGGAGGGCGCGGCACCTGAGCCAGCCGCTCCGGCCGCTGATCCATTCGGCGCTGCCGCACCTGCTGCTCCCGCGGCGCCGGCGGCCGAAGCGCCGGCCGGTGCTGCCCCTGCAGCGGCGGACCCGTTCGGTGCGGCTGCCCCGGCAGCTCCCGCCGAGCCCGCAGCCCCAGCGGCCGAGCCGGCAGCGGCAGATCCCTTCGGCGCCGCGGCTCCCGCCGCCCCGGCGGAGCCTGCTGCGCCGGCGGCCGAAATGCCGGGCGGTGCCGCCCCGGCAGCAGCGGATCCATTTGGCGCGGCAGCCCCGGCAGCTCCCGCCGAGCCCGCAGCCCCAGCGGCCGAGCCGGCAGCGGCGGATCCCTTCGGCGCGGCTGCCCCGGCCGCTCCGGCGGCACCTGCTGCGCCGGCGGCCGAAATGCCGGACGGTGCTGCCCCTGCCGCCCCTGCAGCGGCGGATCCCTTCGGCGCGGCTGCCCCCGCCGCTCCGGCGGCACCTGCTGCGCCGGCGGCCGAAATGCCGGGCGGTGCTGCCCCTGCCGCCCCTGCAGCGGCGGATCCCTTCGGCGCGGCTGCCCCGGCCGCTCCGGCGGCACCTGCTGCGCCGGCGGCCGAGCCTGCGGCTGCGGATCCGTTCGGTGCCGCTGCTCCGGCTGCCCCGCCAACGCCGGCTGCCCCGGCGGCAAAACCGGCTGCGGGCGCTGCTCCGGCGCCAGATCCTTTTGGGGCTGCTGCTGGACCGGCGGCTCCCGCCGGTAAACCCGCAGCGGAACCTGCAGGCGCGGGCGCCGCGCCTCCCAGCGAGCCCGCTCCGAAGAACGACAACGACGTGTTGGGCGGGGCCGATCCGTTCTCGACGCCCCCCCCGGCGGCAGACATGGAGGAGTCGAAGGAAGAAGGGAAGAAGGCGCCGAAGGCCTCGCCGAAACCCCCGACAGACGAAGCGGACCCGTTTGCAGACGATCCGGCGCCGGGGGGAGCAAAACCCGCACCAAAGACGAATTGACGCAACGTCCAGTTCGCGTCGAACGGCTGATGTCGGACGTGCGTCCGCAAGCTGTCGGACCACGTCCTTGGAAGGGGGCGACTTAGAACCGCTAACAACACCGTTCGGCGCGGGTCTCCCGACCTCGCCGAAACCGCCGACCGCAGGTCTCCGATTTCGGTTTTGTTAGCGGTTCTTAGTTGTAAGAGTACCGGCAGTCCTCTTCGTCGCCGATTTCCAAGCACAGGTCGGCGATATTGATTACCGGCACCGTCCATTGCCCCATGCGGTCGGCAGCTTCCACGGTCCAGCCGGATCGCAGCCGGTACGTTCTCTCTGACCAACCCTCGCGTATCTCGCGTGCGCGATGCAGTATCTCTTGCGGAGAAGGATCGATCGTTTTCGGCCCGCGTGCACCCATGGGTGATCCCCTTGTCTTTGGACGCTCGCAGCTCGGTCGTCAGCGATCTGGCCAAAGATAAGCTGCCATCACGACTTCCGGCTTGCGATACGAGATGAGAAACTTCAAACAGCAACTGGTTAGCCAAGGAGAGCAGGCCACGCGCCAAAGAGTGAAAAAATGGCAAGTTTGCAGGAAATACCGTTTTGACAAGGGTTTGAGTTCGCCGAATACGTCGAATTTGGCAGGACCCCGCAAATGCTCCTCCGACACTGCCGCAAATTGATACAGCATCAGCTGGCTTGATGTGTATTCTTTTAATGCAGTGCTGGCGATTTGCAGCAAAAAACGGCAATTGCCACTTCAGACGGCCAGCGGTGGGCATTAGCCCCGCGGCTGATAAGAAATCCGGGCTAGTGCTTCGTCAAGGCTAAGTGTTGGGGTAACCGAGGTGGCGTAAGCTTCCAGCTTGCGGCGATTCGTTACTGGCAAGCTGGAAGCTGACCCCACTTCTTAGCCTTGACGATGCACTAGCGCGTCGCAGGCTGGTGCCAAAACGATCGCCAGTAAGCCTGATCGACTTCGTACACGTTGATCGGATCTTTGGCCAGATCGAAGTCCGCCGGCAAGACGCCGTAACGCTGCATCTCGCGGACGTAGTGCTCGTTGGGCCGAAACGCCGCCACGTGATACGGCCCCTCCATGCCTCCCAGTGCGGCATAGGTGCCGGCGTACACGGCGCTGGTGTCGATCCACAGCCGGACCATCTTCTGTTCATGTGCCGAAAGCTTCGCCTCGTAATGGCTGCCGTCGATCAGCTTCATCAGCCGGCTGGCCGACGAGCCGATCGACCGTGGCGGCCGGTTGCCGCCCATGTTGTAGGCGTGCGAGACGAAGGCGCTCTGCGGGTCGGCGCTTCGCTTCAGCACCAGCGTCAGGTAGCTCTGGGCATAGACGCCGCCGCGCGCTGTCTTCGAGCGGACGTGGATGGCTCGGCGAGCACTCAGGTCCACGGCGCGGGCCGCCTCGGACCCGGCTTGGCCGTCATGGCAGCGGACGCAGTGCTCGTCCAAGATGGGCTGGATGTCCCGCAGGAAGTCGAACACTTCGGGCACGTCGCCGACCGGCTCGATGCGGCGCGGCACGCGGCGCAGGACCAAGGCCTCCGGGCGCGGCGGCGTCGCTTGCGTCCGGCTCTCGTGGCAACCGATGCACCCGATCGTCTCTCCGGGCATCAGCGTGCAAAAGCTCTGCATCCGTTTGACCGACAGGTCCTGCTCATCCAGGGCCACGAAGAACAAGCTGCGCAGCGCGGGCACTTCGAAGCAGGCCGACCCGTCGGCCTCGACCGGCACCGTGCCCACGATCCGTGTCAGCGTATAGGCGCCGCCGTCGCCCCAGAGATGCGTGCCGAAGGTGATCATGTCCGGCCAGGGGTTGCCGTTCCAGGGCTTGGCAAGTTGCTCCAACACGAGCAACTTTTTGATCTCACCGGGCTGGACGCCTGCCATGTTCCGCCCGTGGTTGACGTCGGACAAAACGAGTAATCCCGTGGACCTGCTCGGATCCGACCGCGGCGCGAGGACCGGCTCGCGCGGCCGAGGACGCAGCGGACGAGGCTCGTGGACCAGCAGGCCATCCTCCGGGGCCCGGTAGATCTCGCTCCAGCGGCCCTGGTCGTCCATCAGCAGCAGGCGACTGGCCTTCCGGTTCCCCTCGCGAAAGTCCTCGGCCACCAGAAAGACATCCGCTGCCAGCGGATACGGATTGCGGTACCCCAGTTCCATGGACCGGCTGGGCCCGTTCAGGAACCGCGCGGCCTCGATGCGATCCGGGCCGGCTTCGGGATCCACGATCACCACGTTCCCGCGGTGCTCCGGCGAGCCGTGTTCGGTGGAGAAGATCGCAAGCACCTGCCGCGTGCCCGGAATCGGCCTGGCGTCGATCATCAGGCAGCCGGGGTGCATGTTGCCGTAGAAAACCATCTGTTCGGTGCCGTCGGGGTTCATCGTCCACAAATGGTGGAAAGTCATGTCGCAACGGTCCACGTACTCCCAGCGCGTGTACAGGACGCGCCCGTCGGGCAGGAGGGCGGGCGTGTTGTCGTGCTCGACGTTGCTGGACAGCGAGCGCACGTTTTGGCCGTCGCCGTCGCAGCGGTAGAGCGTCGCCACGTGGGTCCGCCAGCAGGGGACGTACCGCTTGCAGCGGGAGGACACGAACAGGATCTCTCCGTCCGGCAGGTACGTTGGCTCGATGTCGTCGTACGGTCCGTCGGTCAACTGCCGCAGTCCTTGGCCGTCCACGCCGATCTCGTACAAGTGGAACTGGTGGCTGTCGCCCGAGCGATAGGAGAAGAGAATTTTGCGGGCGTCGTAGTGTACCTGCGGATCGCGGACGTCGCCTTTCGGATCGTCCAGCAGGACGCGAACCTGGCCCGTCCGCAGGTTGCACCGGCAGAGTTGCCCGCCTCGGTCGCCGTACTTCCAGACCTTGCCGTACAGGGGCCCTTTGTGTCCGCCCCAGCGCCACTCTTCTCCCGGTTTTGCGGGCGTGAACTCCGGCGCGATCTCGTACCCAAAGTTGGCGTACCAGTGCCACAGGTCGCGGCACTCGCCCCGCAAGGCGAAGACGATCTCCTCCGTATCCCCCAACGCTTGCAGGCCCTTGTTCAGCAGGGCCGGCCCTTCGGCGGCCGGTGGATTCGCCGGGCCGACTGGCGCGGGCCCTTGGGCTGCGCCGCCCAACGCCGCCAGCACCAGCCAAATCGCCATCGTCGGGATCAGCCGCGCCGCCACAACATGCCACGTACACACCTTGCGTGTCCTTTCATTCCGGACGCTGAACGGTCACGATGCCGTTGTCACCGGGTCTGCTGTCTTCCGAACAAGATACAGGGGCACAATCAAATAGGGAATAGCGACAGACGTGCCACGACGACTTTGGCCACGATTCACCTGCGTGCCTCCATTCTTGTGCGCAGCATTCTGTCCCGATAGAATCGCGTCGATGAACACCTCATTCTGTCTAGCTGCGATGGTCATGCTCGCGGGCGCCGGGACGGAGTTGACATCGCCCGATGGCCGGCTGGTCGTCCGGTTCGCGGTGCAAACGGACGACGTTGCCGCCGGCCGTCCCACCTACAGCGTCCTGTACCGCGGCCAGCCGTTGCTGACCGACTGCCGTCTGGGCCTGGAATTGCAGGACGCCCCGCCGCTGGATCGCGGGCTGCGGATCGCGAACGTCGCTCGCGCCAGCCGCGACTCGACCTGGCAGCCGGTGTGGGGCGAGCGAAGCCAGATCCGCGACTGGCATCATGAGCTGACGATCGACCTGGAGGACGGCCAACACCCGTCGCGGCGGATACAACTGGTCTTTCGCGCCTACAACGAAGGGATCGCCTTCTGCTATACAATCCCGGAGCAACCGGCGCTGCGTGATGTGGTGATCGCGGCGGAGCACAGCGAGTTCCGCTTTACGGCCAGCCACCGTTGCTACGCGGTCTATTCCGCCCAGGGCGTCTATCAGGCGGTCGGACTGGACGAGGTCAAGCCGAATTGCGAACGGCCGTTGACCGTCGAGATCGACGGCGGGCCGTGCGTGGCGGTGGCCGAAGCGCGGCTGGTGGATTACGCCCGCATGCGACTGCGGCCGATCGCGGGCCGTCCGCACACGGTGGCCAGCATGCTGGGCAGCACCGTCACCGTCACCACGCCCTATACCACGCCGTGGCGAGTGCTGATGGTCGCCGACACGCCCGGCCAACTGCTGGAGCGCAACGATCTGATCCTGAACCTGAACGATCCCTGCGCTATCGCCGACACGTCCTGGATCAGGCCGGGGAAAGTGATCCGCGAAGTGACGTTGACGACGGCCGGTGGGAAAGCTTGCGTCGACTTCGCCGTGCGACACCGCCTGGAGTACGTCGAGTTCGATGCCGGCTGGTACGGCCACGAGTACTCGGATGCGGCCGACGCGCGTCAAGTGAACGTGGACCCCAAGCGATCACCCGGTCCGCTCGATCTGCAGGAGGTTATCCGTTATGCCAACGAGCGCGGGATCGGGATCATTCTGTACGTCAACCGCCGAGCGTTGGAGCGGCAATTGGACGAAATCCTGCCGCTGTATCGCCAGTGGGGCGTGCGGGGCGTCAAGTACGGGTTCGTCCAGGTCGGCTCGCAAACGTGGACGAGCTGGCTGCACGCCGCGGTCCGCAAGGCGGCCGAACACCAGCTGATGGTCGACATCCACGACGAGTACCGGCCCACCGGCTATTCGCGGACTTATCCGAATCTGATGACCCAGGAGGGCATTGCCGGCGACGAGACCAGCCCCGCGAACGAATTGAC
>CAYPGE010000313.1:0-11311 GCA_964409865.1 uncultured Pirellulaceae bacterium
GGCGCCCTGGCAGGAGACGGACAGGACGCGCTGGCCGAAGGCGGTCTCGGCCGGCCGGCTCTCCAGCACCGCGTGGGCCTGTTGGACGAAGCCGGAGATGTCCGTTTCCACGTCGGCCATCGCCGGGGGAAGATAGTTGCACTGCGGCAGCTCGAAGTAGTAGCCGCGGCCGAACCGGCCCGGAGCGAAGTGCCGCTTTTCCAGGCTGATCGGGATCCAGCCGCCGTCGCGGACGAGCATCCTGTCCGGCTGCTCGAAGTTCAGGAGCCAGAGCAGGTCCTGCTCGATCGGCGAGAGCTTGGCCCGGGCGGCCTTGCGCGCCGCCGCCGCGCGATCCAGCCGCGCGCCCGTCGCCTCCTTCGTGTCCCCGCCGGGCGCGGTTGCCACGGCGACCGAGGCGGTCGTCACCATCAGCATGAACGCCACGCACAGGCACTTGGTCTGCATATCGTTCCCCTTGCTAACCGGCCGTAGGTTGGGACTCGGTCCCGACCGGGTCGGGACCGAGTCCCAACCTACTTGATTGCGGCCCGGCCGCCAATGTGGGACCGGTGAACTACCTGGTGAAAAGCCTGTTCGAACTGGGATTGACGGCCGAGGCAATCCGGCAGTTGTTTCGGCTGATCGACCGGGACGTACGGCCCCTTACACGGCGTCCGCTGGGACGATAGACTAGTCAAGCTGCGCAGAAATACGTGTTGATCCAGCAAGACATCCCAGACTTCAATTGGAAACTGATCCATGCAACAGCCCACGAAGCGTTTAAGAGCGTTGAACGTCCATCTCCTTCCAAGTCTCACGTGCCTCATCGTCCTGGTTTCGGCGTGCGCCGTGGCCGGGGAGCAAGCCGCCCGTGCGACGGTCAAGAACGTGATCCTGATGGTCTCCGATGGGGCCGGGTACAACACCTGGGACGCCACCAGCATGTACCAGGGAAGATGGGACGCCGCCGCAGGCAAGAGCAAGCAGCTGTACGACGGCCCCGGCTGGTTCAAGATCGGGTGCAGCACGTACCCGCTGAACACGTCCACCGCCCCGACCGGCTCCGGCGCCCAAGACAAGAACCTGGTCTATGACGTGGCCAAAGCGTGGGACCGTGAGAAACCATACGAGTGGCTGTCGTCGACCTACACCGATTCGGCCGCCGCGGCAACGGCGTTGTCCACGGGCACGAAGACCTACAACAACGCTATCAACTGGAGCGATCAGAAAGCGCCCCTGCAGCCCACGATGTCCGAAGCGGCAAAAGCTGTCGGCAAGTCGGTGGGGGTCGTGACCAGCGTCGAGTGGTCCCACGCGACTCCCGCGGGCCTGAGCAACGCCCACAACGCGGATCGGGACAACTACGTCGAGATCGCCAATGCGATGCTCTCGGGCGACATCATGGACGTCATCATGGGGTGCGGAAATCCCGATTACGACAATAACGGCGCGCCTGCGAAGAAGAAGGAATACAAGTACGTTGGCGGTCCCGAAGCCTGGAAGGCGATCGAGGCGGCTCGGACCACCCCGGACGGCACTTACCAGGGCTTCCGGCCGGTGTCCACCAAGGCGGAGTTCGAGGCGCTTGTCTCCGGCCCGACGCCGCGCCGAGTGGTCGGGACGGCGCAGGTGGCGACGACCCTGCAGCAGGCTCGGCGAGCGACGAAGACCGAGGATCCGGCCGTAGATACGCCGCCCAATGCCCATGTGCCGAGCCTGGCCACGATGGTCCGAGGGGCACTGAACGTCCTGGACGACAATCCGCAGGGACTCTTTCTCCTGGTCGAGGGCGGAGCCGTCGATTGGGCGAATCACAACAAGAACGCCAGGCGGATGATTCAAGAGCAGACGGAGTTTGTCGTTGCGATCGAAGCGGTCGTGGCCTGGGTCGATGCGCACAGCAACTGGGACGAGACGCTGCTGGTCCTGACCGCCGACCACGAGACGGGGCTGATCTGGGGACCGCAGTCCGACAAGATTCCGTTCGAGCCGATTGTGGATCAAGGTCCCCATCGTATTCCGAAAATGCACTACAACTTCAAGAGCCACAGCAACAGCCTGGTCCCGGTTTACGCAAAAGGCGCTCGCAGTCAGCTGCTCTCCCGACTGGTGATCGGCGACGATCCGGTCCGTGGCCCGTATGTGGGCAACACCGGCGTGTCACGACTGCTCCAGCACGCCGCGGCCGGCAAGCCGCTTGGCGTTCCTGAGACCAGGTAGTTGCCGTGCATCCTCTCCCGCCCACCACGTCGCAACCGCGACGCCGCTGGTTCCGGTACAGCCTGCGGACGCTGTTGCTGGTGATGGTCGCCGTCAGCGTCGGCCTGGGCTGGTTCACTGCCAGGATGAAGAACGCCCAGCGGCAGCAAGCGGCGGTGGCGACGATTGTCAGTCTGAGCGGGCTGGTCGTGTTTGACGATCAGCCGGACGATCTCACCGTGGCTCCGACCGTTTCGCCTGTGCCGGGATGGCTGCGGCGCCTGCTGGGTGACGATTTCTTCCGCACGGCCGTGCACGTGGTGGCCTTTAACGACGCCACCATGGAAGCCGTCCGGGAACTGCCCGATATTCGCCGATTGGATTTCGTCGGCAGCCCGGCCACCGACGCCGGACTCGTTCACGTGCGCCGGCTGTCGCGGCTGGAATCGCTGAACCTCTCGGATACCCAGATCACGGATGCCGGGTTGGAACATCTCCACGGCCTGACGCAACTCCGCGAGGTTTGCCTGCGCGGCACCAGCGTCACGAACGAAGGCGTCAAGAGGCTCCAGCAAGCCCTCCCGAACTGTCGGATCGAAATGTAGGGTGCTTTCGAGTCCCCATCACCGCCGTCGCGCGTCCCGGCACCAACCGCCTGGAAATCCGCGTCACGAACCTTTGGCCCAACCGCATGATCGGCGACGCCGCGTTGCCGGACGACATGGACTGGCAGCCGGCCGCCAAGGGTAACCAACTGCCCGCCCGCTGGCCCGACTGGCTGCTGCAGGGCAAGCCCCGTCCCTCCGGCCGCATCGCCTTCTGCACGCGCAAGGACGTCTCTACCAAGGACTCTCCCCTCCTGCCGTCCGGACTGCTCGGCCCGGTCCGCATCCGCCCTGCCGCACTCCTGTTGGTGCCGGGCGGGAAGTCCTTGGCGGGCGACAAGAGACACCCTGTCGCTCTACAACTTCCGCAGTAACCACATTTTCTCGCCTGCATTTCTGGTACACTGAAGCGAGGCGGAGTAGGGCGGCAGGCGCAGGCGCCGTCGCGGATTGTTGGCTGGGTCGGGATGCCCGCCAGAACGCTTGCCGCCGAGGTCTCGTCAAGGGTCGAAAGACAAGGGTGTCGCGATGAATCGCCGGTTGATCGCTTTGCTGTCCGTGGTGTTGCTGTCCGTAAGCTTTCTGCTTGCCTTGGCGGGAACGCGGGACGGGCAGTGGAAACAGGTGGATGAAGCTATGAGCCAAGGACTTCCGAAAACTGCCATCGAGAAACTGGAACCTATCATCCGGGCGGCGATCGAGGAAAAAGCATACGCCGAGGCGATCAAGGCGATCGGCCGCAAGATCGTTCTGGAAGGCAACATCCAGGGCAACAAGCCGGAAGAAAAGATCACGCGTCTGCAGGCCGAAATCGCCAAGGTTCCGGCGGAGATGAAGCCGGTGATGCAGGCCATTCTGGCCAATTGGTACTGGCACTACTTCCAACAAAACAAGTGGCGGTTCATGCAGCGCACCGCCACCGCCGCGCCGCCCGGCGACGATTTCACGACTTGGGACCTGCCGCGATTGTTCGCCGAGATCGACAAGCAGTTCACGGCAGCCCTGGCCGAGAAGCAATCGCTGCAGCAGACGCCGATTGCCCAGTACAACGACTTGCTGCAGCCGGGCACCGTGCCCGACGCCTATCGGCCGACCTTGTACGATTTCCTGGTCCACAACGCGCTGGAATTCTACACCTCCGGTGAACAGGCTGCTGCCAAACCGTCCGATGCCTTTGAGTTGCCGGCCGACGGACCGATCTTCGGCACGCCGGACGAATTCGTGGGCTGGAAAGTCGTCACGACTGACGAGGATTCACCCGTCTACAAGGCCGTGCTGCTGTACCAGGATCTGCTCCGCTTTCATCAGAAGGACACCGACCCGACGGCGCTGGCCGACGCGGATCTGCTGCGGCTGCAATTCGCTCACAACGCAGCCTTTGGCGAGGAGAAGAACGCCCGCTACCAGGCGGCGCTGAAACGTTACGTCGACAAGTGGGGCGACCACGAGATCTCGACGCGAGCCATCGCGGCCTGGGCGTCCGTGTTGCAGGAAGAAGGCCAGTTGGTCGAAGCCCACGAGTTGGCCGCGCGCGGCGCGCGAGTCTTTCCGGAGAGCCCCGGCGGCAAGATGTGCTTCAACTTGCTGCACCAGATCGAAGCCAAGTCCGTCTCGATCACCACCGAGCGAGTGTGGAACGAACCCTGGCCGGCGATCCAAGTGCGCTACCGCAACGTGACCAAGGCCCATTTCCGCGTCGTCCGTTGGCGGTTCGAGGAGCGGATCAACTCGCGGAACTGGCAGGTGGACTACCTGGACGAGGCGGAGCAGCGGAACCTGCTGAATCGGCCTCCTACACTCCAGTGGTCGGCTGACCTGCCGGCTACCGAGGACTACCAAGAGCGACTGCAGGAAATCCCCGGCCCCCAGGACCTGAAACCGGGGTTCTACTACCTTGTGGCCAGCCACGATCCGAGTTTCGGCGAGACCAACAATCAGGTCAGCTACGCGCCCTTTTGGGTCAGCCGCCTGGCGCTGGTGATCCGCAACCGCTGGGGCGAGAATGCGTTAGAAGGATTTGTGTTGGACGCGGCTTCCGGCGAGCCTGTGGCGGGAGTCGACGTGCGCGCCTGGCAGATGGGCAACCGGAACGAACGGATCGCGCTGCCGCCGGTCAAGACGGACAAGAACGGCCTGTTCCGGCTGGCGACCGTCGAAAACCGCAACCATCTGATTCTGGTGCAGCATCAGGACCAGCAACTAGCGACCGCCGAGAACTACTCGACGTACCGCGGCGACCAGCGAGAGCAGCCGTACCAGCGCACGTTCTTTTTCACCGACCGTTCGCTGTACCGGCCCGGCCAGACCATCCAATACAAGGGCATCTCCGTCCGCGTGGAAACCGAGGCGGACAAGTACGAGATCCTGGCCAATCACGCGGTGACCTCCGTGTTCCAGGACGTCAACGGCCAGGAGATCGCACGCCAGCAGCACCGCACGAACGACTTCGGCTCGTTCAGCGGCAGCTTCACCGCGCCCCGCGACCGGCTGATGGGACGCATGACGGTCCGCGTGGAGGGCGACGCGCCGGGCGAGACTTCTTTCAACGTCGAGGAGTACAAGCGGCCCAAGTTCCAGGTGACGCTGGACGCACCCAAGACCGCCGCCAAGTTGAACGCCGCAGTCTCGCTGCAGGGCAAAGCCACCGCCTACACCGGCGCGGCGATCGACGGCGCCAACGTCCACTGGCGCGTGGTCCGCGAAGTCCGCTATCCCGTCTGGTGGTACTGGCGGATGTGGTGGCTGCCGCCGCAGCCCGAATCCAGTCAGGAGATCGCCCGCGGCACGAGCGTGACCGCGGCGGACGGTGGCTTTGCCATCGAGTTCACCGCCAAGCCCGACTTGTCCGTGCCGGAAAAGGACGAACCGACGTTCCAGTACACGGTCTATGCCGACGTGACCGACACGGCCGGCGAAACGCGATCGGACGAGCGCTCGGTGAACGTGGGCTATACGGCCCTGCAGGCGACGCTGTCGGCCGGCGACTGGCTGACGGAGGGCAAGCCGGTGGACGTCAAAATCCGGACCACGACGCTGGACGGCGAAGGCCAGCAGGCGGAAGGTTCACTGAAGATCCATCGGCTGAAGCAGCCGGAGCGGGTGCAGCGTGCGCCGCTGTCGCGCGACTACTATCCGTACCTGCGCGGCGGCAAGCCGGTCGAGCCGGCGCCGGACTTGTCAAATCCCAACTCGTGGCCGCTGGGCGAAGTCGTGGCCGAACGGGGTTTCACGACCGACGCAGCGGGAACTGCGAGTTACTCGTTCGACTTGCCCGAGGGAGCGTATCGGACGCTGGTCGAGACTCAGGACCGGTTCGGCAAACGCGTGACGGCCGAGTTGCCGCTGCAGGTGCTGAATCCGGCGGCCAACAAGCTGGCGATCAAAGTGCCGCAGGTGTTCGCGGCGCCCAAGTGGTCGCTGCAGCCGGGCGAGGACTTCACCGCGCTGTGGGGCACGGGGTACGAGCAGGGGCGAGCGTTTGTCGAAATCGAGCATCGGCACAAGCTGGTCCAAAGCTACTGGACCGATGCGGCAGCCACTCAGGCGACGATCAAACAGGCGGTCTCCGAAGCGATGCGGGGCGGCTTCACGGTCCGCGTGACGATGGTCCGCGAGAACCGGGCGTATCTCGACTCCCGCCGCGTAGACGTGCCGTGGACGAACAAGGACTTGAAGCTCCGCTGGGAACATTTCGTTTCCAAGTTGCAGCCCGGCCAGAAGGAGACCTGGACGCTCATCGTAGGCCCCTCGCTCCGCGAGGGGAAAATCGACTCGCGGAGCGAGTCGTCTACGGTGAAGGCCGTGGCGGAAATGGTGGCCGCGTTGTACGACCAATCGCTGGACGCCTACCTGCCGCACGGCTGGATGTCCGGCTTCGGCGTGTTCCGCCAGGACTCGTCGAATCTGAACTCCCATTTCGAAAACTTTCTGCTCAATCTCCAGCACATCCGCGGCCACTGGCCCGTGCCGTCCAAGGACGTCCAACTGACCTATCGCACGTTCCCGGCAGATCTGACGGCCAATCTCTGGGGCTATCGGTTCCTGCGCAAAGGCGTTGCGCGAATGCGGCGAGGGGAGGCCGTAGAGGTGGAAGCTTTCGCGATGGACGCCGCGCCGGCGCCGATGGCCGCGGCCGCGCCCATGGAGGCCAATGCGATGATGCTGGCCGAGACCGGCGCCCCCGCGCCGAAACCGCAGGGCGGCGAGCTGAAAGACGGCGGCGCTGGCGGGCCCGGAGGCCCGGAAAAGCGATCCGGCCCGGATTTGAGCCAGGTCTCCGCACGCACCAACCTGAACGAAACCGCCTTCTTCTTCCCGCACCTGATCGCGGGCGCTGGCGGCGAAGTCCGGCTCGAGTTCACCATGCCGGAAGCGCTGACGCAGTGGAAGTTCCTGGGCTTCGCCCACGACCGGCAACTGCGCAGCGGCTTGCTGCAGGACAGCGCCGTGACGGCCAAGGACTTGATGGTCCAGCCCAACCCGCCGCGGTTCCTCCGCGAAGGCGACGTGCTGGAGTTCACCGTCAAGGTCAGCAATCAATCGCCGGCCCGCCAGACCGGCAGCGTGCGGCTGACGCTGGCCGACGCGCGCACGGGCAAAGGCGTCGATGGATTGCTGGGCAACAATCAGACCGACCAGGAATTCGACATTCCGGCGCAGGAGTCTCGCAGCTTCTCGTGGCGGCTGAGCGTGCCGGACGAACTGGGCTATCTGACCTACAAGACGGTCGGCTCGACCGGCAAGCTGTCCGACGGTGAAGAAGGCTACCTGCCCGTGCTGTCGCGGCGGGTGCTGGTCACCGAGTCGCTGCCGCTGCCCATCCGCGGACCGCAGACGAAGAAGTTCGCATTCGCCAAGCTGCTCTCTTCCGGCGACTCCGACACGCTGCGGCACCAATCGCTGACTGTGCAAATGGTGCCGAACCCCTCCTGGTACGCCGTGATGGCCCTGCCGTACTTGATGGAGTTCCCGTACGAATGCACCGAGCAGACGTTCAACCGGCTGTACGCCAACGCGTTGGCTCGGCACATCGCCAATTCCGACCCGAAGATCCGTCGCGTGTTCGAGCAGTGGAAAGGCACGCCGGCGCTGGACAGCCCGCTAGAGAAAAACCAGGACCTGAAAGCGGTCATGCTGGAAGAAACGCCCTGGGTGCGGGACGCCAAAGCCGAAGGTCAGGCGCGCCGCAACGTGGGCGTTCTGTTCGACGACAACCGGCTGAACGACGAGACGGCGCGTCTGCTGCGGAAATTGGCCGAGCAGCAGCGCGAGGACGGTGCGTGGCCGTGGTTCCCTGGCGGGCCGGCTAACGACTACATGACGCTGTACATCACGACCGGCTTCGGCCGTCTGCGGCACTTGGGCGTGGACCTGGATGTCGCTACGGCGATCAAATCGCTGACTCGCCTGGACGCCTGGATCGACGAGACGTATCGCGAGATTCTCAAACACGGCGATAAGGAGAAGAACCACCTTGCCACGACGATCGCCCTGTACCTGTACGGCCGGAGCTTTTTCCTGGAGGACCAGCCTGTCGACGCGGCGCACCGGGAAGCTGTCGACTACTTCCTGGGCCAGGCCCGCCGCTACTGGCTCGACTTGGCCAACCGCCAGTCGCAAGCGCATCTGGCCGTCGCTCTGAAACGCTTCGGCGACCGCGACACGCCGCAAGCCATCATGCGGTCGATCAAAGAGCGTTCGGTCAGCGACGAAGAGCTGGGCATGTTCTGGCGCGAGCTGGAGCTGTCCTGGTGGTGGTATCGAGCGCCGATCGAGACGCAGGCGATGATGATCGAAGCGTTTGACGAAGTGATGAACGACGCGCAGGCGGTCGAGGCGTGCAAGGTCTGGCTGCTGAAGCAGAAACAGACGCAGGACTGGAAGACGACCAAGGCCACGGCCGACGCGGTGTACGGACTGCTGTTGCGCGGCACCGATCTGCTGGCTTCAGACGCGCTGGTCGAAGTCTCGCTGGCCGGCACGCCCGTCAAGCCGCAAACCGTCGAAGCCGGCACGGGCTTCTATGAACAGCGGTTCGCCGGCCCGGAGGTGAAACCTGCGCAGGGTGCGATCACGGTCAGGAAGACCGACCCCGGCGTCGCTTGGGGCAGCGTCCACTGGCAGTACCTGGAGGACATGACCAAGGTCACGCCTTACGAGGGCACGCCGCTAAAGCTGAAGAAGTCGCTGTACGTCAAGGAGAACACGGACAAGGGCCCCGTGCTGCAACCCGTTGCCGGCCCGATCAAGGTGGGCGACGAGTTGGTCGTACGAGTCGAACTGCGCACGGACCGCGACATGGAATACGTCCACCTGAAGGACCACCGCGGCAGCGGCACGGAGCCGGTGAGCGTGTTGTCGCAGTACAAGTTCCAGGACGGCCTGTACTACTACGAAAGCACGCGGGACGCGGCCAGCCACTTCTTCATCGACTACCTGCCCAAGGGCGTGTACGTCTTCGAGAACAGTGTCCGCGTCCAGCACCGCGGCCAATACCAAACCGGCATGGCCCAGATCCAGTGCATGTACGCGCCGGAGTTCAACAGCCATTCGGAGAGTATCGAGCTAAAGGTCCAGTGACGGGGGCGTGTGGCACGGCCTGATATGGTTGGGCCGTGCCTGGACTTGAAACTGTTGTACGATTTGCCGCGATTTTTCTATGATGACGAGAGCGGCCCTCGCATCTCCCAGGGGCGGCACCGACCATGAGCAGAGAGTGGCTCGGCGCCGAGGGCCGCACACGGACCACCAGCGTCATGGATCCCGACTGCGCGACAGAATCGTTGGCGAGCGTTCCTCGGCCTGGCTCCACGTCAGGCGCGGCGGCCGCGCCGCCTGGCCAGGTCCCGGCTTCGCGCGTCGTGCCGCCGCCGACGCCGCCCGCCCACCTCGCTCCACCACCGCCCCCTCCGGACGTGCTGTCGAAGCAGCGGACCGTGCACCAGCTTGCTCAGCTCCCGCTCGACGAAGCGAGCGATCGCCGGCGGCGCGAGGCGGAGTTCCTGCTCTTCACCGCCGTTCCGGGTTCACTGGTGAGTGCCATCGTGCATCTGTTTGCCTTGATCGGGCTGGGGGTGTACGCATTGGCTAATACGGACTGGGGTGCCCGGCAAATCAGTATCGTCGTTGTCGAGGGCCAGGGCGATGCGCCGGACGAGTCTGCGCTCGAAGAGCTGGTCGTCGATGTGCCGCCGGTTTTGCCCCAAGTGGCTAACGAAGACAACAGCGACGCCAAGTTCTGGGACAACGTGCTGTTCGGCGACACGGGCAAGTTGGTGGAGGACCTGCCTATGGCCCTGGTCGGCTCGCTCAGTCCTCGGAGCGGCTCGGTGGCGTCGCACGGCGGGGGGGACAGCCGCTCCGGATTCCACGTCGGCGCGGACGCATCCGGTGGTCTGGCCTACCGAGCGGAGCGGCGGCGGAAAGCCTTGTCCTACGGCGCAACGCCGGAAAGCGAAAATGCGCTGGATCTGGGGCTGGAGTGGCTGGTCCGGCACCAACGGTCCAACGGCTCCTGGAGCTTCATGCACCGCAAAGGAGATCATCACTGCCCCAACTGTCTTTGTCATAACGAGGGCTCCTCGGGTGCCGAACACGCGGCAACCGCGCTGGCGCTGTTGGCCCTGCTAGGTGCCGGCGACACGCACTTGTCGGGCCAGTATCGGGACCATGTCGCGGCGGGCTTGCGATTCTTGATCGAGCATCAGCATTCCGACGGGAGCCTGATGGATCCGTCCGGGAGAATGTACAGCCATGGACTGGCGGCGTTGGCGCTGTGCGAGGCCATGGCGATGACGCGGGCAACGTCCGCGACGCCCAGAACCAAGCCGGACTCATCAAAAAGCAATTCGGATGACGCGGGCATCACGCAAGACGAATTATTTCAGGCGGCCCAGCAGGCCGTCCGGTTTGTGGAACTTGCCCAGCACGCCGGTGGCGGCTGGCGGTACCAGCCCGGCCAGGCTGGCGACACCTCGGTCGTCGGGTGGCAGATGATGGCGCTCAAGAGCGCGCAGCTGTCGGGAATCAACGCCGATCCGCAAGTGGTGCAGAAAGCCACGGTCTTCCTGGACTCCGTGTCCGACGACCGCATCGGGTCGTGCTACGGTTACACGAGTGGACGATCGGCTCAGAACGTCCCGGTCAGCGGTTCGATCGGGGCCACGACGCCCATCGGCCTGTTGTGCCGGATGTACACCGGTTGGGATCGCCGGCAACCGGGTCTGAAGCTCGGAGTGGAACGTCTGAGCCGAGGTGCGCGAGGCGGGCAGGGGCTGTACTTCTATTACTACTCGACGCAAGTGATGTACCACTTCGGCGGCCCGGAGTGGGAACGATGGGACCATTGGATGCGGAACTACCTGGTCCGGTCGCAAAAACGGAGCGGATCGGAACGGGGCAGTTGGCAATTTCAAGGCTCATTCGATAACGCGGGCCGCGTGTACTGCACTGCGTTGGCCGTGATGACGCTGGAGGTGTACTATCGCTACTCGCCGATTTACGGTGAGGTATTCGATAACGGCGAT
>CAYPGE010000314.1:0-11232 GCA_964409865.1 uncultured Pirellulaceae bacterium
TACACGCCACGGAGATCGGTGCCAGCGAGGGTGGGCTACGCCGCGATGCGCCGTCGGCAGCTGCGCAGACCGGCCAATTCTTCGATCTGTTGCCTGGTCAACTGCACGAAGTCCGCCAGTCTGCCTTGCCCGTCGGTGGCTTGCGAGAAGACCATCGTGTCGTTGTGGATCATGCGCGGCAAGAACTTCCAAGCCCGAGCCATCGCTTCCGGGTCCTGATCTCCCGCGACCACGACCAAGTCGACTCCCGAAATGTAGTTGGCGATCCGCGACAAGGCATCGAGAGGATCACCGGGCACTAAGCGCACTTTGACGTGCTGCTGCCGCAGTTGCTGGTACGCCTGTTTCAGGGCGATCTGGGGAGCACCGGCCGGACGATCCTCGAAGAGGTCGATCCCGGTGTACTGCAACTCGACATCCGCTTGATGCCGGGACACGATTGCGAGCATCCGTTCCGCTCGGACGCCGTCACCGACGCCTAGCTCCAAGATACTGCAAATGGGACGTTTTTCGATCGAGCGGTAGATGACTCGATCCGTTGCTGGCTGGGAAAGATAGGCAAGGTAGGTGTACTTCAGAGTACCAAGTTGACTCATCCCTGAGTTCCTCGCGGGGCTGGGATCGCAACCTCGTTGCACGAGGCGAGCCAGTGGCAGCAGTGACGGCCGGCCCTACCTGTACATTTCGGCCGCAGGCAGGCAGCGAATCAAGAAGAACTTGCCGGTGGCAAGGCAATGGCAGATTGTGACGGCAGCGGCCAGTCCGGCGACGATCGGCGGGTTTTCGACTTTGAGCGTCGGGCAAACTTTGCCGGCCCGCCGGGCACCGCGTGTCACTTGGCCGTATAGCCGCCGTCGACAGCCAGATTCGCGCCCGTGACGTAGCGAGCGGCATCGCTGAGCAGAAAGACCACGGCCCCGCCCAGATCCGTGCTGTCGGCCATCCGGCCCAGCATCGTGTGCTCGCAGTAGCGGGTCAAGAACGGCTCCGGTTGGTCGTTGAAGAACCCGCCCGGCGAAACGGCGTTCACGCGCACACCGCGACGCCCGAACAGGCTGGCGTAGAAGCGGGTCAAGTTCAGCATGCCGCCCTTGTGGAAGAAGTAGTCCGGCGGCGGCGTCCCCATGTTCGTGCCGGCGTACAGTTCCAAGCTGGGCCCGACCACGCCTTGAATCGAACTGATATTCACAATGCTGCCGGACTGCTGCGTACACATGACGTCGCCCATCGCACGCGTCATCAGGAATACGCCCGTGCAGTTTACTCGCAGCGATTCCTCCCACGCGGCGACCGGATCGTCCGGGGTCCGCATGGGGCGCAGAACCGAGTTGTTTACCAGACCATCGATTCGTCCGAACCGTGCCATGACGCGGTCGCGCAAAGCAAGCACGGAGGACTCATCGCCTTGATCCAGCGGTTCCGGCGTGACGGAAAATCCCCGCGCCGTCTCCTCCTCCGCGACCTGCTGCAAGCGGGTCAGATTTCGCGAAGCGATCACCAGCTGGGCCCCGGCCTCGGCCAGCGCCGCCGCCAGTCCGCGGCCGTACAGTCCGCCGGCGCCGGTCAACACGACCACTTTCCCATTCAGGCTGAATTGATCGAGGATTGTCATGACGGCCCAAATTCTGCGACTTTCGTCCGAAAATAGTCTCCCACGCCGATCACATCGGCTCCCACATTGAACACGCGGTAGCCTTCCGCTTCCAGGACGCTGCGCGGCTCGAACAGCCCGGCGGACATGGCGAATTTGCCGTTGGCCCGCGCAGCTGCGGCCACGCGCTGCCGAGCCGCCACGACCTCCGGTTCGCCGATCTGTCCCGCCCGGCCGATCAGATGGCTGAAATCGCCGGGACCGAACAGCAGCGCGTCAAATCCAGGCACGGCCGCGATCTGCTCGACGTTGGCCAACGCTTCCGGCGATTCGATCTGGAAAATCAACACCCGCTCGGTGTTGCTGTGATGCAGGTAGTCCGCCACCGGCACCTGGCAGAACTTGCCGTCGATGTTGCCGCCGTCCCAGGCGCGGCGGCCGAGCGGATGAAAGCGGGTCATCTGCACGATGTGCCGCGCTTCGTCGGCGCTGGTGACGTGTGGCACCATCAAGCCCGTGGCGTCGGCCTCCAGCGGCTTGACGTAGTCGCTGTAGCTCCCCTTGGCCACACGGACGATCGTGTCCACGTCGTACAGCTTGGCAGCCCGGACCTGGTTCTCCAGATTGAGCCAATCGTTGGGCACGTGCTCGTTACAGAGCCATACCGCATCGACGCCGGACAGCCCGGCCAATTCCACGACGCGAGGATCGCCCAGGTTCATCTTCAGACACGTGGCCGACTGGCCCGCACGGATCTTTCTCAACAGTCTGCTTGTGCGTAGGTTCATGGCAACCAAGTCTAGCAGTGAGGCGATACAAAAGGAAGACGGCCACCTGAGGAACGGCACTGCCGATGCCCCGTTCTCGCCTTGACGTCTTTCATCTTTCTGTCACACCATCTTTCTGTCGGCTTCTTCAATTTCTGTTGCGCGTGGGTCTTCTGACCCCGCACGCGAAGGGACCGGGGTTCTCAAGATCTGGGAGACCTGCGGTCGGCGGTTTCGGCGAGGTCGGGAGACCTGCGCCGAACGTACGCTATCCAGCCCCCAGCTGCCCCAGCACCTCGTCCAACTCGACGGCCTGTCCTGCCTGCTCGCGGCTGCGGATGCCGGCAATCAGGATGGCCATCAGTTCCACCGTCTGCTGGAAAGGAAACGGCCGCCGGCCGGTACGGACAAACTCGATGAACGCGACCAGCTGTTCGCGAAACGCGGTGTACGTGTCGGTGAGCCGCAACGGCAATTGGCCTTTGGTGCCGTGGACGTGGACCGTGCCAAAACTGCCCACCGCGTCGTGGATCGCCGCGATGGTCAGCTGGGTGCCGCTGCGGTGGCGGAGGTGGACCTGGTCCGAGCCGGGTTGAGCCACCGTCTGCACGTGGGTAAAGCCCGGCCCGACAAGCGGGTAGACCGCCTCCAAAGCATGGATTCCGTAGCGTTCCCAGGTCTTGCAGGTCAAACTGGTGATCCAGCGGAGTTCCCCCAGATCGTCCCGCTGCTGCGTCACAGCGCGCATTTCCGGCGCGTAGCGCAGCCCGCTGGTCGAGAGGATCGCCCGGCCGTCCGAGTGCCAAGCGACGAATTGTTTGAGGTCAGCGAGGTTCGTCGCCAGCGGCTTGTCGACAAACACCGGCAAACCGGCTTCCACAAACGGCCGTGCGCGGCGCACGTGGTCGTCGCCGTCGTCGGTGGCGACGATGACGGCGTCCACCTGGCCGATCACGTCTTCCGGCCGCTGGACGACGTGCTCGATCTTGCTGGCGGCTGCCACGCGCGGCGCATCCGCCGGGTCGTCCGTCCAGATGTGCGTCACCCGCGCGCCGGGGATGCGCACGGACGGCAGCGGCTGCTGGCCCAGGTAAACGGGGATCACCGGATAAGGACACCCGGCCATCGCGGCCGGATCGTAGCCGTTGATGATCGCCGACCATGAATAGGGATGGCCGTTGCCCTCGATCATGCCCAGCATGGCCAGACGGAGTTCCGCGGAACGGGAGCGGGAGACGATCTCGGCAGTGCGTTCAGCCATGTGGGTGAATCCTAGGCCCCGATGTAAATCGCCTTGCCGGTTCGCGCCGACTCGAGCGCGGCCAGGTTGAATTTGAGGGTTTGGACGGCTTCGTCGATCGTACACAGCGGCGCCGGCTTGCCTTCCAGACCGTCCAGGAACGCCTGCGCTTGGGCCACGAACAGATCGTCGCGGTCCGCGACCGGCGCGGCGTGATGCGTCCAGCTCGAGTCGCCCCGGCGAAACACGCTCCAGCGCTGCTCGTGCCCCTCGAACCTAACGCTGCCGTGCTCGCAATGGACCTGGATTATAACTTCGTTCGGCGCTTGGAACTGGTTCAGCGTGTAACTGACCAGCACCTCGCCGTTGCGAGCCGTGACGCAGACCGTGTCTTCGACCGTGACGCCTTCCAGCGCCTGATGGGCCGCTTCGCAGAACAGCCGCGCCGTGGGACCCACCAGCCACTCGACCGCGTTGGCAAGGTGGGTCAGTGCGTCTTGAATGGCTCCGCCGCCCGTTTCGTGCCGCGTGTAGTAGATCTCCCGGTACGCCGGGCGAAAGGTGGGAAAGTGCTGGCCAGCCACCACGGACACCTGGAGCGGCCGGCCCAGCGAACCGCCGCACAGGAACTCGCGCATCGCTGCGACGCCGGGAATGAAGTGGTACACATAGGCCACGGCCGCAAACCTCCCGGCCTCAGCCGCTGCCGACCGCAGGGCGTCGACCTGGTCGATTCGCGTGCTGAGCGGCTTTTCCATCAGCACACCCGCCCCATGCCCCAGCGACTGGACCGCCAGCGCGATGTGGGTATGCGCGGGAGAACAGACCACGACGCCTTGGTACGGGCCCGCGGCCAGCGCGGCCGACGCGTCGCGAAAGCCGGGCACCTGGTAACGTTGGCAGACGGTTGCCAAGAGCGATTCGTTCACGTCACAAGCGGAAAGCTCCGCTCGGCCCGTACGCTGAAAGCAACGCAAGTGGCGCTCGCCAATGCTGCCACAGCCGACAATCAGAATGCGATGGGTCATCGTACTGGTCACCACGTGTTCAGCGTGCCGTCTCCCGCGCCAGCACGCGTTGCACGACGAATTCGTACGCCTGGACGGTATCTTCGTAATCCGTGGCGTGTCCGCCGCTTTCCCGGTGCAGCAGGAGCATGGCGGGGTTGGACTTCTCCAGCTGCCCGGCCAGACGCAAGACGCTGTCCGGCGGAACCAGAGTATCGCGTCCTCCCGTGGTAAACGCAATCGGCATCGTCAACTTTTCGGCTGCAAATTCCGGGCTCCGCTTCCGGTACTCGTCCGGCCGCTGCTGCTTGGTGCCGCCGTACCAGCGGCGGATCGAATCCTGAAAGCGATCGTATTCCACCATGTTCGCCGTGCCGTTCTGGCTCACCACGCCGTCGACCAGGTCGGGGTGCAGGGCGGCAAAAATCAGCGCGCTGGTGCCCCCCATCGAGCCGCCGCCGAGGACGATCTTGCCGATCCGGTACCGCGTCCGCACCTCGCGAAGGATCTGGACCAAATCCGCCTCGGCCGCCGGCCCCATCCACGAGTCGGGCGCGCGGTAATCCGGCGAGAGGAAGATCATCCCATGCTTCAGGGCCACATCGCGCGCCCCGCGGCATTCGCCCCGCTCCTGACGCACGTACTGCCAGCGGTCCGATCCGTGACCGTGAAGGCCGATCAACAGGTGCACTTCTTTCGCTGCGTCGAACGGCTCCGGCAATAACTCGACGTACCGCTGCGGCGAGCCGTCCTGTGCGGATCGGAACTCCACATCCTGCGGTGGCCCCCAACGCTCTGCAGCCCTGAGGTGCGGGACAACCAGCAAAACGACGAAGCTTACGGCGGCGATCTTCATTTCGCATCGCCCAGCGAGCGGAGCTTGTCGAGCAGTTGTTGCTTCAACTCGCCGTCGGCGCGCGAGGCCGCCTGTTGGTAGTAGATCTTGGCCAGTCCCGGTTTGCCGGCCTCCTCACAGCCTCGCGCCTTTTCGATCCGCACCTGGATTTCCTCCTGCCGAGCCGCGTCCTGCTGAGCTTGCTGGCGGCGAATCTCGGCCACACTGATATCGCCGTGGTTCGCCGAACTGCTGGCCGCCGAGCCGGAGGTCGCGGGCCGCGAGTTCGCCGGGGCGTCGGGATTCCCGCCGCCCCGCAAGACCAGCGGTGCTTCGTCCCGTGCAGGCACCGCCGGCGCGGGATTCAAGCCCGCTGCTGGAGCCGCGTCCGCCGCAGCCTGCTCGGCAGCTTGTTGCTCTTGCTGCAACCGGGCGAGGCGCTCGGCCAGCGGGCTGACCGACGATGGTGCCTGCGGCATTACCGGCATCTGTGCCTGGGGCACCACGGGCATCATGGGACCCATGGGAGCGTTGCCCACGACAGGAATGACGCCGGTGACGAACGGAACCATCGAACCGCTGAACAGGTACCCTGAGCCACCGTTGGGAATCACGATCGTGGGCGCAGTGACCGTGTGGCTGCGGTTGCTGCCTTGTCCGGCGAGCCCATTGAAGCCGAGTCCGAACGGGCCCCCGAACTGCATTCCGAACCGGGCGTCGGCGGCGGGATCGTAGCCTCCGAAGGGCGGCGGCGTCGAATTGGCGGGCCCCGTCCTGAAATACCACCCGCCCCCGCGCCCGCTGCGGCCCATGTTGATGCCGCCAAAGCCGAAGTTCTCGTAGAAACTGTCGTTGATCGTCTGGAAAGGCGATGTGATCTGGACTTGTTGAGCGTAGATGGCGGCGTTCTGCCCGCACGCCAATCCCCCCCAGATGACGATGATCACCAAACAACCGCGCAACATAACGTCTCTCCCGCTTTGGTCCTGCGACAGCGGCACACTGCGACCCGCTTAGCAGCGCTCGGAGAATAACTGCCCAGTGCCTCTTGCCGATCATCACACGGAGTGTGATGGCTACTTTCTCGTGCCGATCATCACACGGAGTGTGATGGCTACTTTACGAAGTGTGATGGCTACTTTGACGGGGCGAAGTCATTTCTCGAACGCTGCCTAGCGAACTCTTTCATTTTAGGGGCATCACCTGCCGAACGTCAATGAAATTTAACCGGCTCAAGCCATCTTGTAGATCGTCGCGGGGGAGGTACGATCAGCAGTCAGCTGGCGCTCCGAATCCGCGTTCTTCATGGAACCTGACTCATGACCGTGTATTTTGCCGAAGGCTCACCCACGACCGAACTGAGCGATCAGCAGCTGCGGGAAGGGCTCCAAAGCTGCTTCCGCCAACTAGGCCTACGCAGCCGCGTCCTGGCCTTGCCGCCGGACTTCACGCGGTACAACAGCCGCGGCGGCCTGCTGACCTGCCTGGTTCACCAGTATTATGGCGATGCGCTAGTCGACGTCATGCCGGCCTTGGGGACCCATGTGCCCATGCCGGATTGGCAGTTAGAGAAGATGTTTCCCGGCTTGCCCAAGTCGCTGATCCGCGTGCATCGCTGGCGGGAGGACGTGATTACCGTGGGCGAGGTGCCGGCCGAATTCGTGTCTCAGGCGACCGAGGGCATTTGGACGCAAGCTTGGCCGGCCCAGTTGAACAAGCTGGTTTGGGAGGGGGGACATGACTTGATCCTCTCGATCGGGCAGGTCGTGCCGCACGAAGTCATCGGCATGGCCAACTATAACAAGAACATTTTCGTCGGCACGGGCGGCTCGCGCGGGATCAACGAGAGCCATTTCATCGGCGCGGCATACGGCATGGAACGGATGATGGGCCGGGCGGACACGCCCCTGCGGCGGATTCTGAACTACGCCCAGGAGCACTTCTGCCGCCACCTTCCGTTGTTATTCGTGCTGACCGTGGTCGGCACGAACGAGCAAGGCGAGCTGGTGACGCGAGGCCTGTTCATCGGGGACGATCACGACTGTTTCGAGCGAGCCGCCGAACTATCGATTCAGGTCAACTTCAGCATTCTCCGCGAGGAGTTTCACAAGGTCGTCGTCTACTTGGACCCGGAAGAATTCCACAGCACTTGGCTGGGGAACAAGGCCATTTACCGCACGCGCATGGCGATCGCCGACGGGGGCGAGTTGGTGGTTCTGGCACCGGCAGTCAAGACGTTCGGCGAGGACGGCGAAATCGACCGGCTGATCCGCAAATACGGGTATCGAACGACGCCCGAAATCATGGGACTGATGCGCGAGAACGAGGATTTGCGGAGCAATCTGTCCGCGGCAGCGCACTTGATCCACGGCTCGTCCGAGAATCGCTTCCGCGTCACGTACTGTCCCGGACACTTGTCACGCGACGAAATCGAAGGCGTCGGCTACCGGTACGACCGGCTGGAGGAGGTTCAACAGCGTTACGATCCCCGGCAGTTGCGGGACGGCTGGAACACCCAGCCGGACGGCGAGCGTGTGTTTTTCATCCGCAATCCGGCGTTGGGGCTGTGGGCCTGCGAGGGCCGGTTGCGATGAGCGGTTCGGGCCGTGCTCTTGCACAGCTCCTGTGACCCGGTAGAATACCATTCCCCGTCTGCCGTCGCGACGCGGGCGCGCGGCAGCAGCTCATTCCTGTCGAGCGTCCTAGTCGCCCGTGCCCCATGAGCGAGGACAGGCATTTGCTTACGGAAGCGGAAGTCCAACGTAGTTTCCGAAGATTGTTCAAAAAGGACCGGAAAATCGAGCCGGGCGCCTTCGAGAGGGCCGAATCCCTACTCGACGAACTTCGTCCGGAAAGCCCGCTGCGCCATCGGCTGCAGACGGAACTCGAAGAGCTGCGCACGATGCACGAAGCGGACGACACCTGATGCGCGTGTCCGCCCGCAAGCGCAGAAGCCCGGCCTGTTCGGAAAAGCCGGGCTTCCCAAGTACGCCGCCTCGCGGGCGACTAGCGATTGACGGTGAACCCAAACGTCGTGCCGACGGCGGTCACGGCTTCAGAGTTTTGGTCGATGAACGGCCCGCGGCCGATCCCCGTGAAGAGCCCCAAGAACTGCAGGCCACACTCCAACTTGATGTCCCGCGTGATTTCGTACGCGGCCAGAGCGCGGATGTCGGTCCCGACGACGGTCTCGTTCGCGTGCCAGTCTTGGGTGTTTTTGTATTTCACCAGTCCTTCCGCTTCCGAGCCGGTGCCCTGCCCGTCGTAGTAGGTGCGTTCGACCTCAAAGCTCCTGCTCAAATGCTGGTAGTTCTGGCCTCCGAAGGCCCGAAATTCGGCCGTCAGGTTCCAGCGGCTGACGCGGCGGAGCCAGCGCAGTCCGAGTTGGCCCGTGATGATCTGGTTGCTGAAGTGAAATCGGTCGGAGATCAAATCCTCGGTGGTCGCATCCTGGAACTCGATCGGGATCGAACTGGGCCCGAAGGGCGGCCAAAGCGGACTGAGCCCGTCTTCGTCGTAGACCCGCATGGTCTGACGCTGAAACCTGTCCTCAAACTTCATATAACGCACCCCGAAGAACGGCTCCAGAATGCCGCCGTCGTGCAGCGGGGCCAAGCGGAAGAGCTTGTTCAACTCCACCGAGTTCAACTTGGCATAATTCAGACTGTCGGTGAGATCGTAGAACCTCCATCGGTTGGGCGGGCCCTCGTCGTTGCGATCCGAAATCGGGTTGATGATGTCCTCGTTGTCCTGGTTGCCACCACCTCCTTGTCCATCGGTTTCCGGAGGGACGAAACCTTCATCGTCTTCATTGACGCGGTTCAGCTTCTCCTGGATCAGGTGATTCCCGACGTTCGGACCGTCGATGTGCATGTACGAAACCAGCCAGCCGTGGTCATGGTCCACGTCGTCCACCATGTAGCCAAGGTCCCAACGGTTGCCCCACGTCAGATCCATCAGGTCCGAGGTTTCGGGATTGGTCACCTGGATATCGTTCGGACCAATGCCGCTGGGATAGTCCGCGTCCCGCGGCCGGGATACGCCGATGTACATGCGGTTGTAGGACCCAAACCAGCCCGTCCGCAACACCACATCGCCGTCGTAGGTGTCGATGTCCGAAGCCGGCGCGAAGAACTGCAGATCGTGGTTGAAGTAGCCCGGCTCGATGAACGGCTGGTAGTGTTGAGCGGCGGCTACGGAGGCCAACGTCACCACGATGCCAAGTGCCCCCAGTGCGGACAGGATTCTTCTGGACGACATGGTCGTTTCCATCCTCTTGGTTCGCGAACTGCTCGATCCGGCCTGAATCGACGAGGACCGGTTGTCCGAGTTTTTCCGTATGTGACGGTAGTATCGGACCAGATCGTTACGAAAGTTGAGTAAGAAAGGCAAGCCTTAGCGAAAATCGTGATTGATCGGGCTCCCGAGGATCGCACGTCCTGATGAGCGGCACGGCGCCAGTCGCGCAAAAAGAAAGCCTCCACAGGCGGGGCAGGGACCTGGGAGGCTGAAGATTGATCAGGCTGAGCCCGATCAACAGTTCCCAGTATGCTTCACCAAGGCCTTTCTTCAAGTTCCCCATTCTGTTTTTTTTGTCTTTCTTTCCTGCTATTCCCAGAACATAATCCTGATCTGTTTTACGCAACTGTGGATCCGCCTTTTCCAATGGCCGCTTGGGCCCACCGCACAAGTCGTCTGTTCATTGGATTCACGCGGTGCTTGGGCCGGTGTCACGCCGCGCCGAATTGCCTCGTTTCGACGCATCGGGCTATAATGCAACGAGTCATAAAAGCCGGTCTCCGGGGAGAAAGAAAATGTCTGACTACCTGCGCTTCCTGTCGTTAACAGGCCTTCTGTGTCTGACTGCTAGCAGTTGGTCGGCCGACTCGTCGCGAGATGTCGATGAAGGTTTCGTCCGACTTCGCACAGGAGAAAACAAGGTCCCCATGGCGCTGGAAACGGCCATCATCAGCTTTGCTGCCACGGACGATCAGCATCACGGCGTGCAGGTGGATTTGGTCGGGGCGATTCACATCGCAGACAAGGCGTATTACGAGGAGTTGAACCGCCGATTTCGAGGCTACGATGCGGTGCTGTACGAGTTGGTGGCTCGCGAGGACGCCAACGTTCCGCGGGCCGGGCAGAGTCCTGGATCGGCGGTCGGGGGCATGCAAGTGGGCATGAAATCGTTGCTGCAGTTGGACTATCAATTGGACTGCATCGATTACGGCCAGAAGAACATGGTACACGCGGACATGAGTCCGGAAGAGTTCGCGGCGACCATGAAACGTCGCAACGAGAGCTTTGCTGGCATGTTCTTCCGCTTGCTGGGAAGGTCGATGGCGGAACAAGCGGATGATCCGTTGGGGACGAGCGACCTGCAAATCGTGGCAGCCCTGTTCGCCCCGGATCGCGCCCGACGCCTGAAACTGCTGATGGCCAAAGAGTTTGCGAACTTGGAGGGCGAGATCAGCATCTTCGACGGACCCGAAGGCTCGGCGATCATCACCGAGCGCAACAAGAAGGCGTTTGAGGTGTTGACCCGCGAAATCGGCAAGGGCCGTAAGAAACTGGCGGTTTTTTACGGGGCGGGGCATTTGCCGGACATGCAACGCCGTCTACAAGAGAACTTTGGAATGCGACGGACGGGTACCGAGTGGATTCCTGCCTGGTCGCTGGTTTCATCGGGTTCCGCAGAAGGCAAGAAGTGATGATCCGTCGCGGGGTGCCGGGTGATCGGTGACCGGTGATCGGTGATCGGTGATCGGTGACCGGTGACCGGTGACCGGTGA
>CAYPGE010000315.1:0-11202 GCA_964409865.1 uncultured Pirellulaceae bacterium
ACCGACTACCGGACCGTCGCCACGCCGGAGGCATTGGCGGAACTGGTGCGCGAATTGTCGCAGCAGCCACGGATCTCGGTGGATACGGAAACCACCTCGACCAACCCGCGCTGGGCCGAGATCGTCGGCTACTCTTTCGCCTGGCGTCCGGGGCTGGCCTACTACATCCCCGTGCGAGCGCCGGCGGGCGACCCGCAACTGGACCCGGATCTGGTTCGTGACAGCCTGCGGCCCGTGCTGGAGGATCCCGGCATCGAGAAGATCGGCCAGAATCTTAAGTACGATATCGTCGTGCTGCGTTCGGCGGGCATTGGGCTTCGCGGGACCGCCTTCGACACGATGGTGGCGGACTATCTACTCGCGCCGGGCGAACGCAATCACAACTTGGACGATCTGGCCAAGCGTTATCTGGATCACACGACCATCAAGATCAAGGAGTTGATCGGGACCGGCAAATCGCAAAAGCGAATGGACCAGGTGCCCGTGCCCCTGATCACGGCGTATGCGGCCGAAGATGCGGAGGTTCCGATCCGGCTGGCCGAGATCCTTCAACGGCGCTTGGACGGGGAAGGACTTTCTTCGCTTTTCCGCGACCTGGAAATGCCGCTGATCGACGTACTGGCCGAAATGGAATTCAACGGGATCAAGGTGAATACAGGAAGGCTGGGGGGGCTAGGAAAGCGGTTCGCACAACGAATGGAGGAGTTGGAAGGTGAGATTTACGAGTTGGCCGGCGGGCAATTCAACATCAATTCCCGCCAGCAGTTGGCCAAAATACTGTTCACGGACTTGAACCTGCCGAAGGGCAAGAAGACGAAGACCGGCGCGAGCACGGACATGGAAGTCTTGGAAGGGCTGGCGAAACAGCACCCGTTGCCAGCGAAGATCATCGCCTATCGGCAGTATGCCAAATTGCAGAGCACGTATGTTGACGCGTTGATGTCGCTCGTACATCCGCAGACGGGGCGCGTCCACACCTCTTTCAAGCAGGACGTTGCGGCCACAGGACGCCTGAGTTCGACCGATCCGAACCTGCAGAACATCCCCGTCCGCACGGAGGAGGGCCGCGAAATCCGTTCGGCCTTCATCCCTGGCGAGCCGGGCTGGAAATTGCTGACGGCGGACTATTCCCAGATCGAATTACGGGTTCTGGCTCATTTTTCCGGCGATCAGGCTCTGCAACGGGCATTTGCTCAGGACGAGGACGTCCACGCGATGGTCGCCAGCGAGGTCAACCAAGTCCCCCTGCAGGAGGTGACTCGCGAGATGCGGCGGGGGGCCAAGGCCGTGAATTTTGGCGTGATTTATGGGCAAAGTCCTTTCGGATTGGCCAAATCGCTGGATATCGAGCAGGATCAGGCGGCAGCGTATATCGATGCGTATTTCGCCAGATATCCAGGCGTTGATGACTTTATTCGAAAGACCCTAGCGGAATGCCGGGAAAAGGGTTATGTTAATACTGTCCTGGGGCGGCGGCGAACCGTCCAAGGGGTCCGAGACCTCTCATCCCTCGGCGACTCGCGACAAAGGAACCTACCTGAGCGAATTGCCATCAACACGGTGATTCAAGGATCAGCGGCGGACTTGATCAAGCAAGCGATGATCAACGTCCACGCTCGAATGCGGCGGGAAGGATTCCGGGCGCGCCTGTTGCTACAAATACATGACGAGTTGGTTTTTGAAACTCCGTGCGAGGAAATCGAGTCCTTGGCAGCCTTGGTGAACCAGGAGATGGGGGAGGTCCAGCGGCTGACCGTTCCCCTGAAGGTCGATGTCAAGGTCGGCGACAACTGGGCCGAATGTGAGGCGTGGCATTAACGCTCGATCAAGATGATTCTGATTGGCATCCTGGGTGGCGTGGGAAGCGGCAAGAGTGCGGTTTCGGATCGCTTGAAGACGCTTGGCGCCGTCGTACTGGACGCCGACCAGTTGGGACACGAGGTCCTCCGCCAACCGGAGGTGAAAGCGGAGTTGAGACGCCGCTGGGGCGAGACGGTCATGGACGCAGCGGGCGAAATCGACCGCCGCAAGGTCGCGGAAATCGTGTTTGCCGCGACGCCGCAGGGCAGAGAAGAACTCGCGTTTTTGGAGCAGTTGACCCATCCCCGAATCAAGCAGCGGCTGCAAACGCAGCTGGCGGAACTGAACGTCGCGGGAGTGCGAGCCGCCGTGCTGGACGCTCCCGTCATGCTCAAAGCGGGATGGGACCGGATGTGCAATTTACTACTGTTTGTGGATACGCCCCGCCAGGTCCGGCGCGCCCGAGTCCGGCAGCGCGGGTGGACGGAAGCCGATTTTGCGGCTCGTGAGGCGGCGCAGGAACCCGTGGAGACGAAACGCAGTCGGGCCGGGGTCATCCTCGATAACTCGTCTTCGTGGGACCACTTGTACGAGCAAGTCGATCGGTTCTGGCGCGGTTTGCCCGAGGCTGCGGCTGACGGCCAAACCGCTTGGAACCAGGAGGTTTCGCAACACACCACCCAATGAACCAACGCGGGTTACGGCCAGCCTGGGAATAGTCAGTCCAAGTCACGGATTGCGAATTGTGTTTCACCCACCACCGGCAACGTTCGAGTGCCGGTACAGCCTTTTCGATCAGGAGTTCTTCATCATGCCCCGAACCAAAACAATCGACTACGACGAACAGGAACCGCTGTCCCTGGCGGAAGAGCTGGCCGAAGAGGCCAACCGCAAGGGAACGACGATGGACGAGTTGTGCGACCGCTATGAGAAGATCAAGCAGGGCGAGGTCCACATCGCCGAACTGCAGAAGATGAGCATGGCCCAGCTGATCGAGGCGGCCCGCCAAGAAAACGTCGAGGACGTGGCGGGCGCCAAGAAGCAGGACCTGATCTTCAAGATCCTCAAAGAGCGAGTCAAGATGAACGGGCTGATGTACGGCGAGGGCACGCTGGAGATCCTGCCGGACGGCTTCGGCTTCCTGCGCAGCCCGGACTATCACTACCTGTCCTGCCCCGACGACATCTATGTCTCGCCCAGCCAGATCCGCCGCTTTGGGTTGAAAACCGGCGTGACCGTCTCCGGCCAGATTCGCCCGCCCAAGGAAAACGAACGCTACTTCGCCTTGCTCCGCGTCGAAGCCATCAACTACGAAGATCCCAACCTGGCCTCCGACAAGGTCAGCTTCGACGACTTGACGCCGCTGCACCCCGACAAGCGAATCGTCATGGAGTTCGATTCGAACGATATGTCCACCCGGGTCGTCGATATGATGACGCCCATCGGCTTCGGCCAGCGCGGGCTGATCGTCAGCCCGCCTCGCGCCGGCAAGACGATCCTGATGCAGAAGATGGCCAAGGCGGTGCTGAAGAATTTCCCCGACGCCTACGTCATCATGCTGCTGATCGACGAGCGGCCGGAAGAAGTCACGGACATGGAACGGGAGGTCAAGGGCCGCAACTGTGAGGTCATCAGTTCGACCTTCGACGAACCCTCGTCGCGGCACGTGCAGGTCTCCGAGATGGTGATCGAGAAGGCCAAGCGGATGGTCGAATACGGGCACGACGTGCTGATTTTTCTGGATTCCATCACCCGCCTGGCGCGGGCCTGGAACACGGAGTGCCAGCAGTCCGGCAAGATCCTGTCCGGCGGCCTGGATGCCAATGCCTTGCAGAACCCCAAGCGGTTCTTCGGGTCGGCCCGCAAGGTCGAGGAAGGCGGATCGCTGACCATCATCGCCACCGCACTGGTCGATACGGGCAGCAAGATGGACGAGGTGATCTTCGAGGAATTCAAGGGCACGGGCAACATGGAGATCCTGCTGGACCGGCGACTGGTGGACAAGCGCATCTGGCCGGCCATCGACATCAACCGCAGCGGCACCCGGCGCGAGGAGATGCTGATGGATCCCGAAGAGTACCGCCGCGTGGTGATCCTGCGCCGCGTGTTGAACGACATGAACTCGCCGGAAGCCATGGAACTGCTGGTGACGCGGCTGCAGAGGACCAAGTCGAACGCCGAGTTTCTGATGAGTATGAACATGTCGAAGTGAAGGAGCGCGGCATGCCGAACATCTTGGAAGGCGAGCGAGCGGGAGCCGGGGCGAGGTTTGCCATCACCGTTTCCCGTTACAACGACACCATCACACGCAAGCTGCTGGCCGGGGCGGTCGAAACGCTGCTGGCCCACGGCGTGGCCGACGACGCCATCGACGTGGCCTGGGTGCCCGGAGCGTGGGAGATTCCGCTGGCGGCCGAACGGTTCGCCCGCTCGGGCTCTTATGCGGCCGTGCTGTGCTTGGGAGCCGTGATCCGCGGGGAAACCACGCACGACCAGCACATCAATCGGCAGGTCAGCCTGAGCCTGGGGCGGACCGCCGTGGAAACCGGCGTGCCCGTGTTGTTCGGCGTGCTGACTTGCAATAGCCTGGAGCAGGCGATTCACCGCGCCGGGGGCAACGTCGGCAATAAAGGCATCGAATGCGCCGAAGCCGCGCTGGAGATGGCGAGCCTGCTGAAGAAACTGCCGTAACCATGTCCCTCCGCCGCCAAGCCCGCCAGGTTGCTCTGCAACTGCTGTATCAGGACGACTTGAATCCTCAGGTCGAACCCGCAGCGGTCGCGAAGTTTCTGCGCAGCAGCCTGAAACGCAAGGCAGCGGCGATGGAGTTCGCCCTGTCGCTGCTGGACGGCGTGCGGGAGCATCGGGCAGAGTTGGATCCGTTGCTGGCCGCCAAGGCGGAGAACTGGACTTTGGACCGCATGGCCGTGGTGGACCGCAACATCCTCCGGCTGGCGGCTTACGAGATGTTGTACACCGATACGCCGGGGCGCGTCGCCATCAACGAGGCGGTCGAGTTGGCGAAGGTGTTCGGCGCCGAGCAATCGCCGGCCTTCGTCAACGCGATCCTGGACCGCGTGATGCGCGAGCGCCCGTAGGAGAACGAAGAACCGCTAACAAAACCGTTCGGCGCGGGTCTCTGACCCCGCCGAAACCGCCGAGCGAAGGTCTCCGATTTCGGTTTTGTTAGCGGTTCTTAGTATCGTTCGAGAAATAACTGTCGCCTCGTAGAAGTAGCCATCACACTCCGTGGGATGATCAGCAATAAACACTGGACAGTTATTTCTCGAACGATGCTTAACCGGCTTGGCCGGAACCCGAAACCCTCATCTTTCACCTGATCTTTCACTTAATCTCGTCCTCCTGCCTACCGCCTTAGAGCCGGGGGAGATTAAGTGAAAGATTAGGTGAAAGATGCTGCGCCCAAGAAGAGGACGAACCAGCGATGGGATTCTTCGACAGATTCAAGAGCAAAGCGGAAACACCGGCGACGGAAACGAGTGCTGTGGAGCAGGCGGCCGAGTCCGTACCCGTGGAGGCGGCCCCGGCCGAGAAGGAGGGGCTGCTCGCCCGTTTCAAACGCGGGTTGAAACGCACGGCGCAGCTGCTGAACACCGACATCCGCGACCTGTTCAAGCAGGAAGGACGGCTGGTCGACGACGACTTCCTGCGCGACCTGTTCGCGATCCTGATCCGCACGGACATGGGCACTGGGCCGGCGAACACGATCTGCGAGCAAGTGGGTTCGGATCTCCGCGGCCGCCTGGTCAAGATGGACGAGATTCTCCAATCCATCCGGGCCAAACTCCTGGAATTGCTGGCCCAGCCGGAGCAGCCCATCGCATTTGCCACCAGCGGCCCGACAGTGATCATGGTCGTGGGCGTAAACGGATCGGGCAAAACCACCTCGATCGCCAAACTGGCCCGCATGTTCCGCGATCAGGGCAAACGCGTGGTCTTGGGTGCCGGTGACACATTCCGTGCGGCCGCGGTCGAGCAGCTGACTGTCTGGGCGGAGCGCGTCGGGGTCGAGTTAGTCAAAGGAGACCAGGGTGGCGATCCGGCCAGCGTGGCCCACCGCGCGGTCGCCACGGCGTTGGAGAGCGGGGCCGAGATGTGCATCGTGGACACGGCGGGCCGACTGCAGACGCAGGCCAATCTGATGACGCAATTGTCCAAGATCCGTCGCGTGATGGGAAAACTGATCCCGGAGGCCCCCCACGAAGTGCTCCTGGTGCTCGATGCCACCGCCGGCCAGAACGGTATCAGTCAAGCCAAGGGGTTTTCCGATGCTGCGGGTTGTACCGGCATTGTGCTTGCCAAACTGGATGGTACGGCCAAGGGCGGCGTCGTGATTCCCATCCGCCAACAGTTCAATATCCCCGTCAAATACGTGGGGATCGGCGAAAAGGCGGAGGATCTGGCCCTCTTCAACCCCGCCCAATTTGTCGACGCGCTGTTCGCCGGCGGCGAAGACTGACGCGGCCCCCCGTCAGAACCGGTACATCCGTTCCGAGGCATTCAGCCGCGCATTCCGCAAGGACCCGTGCGACTGCACCATCTGCTGGTTTCCTTATCCCTGCGCCAGACGCTTTCCGATGCCTTTCACGTAGGACCAGTCGTCGCCGACACACGCGGCCGGTCCGCTGGGCTGAACCCCACCCCACATCCCGCGACGCGGTGGAACCGCATCGGGACCTCTTGGGGCTGTCGTTCCGGCCTGTGCGATCATCCAAGCAGCTGAGGCGGTAAGCGCCCTCGCGCCCATCGACATGAGCGCGGGGTCTGGGTGCCCATCTAACCACGAGAAACTTCCGGGTCGAGGAGAATCGAGCATGTCATGGATGAGAATGGCGTACGCTTCGCTCGGCGTTTGCTGTCTGCTGGCGACCCCAGCGCTCGGTCAGTACTGGGTGCGGCCTGCGCCGGAGTATGAGTTGTCGCGACGTCCCGCGCCCTACGTGGCAGCGCAAGAACCTACCGCGCCGTCGCCCAGCGATCAGGTGATCCAGCCGACGCCGCTGGCGCAGCCGCTGCCGGGCCAGTCGGATTGGAAGAACGGGGATGCAGGGAAGGATGCCTGCTGCGGCACCGCTTGCGGCTTGGACCTGTGCTGCGAAGGCGATCCCTGGGAGTTGTACCCCGAAGGTTGTCGCGGCTTGAAGATCGGCGGTTGGTTCCAGGCTGGCTACCACAACAAGACGGATGGCCGATTCAACTCGCATCCGAACCGGCTCCACCTGCACCAAGGCTACTTGTACGCCGAGAAGGTGGCCGACGGCCAATGCGGTTGGGACTGGGGCTTTCGCACCGATCTGGTGTACGGCGTCGACGGCCAGGATATGCAGGCGTTCGGCAACAATCCGGGGGAGTGGGACTTTCGGAACGGCTTTGACCATGGCATCTACGGCTGGGCGCTGCCGCAGGCCTATGCCGAACTCGCCTACAACGACCTGTCCGTCAAGATTGGCCACTTCTACACGATCGAAGGGTACGAATATGTCATGGCGCCGGCGAACTTCTTCTATAGCCACTCGTTGACGAATTACAACAGCGAGCCGTTCACTCACACGGGCGTGCTTGCCTCCTATCAGGCGAGCGACGAATTGACCGTCCACGGCGGCTGGGCTCTGGGCTGGGATACCGGTTTTGACCAGTACGCGCAGGGTAACAATTTCCTCGGCGGCGTGGACTACCAACTGACCGACAATGTCACCGTCCTGTACATGTTGTGCGCAGGCAATCTGGGTTGGCGCGGCGAGGGCTACAGCCACAGTCTGGTCTTCGACTTTAGCCTGACGGAGAGACTCAACTACGTGCTGGAGAGCGATTGGGTAGAGACGGACGGCTGGTACGACACGGCCGACAATTTCTACGCCCAGGAGCGCGACGACATCGGCATCAACCAGTACCTGTTCTACGAGCTGAACGATTGCTGGAAGCTGGGCGGCCGGATCGAGTGGTGGAAGCGGGATGGCGCCTCCGCCTACGAAGCCACGGCTGGCGTCAACTGGCGGCCGCACCCGAACTTCGTGCTCCGGCCTGAGATTCGCTACAACTGGGGACCGGGACTGGCAGCCAATCTTGACTTGCCCGAGGATTCATGGATCTTCGGCATGGACGCGATCTTGACGTTCTAACCCGCATTGGTCACGAGAACCGAGCTGGGAACAGGCCGCCAAACGATGCCGCTTGCGATGTTAGCGTCGCGAGCGGCGTTTTTGGTTCTTGAACGCTCGCCAACTCCCCCGCTTCCTTCTTCCAGCAGTCTGCCACGTCACTGCTTTGGCGGCGAGCGGCGATTTGCTCAAAGCTTCCTCAGCCGCTGCGCTTGATTTGGGCAGATTGTCCAATCGCGCCACGGTAGGGACACAGAACAGCGTCGCAGAAGCCGTCCTAAAGCGTTAAGCCCGTTGTGGTAGGAACGCATGATGGAAAACCCAGGCCGTGACGGCCATCGCGTTGGCACGTTGGTTGCAACTCGTTGTCACCCGGTCCTTGGGCTTCGGCCAGGTCGCCCTGCGAATGCCGGACGATCGTGGCAGCTGGCGGGAGATGCAACCACGTAAACTCGCTATCCCTTCGGCTCTTGCCTGGGCCAGAAGGATACCCCAAGGGCTCGAGTGGCCGACCGCCTCGGCCGCTCGGGCCGGGGTGTCTTTTCGATCTTCTTGACGCGAGACGGCGCGAAGTGCCCGCGCAGAAGTTCTGACGGGTTTGTAGTGCCGGCTTGAGCCGGTTTTCACCAGACCGCCGGAAGGCGGCATTGCAGGCACAGTGTTAGTCGGGCATTCACCGCCGCCGATTCGCGACCCACGGGTCTTGTGGTTACGCCGTTGCGGCGATAGATTCTCTCTTGGGCCGGCTGAACATGGCAACACGAACAACCACCGCTGGCCCGTCCCGCCGCCCCCGGCCCGGCACACGTGAGCCCGGCCGAAGCGCGGCGGCGTCGCCTCGCAGCCCGGCCCCAGGCGGAGAACCCAGACCCATGAAACTGATCATCGCCATCATCCAACCCGGCAAGCTGGAAGCGGTCAAGGAAGCCTTGAACGAAGTCGAAGTGGTCCGACTGACCGTGATGGACTGCCAGGGTTTCGGACGCCAGAAAGGCCAGACGGAGACGTATCGCGGCCGGGAACTGGGCACCAGTCTGCTGCGCAAGGTCCAGCTGCAAATCGCGGTCAACGAGGCGTTTGTCGAGCCGACGATCAACGCCATTATCAAGGGTGGCCGCAGCGGCGAAAAAGGCGAAATCGGCGACGGCAAGATCTTCGTGCTGCCGCTGGAAGACTGCATCCGCATCCGCACCGGTGAACGCGGTTCGGAAGCGATCTGAAGCGGGATACGGGATACGGGATACGGGCCGTTCATTTCCCGGTAAGCGCCTGAGCATCGTTCGAGAACTGTCGCCTCGTCAAAGTAGCCATCACACTCCGTGTGATGATTGGCAGGAGTCACTGGACAGTCATTTCTCGAACCATGCCAACTTGGCGCCGTTGCCCGCGGGCTGAATACCAGAATAGTCCGCCGTAGGGCCGATGGTTTCTTTCCCGATCTGGCGCGGCGACTCCGGGCCCAGGGTGTGCGATTCCGTCAGCTTGGGGTCCTGGAGCAGCGAATGTTCTTGGTGGCCTACGGCGTTGCGGAACTCGTCCCACTGTTCCGGCAGGAACTGGTTCGCTCCGACGCGGAAGCGGCCGGGGACGCTGCCGAAAACAAGATCCCAAGCAAGCACAATCGCTCGAACACACGATCCTGTTGCCGCAGCCGTCCAAAGCGCACGTCACTCAGCCGGGCGGCCAGGATACTCTGAAGCATATTGCGGTTCCAGTTCAAGACTTGGCTCCCATTCCCGCTTCGATCGGTTCGTCGGAGACCTTGACATCCTGCCCGCGGAGGTGCTTGTCGAAGAAGGCCTTCACCCGCTGCTGGACTTCTTCGCCGCCGATGCCGTGACCGCCGCCGAGGATCTTGACCAGGGTCACGTCCACCTCGGCCTTGCGCAACGCTGCGTAGAACATCTCGGCCTGTTCGAACGGGACGGTATTGTCCGCCGTGCCGTGAACGATCAGGAACGGCGGGTCGTCTTTCGAGACGTGCGTGATGGGCGAAGCCTGTTTGGCCAGTTCCTGCTTGTCTTCGATCTTGCCGCCCAGCAACAGATCGACGGCGGACGGCGAGCGTCCGCCTTCGAACCGCTTGGGAGCCAGGAAGTTGGCCGGGCCGCAGAAGGGCACCACGCAACAGACGCGGCTGGATTGTCCGGGCGATCCGCAGTCGCCCTCCAATTCCTGGACGTCGCCCGAGGTGCCCAGCATGTTCACCAGGTGCCCGCCGGCCGAACTGCCCCAGACGCCGATCCGCTCCGGGTCGATGCCGTATTTGTCGGCGTTGGCCTTCAGCCAGCGGATGGCTGCCTTGCAGTCGTGAATCTGAGCCGGCCAGGTCGCCTCGCCGCTGAGGCGGTAGCCGACGCTGGCCCCCACGTAATCTCCCGTGGCGACGAAGGGAATCACGCGGCCCACGCCGCCCGCCTTGTCGCCATTGCGCCAGCCGCCGCCGTGAATGAACACGATCACCGGCCGCGGCCGGTCGCTCTTCTGCTTGGGAAGCACCAGGTCCAACTTCAGCGGCCGTCCTCCCGCATCGCCGTAGACGACATCCCGTTCGATCTCCACGCTGTCGGGGATGCGGCCGCCCGGCGGTTGCCCCGGTCGCAACTTGGCCGGCTTCGCCGGCCGCTGGTCCGCCCGCTGTTTGAAACCGGCGGCCATCTTGCGGAAGTTCTCCCGCACCTGCGGCGGCACGGTCACGCGGCCCTCGATGATGTCCTGCACCATCGTCCGCCGCTCGACCGGGCTGAGTTCCCCGTTACCGTCCCGATCGTACTTCTTGGTCAACTCCTCGCGACTCAGGTAGTTCTGACTGTCGCGCGGACTGTCGGCAGGTTGCCCGAAAACGCCGGCCGCGGGTGCGACCACCAGAACAGCCAAGGTCAACAGCAAACGATCACGGCAATTGGACATGGCATGGCTCCTAAAAGTAGCCATCACGCTCCGCGTGATGATAGCAAACAAGAACCGCACGGTTACTGATTCGCCGATCCTCAGGTGATCCCGAAACCCGCCAGATTCAACACCGATCACCGCCAGGGGTTTCGCGGTACGTCCAGAATCTTACCGCACGACGGCGAAGGCAGCTACTATCCAGATGTCCGAAGCTTCCGGGATGGGGCGGTTGACATGTCTTCGTTCGCCAACAAGACTCAAGCTCGTCGCAGCACCACCGTTTCGTAGCATCGTTCGTGAAATATGTGGCGTAAGCTTCCAGCTTGCGATCCCGCCATCTGCCGCAAGCTGGAAGCTTACGCCACGCACAAATCGGACAGTTATTTCTCGA
>CAYPGE010000316.1:0-11175 GCA_964409865.1 uncultured Pirellulaceae bacterium
TGGTAAAGGCCCGATCGAGTTCTTCGACTTGCCCAAGCCACTGGCGGACGGTCGTCTCCGAGACATCGCCGCTGCCCGCCGTCTGTTCGATCGCGCCGGCCAGTTTGTCGACGCCTTGAGCCAGTATCTGGTCGTGCTGGTAGACCTGATCCAGCAGCTCCTCGTTGACCCGGACGAAGTCAAAGAAACCGTTGTATCCGCGAACCGCGCCGCGGAAACGGAGGATCAAGGCGTCCAGCCGGTTTTTGAGCCGCTCCCAGACGGTCAGTTGATCGATCCGGCCCGCCTCGATCAGGGCCGTCATCGCCGCGTCCAGCGGCCGCTTGCTCCGTTGCAGCCGATCCGCCATCCACTGACGCAAAAGATGATCGCTCTCCTGGCGGTAGTCCTTCTCCAGGTATCCCCGGAAACCCGGAATGGAGCGCAGGAACGACTCGATGCCACCGCGATGCTCGGAATGCCGTTTGGGATCAATCATCACGTCCTCTCACTCTCTTGTATGCGCATCCGGGCTTCAACGTACAGAATTCAATTTTCGCGGCCCACGGTCTGGTCCTGTGGAAACGCTCTTCCCCGCGAAAATTGTATTCTGTACGTCTGAGCCCTTCGGTTGCGGCCACGGAGCATATCAGGATACCAAATCCACAGCCCCTGTGCATCCGGCGCAACAAAAAACGGAGTGCCGGCACAGGCCGACACTCCGTCCGACTGAGAACGTGACGTTCTCGGTCGTGGCCGGACGCCACCTGGTTCAGATTTGCTGTTGCTTCAGCTTCTCCAACTGCTGCCGCAATTCGTCCATTTGACGCTGCATCTTCTTTTCGTTTTCGCGAAGTTGACGGTTCATCTCCTCCAGTTTCTCACGGACCTTTCCCAAGTCCGGTGCGGCGCGTTCCCGCGTCTCTTGCGGTTCCGCTTTCGCTTTCGGCGCCGATTCCTCCGCGGACGCTCCGGGGCGGGTGCCCGGCATCACGACCGGCCCCTGGCCAAAGACGTACACGCGAGCGCTGCCACCCAACATGGCTTTGACCGACGGCCGAACGTCTTCGGGCAGCTTGTCCAATTCCTTTTCGGTCACTTCCCACTTCTGGTCGCCCTGTTGGACGACGATTTTGGCCGGACCCTCGTCCTGCCGCGTGATCGTGATGCTGGTGTTCTTCGGCAGTTGCAGCGTCACGGACGGCGTGGTGAACATCTCGAAGCGGCCTTTGAGTTCCTTGGGCACGACCAGTCCGGGGTGCACGAAGAACATGCGCATCGGATCATCGCCAAGCTCACCGCGTTCCAACCGCTTCATCATCCAATCGGTCAGCGGCCGCCAGTCTCGCGCACCGGGAACGGCGGGAATGGCCAGGCCCGCCGGACGCTCGGCGGGCCGGACGGTCAGCGTGGTCTCCTTGCCCTCTCGCAACAAGGTCACCTTCGCCTCTCGATCCTTGTTCTCGGCCACGGCCTTCATCAGGCTCTCGACATCCGTCAGTTGGACATCGCCGAACTTGAGCAGGATGTCGTTTTCCCGGATGCCGGCCTTGGCCGCCGGCGAATCGGGAACCACCTGCTCGACCACGACACCCGCAGCCAGCTTGAGGTGCGTCTTCAAGAGCGCATCGGCTGGTACGCCCAGGATTCCCAGCCAGTATCTTGCAGCGGAATCCGCCTTCTCGGCCGCCGCCTCCGCCGGAGCCGCCGCCGGCTTCTCGCTCTCCCGCTCGGCCCCTCTCGCCCCGCCGGCCACGCACACGACCGCGACGGAGGCCAACCACCAAGCCAAACCCAAACGAATTCGATTTCGCGTCATCATGTCCAGTCCTCCCTTCTCCTCATTTGTCGAGACATTGTGCTATTGATACGCCCGCCGGCCTGCAGGCACGATTTCGACTTGCTCCACCGGGATCACTGCCGGGCTCCCGTCCGACGTCTCGATGTGGATCAGCTGTCGCTTCAAACGCAGTTCGCAACCCATCGCTTGCAGGACGCGCCGCACTTCGGACGGAATGTTCGTCGGCGTCGGCGACAGCATGCGCTCGTTTTGCGGCGACCAGTCGTAGACGGGAACCGGCACTTCGTGACTGCCCGAACCATCGCCGCCATCCATCACGACCGTCACGTTTTCGCGCGGTGATCGCCCCGGCGGTGCGACCGCTGGTACCGGCGCCGAGGGCCGCGGCGCATCGCCGATCGGCGCGTCTGGCGGCACCGTTTGCTCGGCAAGTTGTTCTCCACCGCCGCTTGGCGTCGCCGGGGCAAAGGGCCGAATCACCAGACCTAGCCCGAAGGCCACCAGGAAACTGGCGGCTACGGCCAGCAGCAGGGACCAACGGTTCGATGCGGCAGGCTGCGGGCGCGGGACCGCCGCCGGAGGCGGTATCGCGATCGCGGCTTCGCGTCGTAGGTTTCCCAATTCGCGCTGCCAAGCCTGCGCTTCCAGAAACGCAAGGGCACAACGCCGCCACTGACCCGGCGCCTGGTCCAACGACCGCAGTACGGCGTCGTACTCCTTGCGGCTCAACTCACCGTCGACCAGACGGTCCAGTCTTTCGTCGTCCACCGGCAAACCTTGGTTGCTGTTCATCGCTTGTCCCCGTCCCCTTCCACGGCCGCCAACTCGGCCCGCAATCGCGCCCGGGCGCGATGCAACCGCGTCTCGACTGCGCTTTGTGTGACTCCCAGATGCTCGGCGATTTGCTGGTAGCTCCAATCCTCCGCGTACTTCAACAACAAAATCTCACGGTCCCGGCGCGCCAGTCGCTCCAACGCTACCCGCAGCAATCCCGATCGTTCCTTTGCCAGCAGCCACCCCAGTGGATCTGGCGCGGATTCGTCATGTTCCAGCGCGGGTTTCCGTTGTGCGAAGGCATCGACCAGCTTTCGCCGTCGGCCCGCTTTCCGCCGATACAACAACGATTGGCGCACGGCCACCCGATACAGCCACGGGCCCATCCGGCTCGCCTCCGGCAACTTCTCGCGTTGCCGGACTGCCGCCAGGGCCACTTCCTGCATCACGTCGTCGACGCCCTCGGCGCCCCCGACGCGCGAATACACGATCGTCCGCAACCAGCGGTCGTGCTGGCGCAGCGCCATCGGCAAATCCAGGTTCTGTGTCACGGCGGAGCCGTCCGGCCTGCTGCTCACGCTTCGTTTCTCCCAAGGCAAGTTGCCGTAGCGAGTGAACTCTTGCAGCCTTTTGACGCGGGACCGCGCCGTTTTGCCCTGCTGTCGCGCCCCTTTTTCGTAACTCGTTGCCTGTTAACGCTTTGCGCAGGCGAACGGCGACTCGATGGCTCTTCGACTTTCAACTCGTCTCGGCCTTGCGTTCCAGCGCCTGGGCCGGACCGCCGACATCCGTCGAAAGTTGGGAGAAGAGAAAATAGAAAAGGACAGGCATTTCTATGGACGGAGGAATTCATAATGCCTCTCCTTTTTGTTTTTTTGTGTGTCTCTTATTGATTGTCCGCCTTCTCTCACGTGGTGTCCGTGGCGTCCCCCTATCCCGCGTAGCGCCCGCATTCGAGGCCTGCGCCGGACATGGCCAGGATATTCTCCGTCGGCACATCGGTCTGCAACACGTGGCAGGGCGCGAGGATGTAGCCGCCGCCGTGTCCCAGGATCTCCAACCGCCGCCGCACCTCGGCACGCACCTCGTCCGGCGTGCCGCGGGGCAGCAGGTACTGCGTGCAGATGCCGCCGTGCAGACAGATCCGGTTGCCGTAGGCTTGTTTGAGGACCTGGGGGTCCATGCCGTCGGCCGCGGCCTGGAGCGGATCGAGGATGTCGACGCCGATTTCGATCAAGTCTTCGATCAAAGGCCGGATGGCGCCGCAGGAGTGAAACAGGAACTTCACCCCGTGGCTGTGCGTCATGTCGGCCAATTTCTTAAGACGCGGTTTGACGAACGTGCGGAACATTTCGGGGCTGAAGAACAGACCGCGCTGCGTGCCGAGGTCGTCGGCCGCCCGCAGAATGTCGATCCGCCCTTGGGCGGCGGTCAGCATGCGATCGAAAAAATCCACGTAGAAACTCGTGAAGCGGTCCATCAGCCAGTGCGCCAGCTCCGGCTGGACGGCCATGTCCATCAGCAGCTGGTCGATGCCGCGGAGGAACGTGGGGTGCTGAAACACGCTGGCCCCGCTGGCCATCACGGCGAAGTCCTGCCAGGAGTCCAGCCGCGCCGCAAAATCGGAGAAGTCGAACCAGTCCGCTTTCGGCCAGCGATGCCGCTGGAAATCCTCGATCGACGTCGCCTCGGCCAGGACAAACTCGACGAAGCACTCTTCGGGGCCGGTCGCCGTTTGCATTACTTTCTGCCGCCAACCCCAGAAGTTCTCGCGCACGCCGTCCGGCAGTTCGCGCAGTTGCGGGACCGGGCCGCAGTACTTCGGATCGACTACGCCTCGCAGGTCGACGATGTCGCTGCGCAGACGTTTCAGCAACTCCCGGTGCGTCGCCGTTCCCAGATCGCGGTGCAACCGATCCATCACCCAGGGATTGGGCAGGAAGTCCATCGGCACCCGATCAGGCTCGGCAAGGCTGACGGCGGTCAGCACACGCTGTTTGGATCTCATGATCGCGGCACCTGTGCTTCACTTCTGCTCTTCACAGACCCAGGCGAGATTGAATCGCGCCAAGGCCATCCGGTCGTAGAGTTGCACTTCGCCGCGTTCGAAGAGCAGGTAGACCGTGCCGTCCGGCCCCGCGGCCAAGGATGAATAAGCGCTCATCCCCTCATTGACCAATCGCTTCACCGGCCAGGTGAGGCCGCGGTCGTAGCTGACAAAGACCGTCATCCGGTGACGCGACTTGCCCGGGTTGTCCGGCGCACTGAACAGGAGCACGTCCTTGCCGTCCGTCACCGCCGAGGGCATCCGGACCAGGCCGGCATTGCAGCCGTAGCTGGGCTTGGTGCCGTACTTGAAATAGAACGGCTCGCCCACCTCAAACAAATCGGTGGTCACCTGCCAATCCACCCACATCGCGCCGCCGTCGTGACTCCAGGCAATCTGCCGCCGGTGATCCACCGACATGTGCGACCGCGAGTTGTAGTAGATCGAACCGGTCGAGACCTCGGCCAGCGTCCCTTCGCCCGTGCCGCTCTGCACGGGAGCGCTCGTCTGCCACGTCCGGCCCCCGTCGTCGCTGTAGATGGCCGTGTTGTAGTTGTAGGGCCACCACTCCTGATCGTTGTTGCCCAGCGGCGGCTGGATCCGGGCGGGCATGATCAGCCGGCCCTTGTGCTTGCCGAATTGCAGCGTGAGGCCCGATTCGGAACAGGTCGTCTGCACCGGTACCGCGCCCCGGCCGCCGTGTCCCATGGGATTCGGCTTGACGACGATCTCTTCCCGCTTCCACGTCTGGCCGTGATCGGCGCTCCGCCACAGATACTCCTTCCCCGAGGCAACCACCATCACGTTGCCCGTGTTCGTATCGACAATCGCGCTGCCGTGGGCATCGTGGCCCACCTCCTGCACCGGGCTGAACGTCCGACCGCCGTCTTCGCTGCGGCGCAACCGCCGGCCCGACCCGGCAAAGGCCAACACGGAGCCGTCCGCCGCCACGACGACGTTGGGGATGCGATTTTCCTTGCCTTCGTACAGGTCCTGGACTTCGAAGAGCGGCTCGGCGGCGCGGCCGAACACGGGCACGAGAAACAGGAGCGCCACCAATCCTACGATCGAGTTGTCTTTCGTCATGGTCTATTTCTCTCCTTGCAAGGGCTCAGGTTTTCGAGTCTTTGATTGGATGTCGCGCCGCGCGAGGCACAAGTCTAGCTGGATAGGAGCCGCAACTCAACCGCGCGGTTGCGTCCGATTCCCGGTCTCCTGCCATTGGCTTCAGCGGAGGGGCGATCATCAGCGTCTCGATGGCGTCGGCCAGCCGCTGCGGGTCGCCCTGGATTTTCACGTAAGCGTGGCGGGCGGCGGCGTCCGGTTGCCAGCTGGTCACGCCTTCGGGATCGACGCGCACGCGGCCGCCGGTGACGGTCTCCCAGAATTCCGGCTGGGCTCCGCGGACCGCGAACAACGCCGCCGCCTGGTCGTAGCTCGGTTGGCCGCCTTCGATCGAGGGGCGGCCGGCATGGCGGCGCAACTCGTACGCGCGGCGCACGGGGTTGGTGCGCGGCGTCTGCTTCAGCCGCTCGCCGGTGATCAGCGCCTGGCCGATCTCGAACCCGTGCCAGACGATCTCGCCCGGCCACTGGTCGGCCACCACCTGCGCCGCCTCGCGGTGCGTGCGGATGTTGGTCTCGGGACGTTGGCAGTCCGGAAACTGGCCGCCCATCACCACCAGCCGCCGCACTTTCGTCCGCACCAATTCCGGCTCGCGGCGCAACAGCTCGGCCAGGTTCGACAGCGCCCCGACGCTGCAAACCGTGACGCTGCCGTCGGCCTGCGCCGCCAGGACCTGGCGGTAAATCGCCAGCGCGTCCGGGGCGGCGTCGTCCGGGCCGATGTCGTTGGGAAACTCGTCGCGCAACGCCTGCGTGTAGGCACTGGTGCGTTGCAGATCGGTGGGGCCTTGTTTGTCCGTGCCGATGGGCAGATCGGGCCGGCCGTAGTAGGTGTTGATCGCGTCCACGGCGGCCGCCGAGGCGTTGGTCTTGTCCTTGCGATTGACGACCGTGGCCAGCAACTGACACTCGCCGCGGTCGGCCAGCGCGTGCAGCAGGGCGAGCGTGCCCGCGTCGTCCGCGTCGCCGGACGTGTCGGTGTCGAGGATCAGCTTCACGGGCCGGTCCGCCGCCGGCAGCCGTTCGGCCGTGACATAGTACGCTCCGGCGATCTCGTTACCGTCCGCGTCCAGAAAGGCCGTCTGCAACGTCGTGCGCCCGGCGGCCAGCGGCAGGCGGAAACACACCGCCCAGGTATTCGTGGGCACGGCATCGCGACGTTCCACATCGCCGATCCGCAGCCAGGCGGACGCCGCCGGCCAGGGCTCGCCTGCGGCCAGCGTGCCGTCCGTGACGCGGGTCTCGCCCACGCCGTCGCGCAGGCCCAGGCCGGATGCGTACGGCCAGCGGCTGAGGGTGAACGCGTACTGGCCCGCCTGCGCGACCTCGATGTGCCACCAGCCGTTCTTGCGTTCACCGCGCCGCACCTGCGCCTGCTGATCCACGAAGACGTCGGCCCACTGGCACGCGCTCAGCAGCACGGGATTCTCCGCCGGGTGGCCGATGACCGAGGGCTGGAATTCGTTCGCCCGCGCCTTAAGTCCGTCCCACCAGGCGTCCAGGTGGGCGCGCATCGCGGCGGCCACCTCCGGATGGCGCTCGATCACGTTGCGCTGCTGCAGCGGGTCGTCGTCCAGGTTGTACAGCTCGCGATCCTCCAGCAACCGCCAGCGTTTCCACAGCACTGCCGCGCCTTCGCGGCGCGGCACGGCGGCGTTGTCCGGCGTCGTGCGGAGGGCCGCAAACGGCATGCGGCTGAAGTTGACGACCAGCATGCGTTCGTCCGGCGGCGTGGCCTGGCCGCGCAAGACCGGCGCGAGGCTCGTGCCGTCGAACGCCGCCCCCGCCGGTGCGGGCACGTCCAGCAGATCGACGAGCGTCGGCAGCAGGTCCTGGACCTGGGTCAGCCCGCCCACGTCGCCCGGCGGCCGCAGTCCGCCGGACGGCCAGCGTACGAAGCACGGCACGCGGTGTCCTCCTTCCCACAGCGTCGCCTTGCCGCCCTTCATGCCCGCGTTGAAATACCGCGGCCCGAAGGTGCTGCCGTTGTCGGTGAGAAAGACGAGCAGCGTGTTGTCGCGCAAGCCCGACTCGGCCAGAAACGCTTCCAGCCGGCCGAGGTTCTCGTCGATGTTGGCGATCATCGCCAGGTAACTGACCAATTCCGTGCCGACGGTCCGGCCCTTGGACATCGGGGCCTCGGGCCGGTAATCGGCCAACTGCGCCCGAGCGGCGTCGAGTGCGGCGCGGACGGGCGCACGGTAGCGGTCCGGCACATAGTGAGGCTGGTGCGGCGCGGCCGTCGCGAGATAGCAGAAGAACGGGCGTCCGGCCCCCGCCTCGGCCCGCATCCAGCGCATGGCTTCGCGGAACAAGACGTCGGTCGTATATCCCTGGAAGCCGCGGCTGCGGCCGTTGTGGATGTAGGTGTCGTCGAAGTAGTCGTTTCCCCAGGCGTCGGGTACGGAACCGATGTGCGACGAGGGAAACCAGATGCTCTCGTGAAAGCCCCGGTCCTGCGGTCGATACGGATAGCTGTCGCCCAAATGCCATTTGCCGAACAGGCCCGTGCGGTAGCCGGCCGCGGCCAGGATCTCCGGCATGACCGGGAACTGGGGGCGGAGCAGCGTGCGCCCGCTGCTGACGTTCATGGCGCCGTTGCGGAGTGCATCCACGCCGGTCATCAGCTGTCCGCGCGTCGGCGTACACATCGGCGCCGCGTGGAAGTCCGCGAGCCGGATGCTCGCCGCGGCAAGCCGGTCCAGGTGCGGCGTCTGCAGCACGGGATTCCCGTGGGTGGAAAGCTCCCCAAAGCCCTGGTCGTCCGTGATCACGACCAGGACATTGGGCCGTTGCGCTGCCGGCTGATCTGCGGCATGCAGCGCGGCCCACGGGGCTGGCAGCAGGACGGTCAAAATGGTCAAGGTAAGGCGTGGTTGGCTCATGGGCTTCGTGCTCCCTGTTTGATCTCCTTACGGTAACATCTTGTCGCGGCTCGTGAAACCCGCGAGACGCCACGCCCTTCAACGTCGCCGGCTTGCATTCAATCTTGGTGATGCGGAAGACCGCCCAGGCCTGGCGGGCGGCGACGTTGCTGGATTAATAGGCCGTTTCGGGTGATTTCCCGGCGTTTTCGTTCAACCCGTTTTGCGCTTGCCCCCGTCATGCTTGCAGCAAGATCGGCCGTGACACAGACGGGCCAAACACGGTATGATGCTCGGCGTTGTTCGACGTTCCTTTGAGAAGCACGGGTGGCGCAGAGATGGACAAAGCGGCATATCAACGCTGGTGGGCACTGCACGTACGTTCCGTTCGAGGAGAGCGCCTCACGCACGAGGAAGCGGCGACCTACACGCAAGGATTGAAAAGACTGCACGACGAGGAGGTGTTAGCCGGAGATTTCCAGCCGATGCGTGAGGCCCGTGATGCCGTCATGGCCCTGGACTCAAGGTGCGAACAGCTTCAGGAGCGACGGAGGCAATTGAAGGAGAGGATTGTCCAGCTGGAGGCAACTCTCAGCCCCGACGTGCGAAGAAAGCTGGGCATCGAGGGTTAGCCAATGGCCCACCCGAAACACGACGTAGTACGGCAGCGATACGGCGGGTGTTGTGGCTATTGCGGCCCTGTCTGAAACCGACACGGGCGGCGTGCTGGCCGCGGTGTTCGAAGAAACCGATCCGGCCCGGACCCTGGTGCTGCGCGGTATCTCGGACCTGGCCGACCACCGCAAAGCCGAGTTGGACCAGACCGCCGGCGGCGTGTTTCGCCGCATCGCCATGAACAACGCCATCGGCCTACTCGACGCGCTGCTGGCCGCGGGCTGCCTGCCGCGGGCCCACGCAGGCGAGTCTCTCCGAGACGCGAATCCGGTCGCGGAGAGACCAGGCTACGTGGTCCGCTCCGGCTCGCAGGGGCCGGGCTACCGCCACGGCCCCTGCGGCCTACGCTACCGGACGGCTACCGCCGAAGAAAGACGGCTGCCGCCGAAAAAGACTGTCAATGAGGGAAGGAAACTGTCCTCGCGAGGCGGAAGCCGAGGGACTCGTAGCGGGAGCCAGGATCGTTCCAGAAGCGGTAAGACGCCCGGCCGAAGGACGCGTCGAAGCTCCAACCGCCGCCCCGGAGCACCCGGCACGAGCCTCCCGTCGGCCCCGTTGGATCGTCCAGCGGCGACGTTGCGTAGTAGTCCACTGCCCACCAATCCTGGCACCATTGACGACTTCCGCTTCCGTCGATCCCATGTCGAACTCGCCCGGCGGGACGAGCACAAAACGGATGCCGATCGAATTCTCCGATTCCACGTCCACGCCCAGGTACTTGGCCCACGCGCCTTGGTGCTCCTTGGCCTTGACCGCGTCGAACGGAGCAATCGCCGGCGGTGGAGAGCCCGGCGGCAGATTCCACGCCGGCAGCGGGGCCGCGGCAGTTTTGGACTGCGGTGCCTTGTCACCGCTTTTTGCCGGTTTCGCCGCTTCGTTCTTCGCCGCCATCTCCACCGTCACGCTTCCGCCTTCCGGCACCGGAATACGCGCGACTTCCTTCCCGTCCTTGTCCCGGACTACGACCCAGATGCCCAGCAAAATCACCAGCAACCCACCCGCGCCAACCGCCGCCAGCCATCGCCAATCCCGCCAGTTCGTAGTGCCGGCTTGAGCCGGTTTCGACCGCCTGAAGGCGGCACTACGAGCGCCGGCACTACGAGCGCTGGTAGTGCCGGCTTTAGCCGGTTCAGCCCGAGGCAACGACGGCTCCATCTTCGTCGCCGTCTCCGCGTGCGCCTCCGACCAATCCTCGGTGACGGCCGGATCAGCCGCGGCGGGTGGCGCAGCCGGCGCGGTTTTGGTTTTCACCGCCGCCGGCGCAGGTTGACTCGACGTCATCCGCGACCGGCGCGGGCTAGCCGACGGCCCCAGCCCCCGCAGGAACGCGTCCAGTTGCGAATCCTCGACAACGGAAGGACTCCGCGCCGGCGCACTCGCGGCAGGCCGGCAAAACGGTTCCAATTCCGCGATCACCTCGGCCATCGTCTGGTAGCGATCCAGCGGCGTCTTGGCGACCATCCGGTGAAACACCGCATCCATCGCCGGGGTCACTTCCGGACACGCCTCTCGCAAGGAAGGAATCGCTTTCGTCTGGTGAGCCATGAGTTTCTCCACAGTGGTTTGGCCAGCGTACAGAGGCCGGCCGGTCAGCAGATACCACAGCGTGACGCCCAAGCTATAGATGTCGGCCCGCGCGTCGGCGTGCTTGGTGTCCATCGCCTGTTCCGGGGCCATGTAGTCCACCGTGCCCATGATCTGCCCGGTGCCGGTCAGTTGATCCTGCTGGGAACCCGCCGTATCCAGCCGTGCCAGTCCCATGTCCAGGATCTTGACGGTCCTCTTGGAGTGCGGTGCCTGGTCACCGCTTTTCGCTGGAGCCGAGCGGCTGGAGCGCGGTTGGGGTTCAGGTTGTAAACCATCGAGCGAACGCGTTGGGGCATCGTCCGCCGGGTTTAAAAGCGGTGACAA
>CAYPGE010000317.1:0-11151 GCA_964409865.1 uncultured Pirellulaceae bacterium
TAAATTATGAGGCGTGTTTTTATATTTTTCTCCACGACCATCATCAGCAGCGTGGAAACCCGGCCGACGAAAACCTGCTCCCGCTGGCTCGCCGCGGGGCGGATAAAACGGTTGTAGACATCGTTGACGACGTAAGACGATCCCCAATTCAGATGCGTCGACAAGGTAGACATGAAGGCTGCCATCAGCGAGGCCAGGACCAGCCCCTGGAGCCCGTGCGGCAGAAGGGTCAACATGGCCGGATAAGCCAAATCATGCTTCACCACGCCGGACTCGATCCGAGGAAATGCGGCTTGGAGGGATTCGAGGTCGGGGAAGACCACCAGGGAAGCCAAGGCGACCAGGATCCAGGGCCAGGGGCGAAGGGCATAGTGAGCGACATTGAACATCAGCGCCGCCCCGGTCGCATGCGTCTCGTTCTTGGCGGCCAGCATGCGTTGGGCGATGTACCCCCCGCCCCCCGGCTCCGCGCCCGGATACCAGACGCTCCACCATTGCACCGTCAGCGGAATGATCAACACGGACAACAGCAGTTCCGGATCGTGCCAGTCGGGAAACAAGGACAGCTTGGCCTGGACCGTCTCCTGCGCCAGCAGGCCTGCCAGTCCGCCGACACAGTCCAATTGGACCAGGTACACGGCCGCCGTAATCGCTCCGCCCATCGCCACGGCAAACATCAGGAAGTCGGTCAGCAGCACGCCGGTCAGGCCGCCCATCATGCTGTACAGGGCCGTCACGCCGCCGGCCACCACGACGGTCTCCACGGGGTCCGTTCCTAACATCGCGCCGGCAATCTTGATCACCGCCAGCGTGGCCGAGGCCATGACCACGATGTTGAACAGCACGCCCAGATACAGGGCGCGGAACCCCCGCAAGAACGCAGCGGGCCGGCCGCTGTAGCGGAGTTCGTAAAACTCGACGTCCGTCATCGCGCCGGTGCGCCGCCAGAGCTTGGCGTAAATGAAGACGGTCGTCATTCCGGTCAGCAAGAACGACCACCAGACCCAGTTGCCGGCGACGCCGTTCTGCCGGACCAGATCGGTGACCAGATTCGGCGTACCGGCCGAAAACGTCGTGGCCACCATCGAGGCGCCCAGCAGCCACCAGGGCATGCCTCGGCCGGCCAGAAAGAACTCGGATGCACTGCTCCCCGCCCGCTTGGTGACCGCCAGGCCGACGGCCAGACTCACCACCAGGAACGCCACGACAATCGACCAGTCGCCCCAATTGAGTGTCATCGGCCACCGCTGCTACGCCAATTCTGCTTCCGTCCGGCGGTAGATACGTTCCAACGAGATCTCAAACTCAATCCCATCGAGACGGACAACGTCGCCAGGTTGCGTGAGGATCTCGGCCCGCCACCAGGTTTCGCCATCACGGCGGAAGACGGTGACCTGCATCTTGGTCTGTTCGATCAGAATGTACGCCTCGACGCTGGGGGTGTGAAAATAGGCCAGGGACTTTTCGCGTTCGTCGGTCCGACGCGTCTCCTCCGACAAGACTTCAAACACGTAGCGCGGACGTTCCCGATAGTATCGTGCGTTGTCGGTGGGATCGCAGCACACCATCACATCCGGGTAATAAAACACCTCGCGGTGCGTGCGGATCTTCATGTCGTTGAAGAATGCCTCGCAAGGGTGGCCTTCGAGATGGTTTCCCAAAGCTCGGAAAATGTTCCCTGCGATCCGGTTGTGATCCGCACTCGCCCCCGCCATGGCAAACACCCGCCCCCCGACGTACTCGTGCCGAACGTCGGCGGACAGCTCGCCCGCCAGGTAATCGTCGGGGGAAATCCAGATCGCGGTTTGCGGTACGGCACTCATGATGCTCAGTCTAGGGGCAGTTCCGACGCGTGTCAATCTCGCAAGTCAACAGGACACCTGCCCCGATCATGCCCTCTCTCGGGAGCATCAGGAAGCCGGGGGTTCACCGCGCAGGGCCTCCAGGCGTTCGACCAGTTTCTTGCCGTCCAGTTCCAACGGCAACACGTTCTGATTGGTTGCCAGGGCAGCGGCCAGGCCCGCGGCCTCGCCCGTCTGGAGCACGCTGCCGGTCAGCCGGTAGCTGCCCAGCGCGTAATGATCGCCGGAGATGCAGCGGCCGGCGGTCAGGAGGTTGTCGACGTCGCGGGTCACCAGGCAGCGAAAGGGAATCTGGTAGGGCTGCACGCGGAACTGGGGCCGGGCACGGGCGGTCTCCGCCGGCTGGTCGCGGTACGGGTCGTCAACGCTGTGGATGTTCGAACCGGCTTGGATGTCGGCGATGCCGTCGTCGAAGCGGGCGCCGCGGTCGAGGTCCTCCCAGGTCAGGTAGTAATGCCCGCGGATGCGCCGCGTCTCGCGCACGCCGATGGCCGGGCCGGTCTTGATCAGGAAGGCATCTTTCCAGTCATCGCCTCCGTGCTGCCGGAAGGCCTGGACGCACCGGCGGATTTCCTGGCGGCCGAGCCTTTCGGCGCGGCTGAGGTCGCGCACGTCGGTGCCGTCGATGCCGTAGAACTGAGTGGCCATGAGGACAAAGACGCCGCTCTGGCCGGGTTGCGGAAACAAGGTGACTTGCGGGTAGCTGGGCCGCCAGCCACCCCGCTCGAGGATTTCGACCAGGGCCCGTCCCTTGGCCGGCTGTCCGCGATAACCGCCGATCGTGCCGAAGAGCGTGACGGGTTGCGTTTGGCCGTCGCCGGGCCGGCCCACCTCGTACTCGCAGCCGGCCCGAGCCGCGACGTCGCCGTCGCCGGTGGCGTCGACCACCATCTTGGCCTCGATGAACTCCAGTCCCGACTTGCTTTCGGTGAACACGCCGCGCAAACGCCGGCCGTCTTTGGCCACCGCCACAGCCCGCGTGTGAAACTGGACTTCGACGCCGGCTTCGGCCATCAGATCGTCGAGCAGGATTTTCATCTCTTCGATCACGTAGATATTGCGGCCGAACACCTCGTGGACCGGCAGGCGGCTATGGATTTCGGCGTTGACGCCGCGCCGGCTGCGGCCGGCCATCAGGTGGGAAACCCCCACCGCGGTCCAGACTCCGCCCAAGAAAGGCATGGTTTCAATCAACATGGTCCGGGCCCCGGTCCGGGCGGCGAAGATCGCCGCCCCCACACCCGCCGGACCGCCGCCGCAAACCAGCACGTCGACCCGGCGAGCGATCCTCACCTCGCGGCTGGGCGACATAATCGTGTCGCCGTCCGGCATCGCCCCGGCTGCCTGGCAGGGGGACGACGCCGCGACGCCGGCCGCTGCGGTGGCTGCCGCCATGAACTTGCGCCGACTGAACCCGGTGGTACGTTGATGGTTGCTCGTGCTCATGGTAGCTGGAAAGGCAAGAACGTGGATGTAAGGGAAACCAACTCCATAGCCACGATATCGTCCGCACGCGGCCGACGGAAGATGCCATCGACAGTGACAGGAGAACTTGCGGCTCCGCACCTCCCAGACAGTTTGCGGCTAACGAAGTACAGGACAAGACCTCGGCCCGTAGGATGTGTTGTGAACCCGAGCAAGATGGTACAATGTCGGTAAGGGCCCCGCGGATCTGGCTGTGCAAATCCGGCCGTACGATTGGGAGCTGGGGCGATCATGGAGAAGCGAACGAAACGAATATGCGTTGACGGCCAAACCTCTCGCTCAAGCTCACCCGCTTCGGCCTACGGCCTCCGCGGGCGACTTAGCTGAAACACTATGTTCAGTAACCTTGATCGGCGCAGGCAACAGATGTCCCAAATCACGATTACGTTTCCCGACGAATCCCTAACAAGTCTCGCGGCAACGTCCGAGGAAGCGAGTGCGGAGCTGCGGATGCTCGCGGCAGTCAAGCTGTTTGAGTTGAAGAGACTTTCGTCTGGCGCCGCGGCCCGACTAGCCGGTGTCTCGCGCGTCGAGTTCTTGGAACGACTTGGGGACTACGGCGTGGCCACCTTTCAGCAAACCGAAGAGGAACTCCTCGACGAGATAAGGAATGCCTGACGTAGTCTCCAATACGACGCCACTGCAGTATCTGCACCAAGTCGGCCGCCTCGATCTTCTGCCGCGTTTGTATGGGCGCGTAATCGTGCCGCGGGCGGTCGCGGACGAGTTGCGTCAGGGTCAGCTGAAGGGAATTGATGTCCCGATCCTACCCGCGTTGGCGTGGGTCACCGTTCAGCCAGTTGCCCCGGTCGAGTTGCAGCGAGTACCGGCCGCATTGGATGCGGGTGAGCGAGAGGCGATGGCGCTCGCGCTCGGAAGAAAAGACCCGTTGCTGCTTCTGGACGATGCTGCGGCTCGGACACAAGCGAAAACGCTGGGGATTCGTTTCACGGGGACACTGGGTGTGCTCGTGAGGGCCAAACACGCAGGTCATATCTCGACGGTTCGTCCCTACCTGGACCAATTGGACGAAGCGGGCTTCTACCTCCGCCCCGATGTTCGCGAACTGGTCCTTCGCCTCGCGGGCGAAGCGTCATGAGCCACCATCCTCAGCCGTCTGCCGCAATACCCCTTCCTCGATATCCGGCTGAGTTTTTGGAGACCACGAACCGCCAGCTCTTGACGCCGGGTGATGTTTCGCAGGGAACGACTTGCTGGTCTCCGGTGGATGGGGCCACCGTGATCGACGCTGCGTCGGGCAGGCGGATCGTGAGTGGCACGTTGGACCGCAGCGTCCACTGGTCCGGCGCGGTTTGCCAAAGGGCGACGACGCCGGGGATGTCGACCGTGTCGTCCGGCTGGATGTCGAGCAACTCGAAGCGGTCGCCTGCGCGGAGGCCGGGATTGGCCTCCAGCGCCAGCGACGAATCAAGGTTCACGTTTTTGATGCGTCCGAGTTGGCCGGTACGGAGATTGCGAATCGCCTTGCCGTCGAAGCAGCCGGTTCGGACGCTTCGCCCGTAGGCTTTCTCGCGGTCCAACGGGACGCCGTTGGCGACCACGCCCGCCTCCGAGACGGGCGAGATGGCCCGTCCTTGGCCCAAGACCAGCGGCACGCCTCCCAGATCAAGCTGGCAGCCGGCGGCGGCCGGCACAAGGCCGTGGACCGTGTACGGTGCGTTGCGCGAGTAACCCGATCGCGAGAAGTAGGCGAGATTCGCAGCCCCCGCGGTCGCCCCGGCAGGCAAAGCCGTGTCGAGCGTCACCCGGCTCTTTTCGTAATCGACGGCAAGCACCTTGGCGCGGTAGCCGGCCCGGTCGGCCGTCACCTCCACATCGCCGAACTGCAGCGCGCGCGGGCCGGAAAGCAGAATCTCGACCGGCTTGCCCGCTCGCGTCAGCACGGCGGCGAAACGGCCGGCGAAACGGATGGACACGCCGCCTTCCTGGAAGGCCACCTCGCCCGGTTTGCCGTCGGGGAAGTCGAAGAAGTAGTCCTCGCGGCCGTTGGAGGACGCGATCTTCGTCACCGCCTGGCTGCCCTGGGGACCGTCACGGGTCGCACTCAACGCCGGCCCTTGTCCAACAAACGGTTCGATCACCGACACGAAGCGGCTCACCAGGTCTTTCCCGCGCCGCCGGATGAGGAGGTAATCCGAATCGGGCGCGTTGGCCAATCCCTTGGCCTTGGCCAGCAGGTACTGGCTGTCCGCCGTGGGCAGCGAATGCAAAACGACGCCTTCGGTTTGCTTTTCCGGACGCGCTTCGAGTCGATCCGGAACTTCCAGGGCCAGCGATTCGATGACGAACTCGTATCCGGCGCTCTCCGCGTCCTTGCCCGTACACTGGAAATGCAGCTCGTGCCTGCCGGCAGTCAACGGGGCTCGGCCCAAGGCCGCAAAGTCGCTGGAGTACGCAACCGGGCTGTACGTATTGAAGGACTCGCCGAGCGTTTGGCCGTCGATCTTCAGGCCCACGACGCCGCCCTGTGGCGACTTGGCGAAACGAGCCAGCACGACGTATTCGCCCTCCGTTTCCACCGCGACAGGGACTGCCGCGAAGTCGCCGGGGCGGCCGGCCGACACCCGCAACCCGCCGGAGCCCAACACTTGGGTCGGACAATTCGCCGCCGTCAGGCCGCATTCCGCCGGATACGTCACGCCTTGGGGCGACGACGAGATGCGCTCGCCGATCTTCCAGATGAACCTAGGCGCGGTTCCGCTCAGAGCCTCTTGGGGTAGGTTGGGACTCCGGCCCGACCGGGTCGGGACGGAGTCCCAACCTACGCCCTGCCGCACGTGGAACAGAAAGCCGTAGCCGTTTTCCGGCGGGGCGTTCCAGTAGAACCCCTGCTTCTGGCCGCGCAGCCAACCGCTGGGCTGAATCAGCTTCCACCACTCGTACTGCGGCCCGGCCAGCGAGCCCGAGGTCTGTGGAGGCCCGAAGGTCGCGCCGTCGGTCTGCACGAGACTGCCGAGGAAGTGCTGGCTCAGGTCGTGCTGTTGGCCGCCGGCCACGTCAAACGTATCCAGCACATACGAGGCGTCGCGGCCCGTGTCCACCAGGGCGAGCAGCCGGCGATAGCGGCGAACGCCTTCGGCGCTGTAAGCCAGCGGCGCGTCGGCAGCCACCACGCGCACGCGCGGCGACTGGCAGAATTGCTCCAGGCTTCCGCCGGAGCCGGCAGCATTCCGCAGTTGGTTCTTCTCGTTCACCACGACCACGTTGTGAGCCACGGTCGAGTGAGCCCAGCCGCAACGGTGGTGCGCCCAGCCGTAGCCCTGATCGTAGCTGATCTCCCGGCCGAAAGCGTACAGATTGACGTTCATCTCGTCGGCCGAGCCGTGATTGAGCGTGGCGCCGTAACGCAGCAAGGCGCAACGCTGGCCGGACCCGGCCCATCCCGATCGCAGGATAGCCACTCCGCGCCCGCCCGGCAGCAGCGTACACGTGTCCGTCGCCGCGGCCGGATTCTCGTTGTCCGAGGGCGCCGGCACGTCGTCGGCGTGGAACAGAAGCCAACGGCCCCTGGACGATTTCGATCGCAAGGCGGCGATGTCGCCTTCGGCCAGCCAACAGAGTTGCCGCTGGACGGCCAGCCGTTGCGCAGGATCGGTGGTCCGCGCCGCCAGCACCTCCAGACGCTCGGCAACCCGCCCCAGCAGGGCGGCCCGGTCGTCATCGCCGGTTACTGTCAGATCGGGGCCGGCGTCGCCCAGTGCGGGCTGGTGCCCGGCACAGTCGATGTCGCGTTCCGCCCGCAGGTAGTTGGTGCGCAGCTTGGGCAGATCGTACAGATTCACGCCCTGGGGATACTTGGGACTGCGGAAGTTGCGGAGCATCTCGGCGTGATGGCTGAACAGTTCGACGGCGTGCTGGCTGTAGGAAAACGAGGTCTCGTAGTACTGTCCGTCGCGGTCGATCGTGTTGTCGATGAAGTTGAAGATCGACAGATCGCTCTGGAGGACGAAGTCGATGTACTGCGGTATTCCCAGCACTCGGCCGACCGCCAGCGCGCCTTGAAGGTAATCGCAATTGCCGTTGTGCAGGGCGGGCGATTTCTGCTTGGTGACCTCGCCGAGGCAGTACTCGGCGGCATGGCGGAGCAGGTTCTTCTCGTAGTTGGCCCGCCGCGTGCCGCTGGCCGGATCGCACGAGGGAGAATCCCACTCCGGGCTGTCGTACGTCAGGTCGTAGACGTTGGCATAGTAGATCAGCGTGCGGGCCGTCTGATAGAAAGGCCGATTCAGCCGCCCGCCCACGCCCGGATACCACACGGGGCCCTTGTCGCAGCTGGGATAGATCGCCGCCAGGGCGTCGAGCAGGACGCTCAGCACGTGGGCACAGCGGCGGTCGCCCGTCAGCACGTAGGCGTCGGCCAGGTCCTGGACTCCGTCCGTGACGCGATCCACGGCAAACGAGTTGTACAGTCCGACGAAGTAGGTCACGTCGCCGGTCTGCGGGTTCTTCCAGCCGCGGCCATCGTCGGGGTGCTTGGCGTTGGGATAGGTCACATTGCACTTGCGGCAAATGACGACGTGTGGCTGCTTGAGGTCAGCGCCGCACGCCCCGCCGCATTCCGGGCACGGAGCCTTGCTGTCAAACAGGGCTTCGCGTTTGGGGATCGCGGCGCGAAGTTGCTCGTCCGACAGATCGAGCCAACCGTCGGCCCCGGCCAGGATGCCGGCGAAGACTCGCCGAGCCCAGGCGTGATTGCGGATGTTCGCCGCAGCCCGCTGCACGTCGTCCGCCCCGACGAACAGCGTGGGGTGTCCGGATGAGCCGAAAGAAGTCGGCGACAATCGGGCCAGCAGTGCGGATCGGGTTTCTCGGCCGTCCGGGGCAGGCGACCGCGTGCGGGCGCTGTCCGGCGCAAGCGGTTTGCTCTCAGCGCTCGGCGGTTTCGGAGGCGGATCAACGGACACGCCGGTGCGGGCCCTGACCGCCTCGCCCTCGTCCTCCAGGATCAACTCGCTCAGTCCGACGTAGTGCGAGGTCTTGTACGTCGACTCGATCGTGATCTTCACGGCGTGAGCTTTCCGGCGTGGAAACGACACGACCTGCTCCTGCCACTGGTCGGCCAACGTACACGAGAAGGTCGTGGCGTCGGAAAACGTCACCGCGATCCGCCGCCAGTTGTCGTAAATCGCCGTCGCCGCACTCTGGCGGATCCGCATCCGGCTGATCCACTCGGCACCGGCCAGCTCGGCCCGCACCCAGACCGGCGGCCGGTTGGCGGCCGCCCAATGCGTGTCCGTCAGACCGTCGTAAGCCTTCTCGATCCCGTACTTGGGACCGGCATCGGCAGAGGCGGTCAGACGTTCCACCGGCGCCTGCTTGACTTCGGCCACAGCGGACGGGGCAACCGCGGCAACGACGATCAGGGCTGCGGACAGACGAGCGACAATCATCGGGGACATCCTTTCTTGCCGGAGTGACTCCAGCAGCGGTTCCGGCCGGCTCCGCAGCTCGAAAAAGCCGCTCTCGAAACGCAACGCCTGCGTTGCCGCAAGGTCAAGGTCGAACTCGGCAACGTTCCCTCCATCCCGGATGGGCGGAATGCGCCATTATTCTAATAGCTGCCCGTCATGCCAAACAATTGGCCGTGGCTTTGCTGGAAAAGATGGGACGGCACCTGACAGGAACTGCGGGAAATGTTAGGATACCCCTGCGATTCGGGGTCGTTCACGTCGTCCCTTCGCGCCGCTGCTACTCGTGTTCCAAGTGCGACGCAAGGCGGCTTCCCCGATCGAGAATGGCGAGACCATGCGTGACGAAATCGTGGAACGCGCAGCGACGAGAGGCAAGCATTCGGTCCGTGTGGGGCTGCTGCACTCTCTCAGCGGGACGATGGCGCTGAGCGAACGGCCGCTGGGGGACGCGGAACGGATGGCCGTGGAAGAGATCAACGCGCGGGGCGGCGTCCTCGGCTGCCCCGTCGAACCCGTGATCGCGGATGGGGCTTCGGAGCCGGAGACGTTCGCCCAGCGGGCCGGCGAGTTGCTTGCCTCCGGCGTGCCGTTCCTGTTTGGGTGTTGGACTTCGGCGTCCCGCAAAGCAGTGCGACCGGTGGTGGAAGCCGGCGGGGGGCTGCTGTGGTATCCGGTTCAATACGAAGGTCTCGAGGAATCTCCCCACATCGTCTATACCGGCAGTTGCCTCAACCAACAGATCTCGCCGGCGATGGAATGGGCGCTGGCCAACGTCGGTTCCCGTTTCTTCCTGCTTGGGTCCGACTACGTCTTCCCGCGCACCGCGAACAAGCTAATCCGGTCGCTGGTAGAGAATCACGGCGATGGCGGAGCCATCGCGGCCGAGCGTTACGTGCCGCTGGGCGTACAGGACTTCGCGGAAGTCCTTGGCGAAATCCAGCATCTGGGACCGCAACTCGTGATCAACACGTTGAACGGCGACAGCAACCTGGCCTTCTTCCGCCAGTATCGCGCGGCCGGGCTTGCGGCGGACGAGGTCCCGGTATTGTCCGTGAGTGTCGCCGAGACGGAGCTGCAATCCATCGCCGACGTGGCGGAGGGGCATTTGGCATGCTGGAACTACTTCCAGAGTTTGGACCTACCCGAGAACCGGCGGTTCGTCGCCGATTTCCAGCAGCGTTACGGCCCGACGCAGGTCTGCTCTGCGCCCATGGTGCTGGCCTACTGCCAAATCTACCTCTGGAAGCAGGCCGTGGAAGCGGCGGGTTCGTTTGACGTCGCGCAGGTCGCGAAACACCTTCCGGGACAATCGTTCACGGGACCGGCGGGGCGGCTCACGATCGAAGCGAACCATCACGTCACGATGAATGCCTATGTCGGCCGAGCCACGCCGGCCGGACAGTTTGCCATTGTCTGGAGCAGCCCCAAGCCGATCCGGCCGCTCCCCTGGCTGGGAATCGAGCACAGCCGGCTGCCGTACAAAGCGCTGGTCAAGGAGGCGATAGCTGCCTTCCCGGAGGTCCTGCACTACAGTGCCTCGTTGGAACGGGAAATCCAACAGCGCAAACGAGCGGAGGCGGAGTTGCGACGGGCCAAGCAGGCAGCCGAGGCGGCCAACGAGGCCAAGAGCCTGTTCCTGGCCAACATGAGCCACGAGATCCGCACGCCGATGAACGGGATCATCGGGATGACCGACCTGGCTTTGGACACCGAACTCACCACGGAACAGCGGGAATACCTGGAGATGGTCAAGAGTTCGGCGGATTATCTGCTGGCCGTGATCAACGATATCTTGGACTTCTCCAAGATCGAGGCCGGCAAGCTGGAGATGGAGACGATCGCTTTCAGCCTGCGTGACAACCTGGATGACACGCTGGCCACGTTGGGTCTGCGGGCCAGCGAGAAGGGCCTGGAACTGGCCCACGAAGTTGCGGCGGACGTCCCGGACGGCCTGCTGGGAGACCCGATGCGATTGCGGCAAGTCGTCATCAACCTGGTCGGCAATGCGATCAAATTCACGGAACGCGGCGAGGTCGTGGTCCGGGTCGAGCGGGAGTCCCAGACCGACGATGAGGTGACCCTGAAGGTCGCCGTCGCCGACACGGGCATGGGGATCCCGGCCGACAAGCAAGCGAAGCTGTTCCAGGCCTTCTCGCAGGTCGATGCCTCGACCACCCGCCGGCACGGCGGGACCGGTTTGGGACTGGCCATCTCGCGGCAACTGGCGGAAAGGATGGGCGGACGCATCTGGCTGGAGAGCGAGCTGGGGACGGGGAGCACGTTCTCCTTCACGGCGCGCTTTGGTTTGTCGTCCGAGCCGGTGCAACGGCGGCTGCCCGCGGAAGTCACGCGGCTGTGCGGATTGCCGGTCC
>CAYPGE010000318.1:0-11145 GCA_964409865.1 uncultured Pirellulaceae bacterium
TGCCCATCGAAGAGGTGCCGACCGAGAGATAGGATTTGCCTCGCATCATCGCCACGGCGAGCCCCCCCTGGACGAACCGCAGGAGTTTTTCGCGCACATCCGCCGGCACCGACGTGTCGGTGCGGTCCTGCACCTCGCGTCCGTAGATGCCATAGGCCGGAAGCCCCTTCTGCGCGTAACCCGCCAACATCGCCGCCAGATACACCGCCCCGGGACGCTCGGTGCCGTTGAAGCCCCACACGGCTTGAGGCAGGTAAGGGTTGATATCCATCGTCTCCGTACCGTAGCACCAGCAGGGTGTCACCGTCAGCGACACGCCGACGTTTTCTTTTTCGAACTTCGCCGCGCAAGCCGCGGCTTCGGTGCAGCCTCCGATGTTCGTGTCCGAAATCACGCACTGGACGGGCGAACCATCCGGGTACTTGAGGTTCTCAGAGATCACCTTGGCCGCGCTCTTGGCCATGTTCATGGTCTGGTCTTCCAGCGCCTCTCGCACGCCGCGCCGACGCCCGTCAATCGTCGGACGGATGCCGACCTTGGGAAAATCGTTGCCGCACCAAATCGTTCTGGTCATAAGAAGCTCCCTTGAACCGTTAGTGTTATCGTTAGACGCCGTTCGGATACGACCCAAGCACCTGTCGAAGAAAAACTCCACGTCTGCGTCGTAGAGCGGACTTCAGTCCGCTCGATCCGGAATGCACTCCGCCCTACGAGGTCGTTCATGGACAGGGTGCTAAGCAGCACGCTGATCGGCGTATTGTACACGATCGGCCGATCCGTCAAACCGGACACGAACTATTTTGGGGGTTGACGGCTCTACTTCTGCACGAATTCCAACAGTAGGCCGTCAGGATCGACCGCGCAGACCACGCCCGCCGCATCCGGCGCGGCGATCGGGTCCGTCAGAAACCGCACCCCCTTGGCCTTCAGTTGTTGGAAGGTCTGTCGCACGTCTTCTACGAAGAAGGTGAGCCAACGCACGCCCGCCGCGAAGCGATCGGACCGCCGGGGCGGAGGCGAGGCGATGTCCATCAGCTTGATGAGCGTGCTGCCCGCACGCAGACGCACCTGTCGAAACCCGCGCGGCGCCAGGGCGGCGCCTTTGGCGACCGCGTCGGGAATCTGAATGTCCTGCACCATCTCGAAGCCCAGTTGCTCGTGATAAAATCGCAGCGATTCCTTGAAGTCGCTGCAGACGATGGCGATGTCGACCACCGGATGAGTCAATTTGAGCCCGGTTGGCTGCTCCGCCGGTGGTTCGTTTTCCGCTTGCGGTGCGCGGTCTGCTTGACCCGCTGCCTGTTCGCAAGACAGCAGCGACAGCCCTGCTGCACAACTCATAAACGTCCGTCGTCTCATGGCGTCCTCCACAGTGTTGGCAGTCTCGAACCGTTTTTCACTCGACCAGCCGCCACTGCAGACGGTGGTCGCACTCCAGCTTACACCGGATCAGGCCGTGAAGGTACATGCCCCGAAGCGTCCCTCCCGATCGCGATGCAGTGAAATCGCCAGGGTTGCCGGGACACGGGTAGCCGACTAGAAAGAAAAGTGGGCCAAAACAGAAGAGTAGGTCGGAACAAGTCCGCGCAATTCCGGCAGGAATTCCTTTGGTCGCCGGGTGGTTGTCCGTGCCGGAACTGCGCGGACTTGTGCCGGCCTACTTGCCGCCCTTCCGGATCGCGGAAGTCAAGCGTTGGAAACGATACCAGACGGTGCCCGCGCGTGGGACGCCGCCCGGCAACACAAAAGATACCTGGAGATCCTCATGGAACGAAAACGTGCTTCGGAGTTCGAACAAGTCCTACTCGACCTGTACGACGATTATGCCCACGGTCGGATCCACCGCCGCGGGTTCTTGGAGGGGGCTGCCAAGTTCGCGGTCGGGGGGCTGACGGCCGAGGCGTTGCTGGCGACGTTAAGTCCGAACTACGCTTGGGCCCAGCAGGTGGCGAAGGACGATCCGCGTCTGAAGACGGAATCCCTCGACTACGCCTCGCCCAAGGGGGCGGGCAAAATGCGAGGCTACCTCGTCCGCCCGGCTTCCTCGCCGGACAAGCTGCCCGCCGTGGTGGTGATCCATGAGAACCGCGGGTTGAACCCGTACATCGAAGACGTCACTCGGCGTTTGGGCCTCGCGGGGTTCCTGGCCTTTGCCCCCGACGCCTTGACGCCGCTGGGCGGCTATCCCGGAAACGACGACCAAGGGCGGGAACTGCAGAGCAAACGAAATCTGGAGGAGATGACGCAGGACTTCATCGCAGCCGCCGAGCTGATGCAGAAGCATGCGATGTCGAGCGGCAAGGTGGGAGTGGTCGGTTTCTGCTACGGAGGCGGCGTGGCCAACGAGCTGGCAGTTCGCATACCCGATGTGATCGCAGCCGCAGTGCCCTTCTACGGCCGCCAGCCGGCAACGGACGAGGTGCCGAAGATCAAGGCGTCGCTGCTGCTGCACTATGCCGAACTCGACAAACGCATCAACGCCGGCTGGCCGGCCTACGAACAAGCCCTGAAAGCGGCGAAGGTGCGTTACGAGGCGCACATCTACAAGGGCGTGAACCACGGTTTTCACAACGACACGACGCCCCGCTATGAGGAGGCGGCGGCCAAGCTCGCCTGGCAACGTACGGTCGATTTTTTCAATGCAAACTTGCGCTGATTCAATCGTCCAATCTCCCACATTGCCGCTGTCTACCCATCACCCCGGCAAGGTGCCCAACCTCGTCAACTCCGGAAGAATCTTGGTAAAGCCGTTCGGGAACCGTCCTACGTCCTCTTGCTTCAAAGCCCAGAAGATACTACATCTCGTCGGCCGTCAGTAGGGCGAGATACGCCGCGTAGCCGAAGCGGCGATTACGGCGTCCGCCGGTGATTTCGCGCAACAGGCCAATCTCTTCCAGACTGCTGATGAGACGGTTGGCGTGCTGGTAGTTGACGCCGAGCATTTTCTCCACCGCTGGCACGGTTACAATCGGCCGGTGGAACAGCTTGTCATGCAGCTCCAGGGCCCTTGCGGAAATGCGTCGAAGTTTGGCGGCGATCGCCTGACGGTCTTCTTCTCGCCGAGCCGTGATCTGGCGCGCGATCGAAGTCGCCTCGTCCGCCACAAAGGCCAAGCCGGTGAGGAAGAACCGCATCCAGCCTTCCCAGTCTCCTTGGTCGCGGATTGCCTGCAGCCGGTCGTAGTACTCGATGCGACGCAGCTTGAAGGAATACGAAACGTACAGCAGCGGGCGAGAAATCACGGCGCGCTGACAAAGCAGCAGGGTCAACAACAACCGTCCGATTCGTCCGTTGCCGTCTACGAACGGATGAATCGTCTCGAATTGCGCATGCATGAGGCCCGCCGTGAAGAGTACGGGCAGCGGTGTGGGTGATTGGAGGAAACGCTCAAGGTCGCGCAAGGCTTCCCGCAGCACGTCGCCCGGCGGAGGCGGAATGAAAATGGCTGATCGTATCCCTCCCTGTTTCGGCCCGATCCAATTCTGGACATCTCGGAACTGCCCCGGCTTCCTGTCGGAGCCACGCCCTTCAGACAGCAGGATTCCGTGCAGAGCTTCAATCAGCGGAAGAGAAAGCGGTTTCTCTCTGATCCATTCCAGGCCGAAGTTCATGGCCTTGATGTAATTGACTACTTCCTTCACATCCGGCGTTTCGTCGGTTTCGTCCATCTCGGATTCGTGTTCCAGAACGTCGATCAGAGACGCCTGCGTCCCTTCGATTTGACTTGACAGCACGGCCTCCTTGCGCACGTACACGAACAGGTCGGCGTCTGGAAGAATCTCCGTGGCCCCGTCCAGGCGGCCCAACGAACGGCTGGCATTGGCGAGTTTGGCGGCCATGTCGTCATTCACTTGAATCGGAGGGTCGGGGGGCAAGGGCTCTGGACAAAACGCCGCATGCCCGCCTGCCTGGTCGATGTACTTACCGGCTCTTTGAGGGTTCGATGTCATCGCGGTTCGACCTCCGCCAAACGAACTCGTGCGTGCTTGGATGACCATCGGCTCCTGGGCAGGTGCCCAGTTCTCACGACGAAGAACAAAAAGCAACTTGGCCGCCTCTCGTTAACTATTTCCAGTGGTTTATGTAAATATGTCGCGACTGACGGCCCATTTAGTATCACAACATAGCAAATCTGTGACCTTTCAGGGCACGTTATTGTCATATATTGCATCTATTTGTAAATAAGGTGTACTTGTTTTTTCCCCGGCGCGTGTGCTGGTAAAGTTACTTCTTCCCGGTCTTCCGAATCCTGAGCACAACCGCGGTCTGGGCCGGCACCTCCCAGCGGATCGTCCAGCGTGAAGCAAGCGTCCACATTCCGCAACGACCAGACGCCCGTGAACACGGCATCGCCAATGTCCACATTGCCCCGAATGGCGGGAACCGGTAGAATCCCCCGCCCGTAAGTCGCGCGAATTGCACGCGGCTGACGAAGTGCCGTGGGGCAGGTTCCCCAACCCGCCCACGAGATCCTCCGCAAGGAAGGGCAAGCACTGCTATCACCGCCGGACAATTTATCCAGATGGTAGAATACATAGGTCGAACGTAGATGAACATCGAGGACCGCTGCAAACGGGTTGAACTGCTCCTCTCGGACGTCGACGGCGTGCTGACGGACGGCGGGATCTATTTTGACAACCAGGGCATCGAGATCAAGCAGTTCCATATCCGCGACGGGCTGGGGATCAAACTCTGGCAGAAGGCCGGCTTCAAGTTTGGCGTGTTGTCGGCCCGCACGTCGCACATCGTCAAGGTGCGTGCGGCCGAATTGAACGTGGAAGTGGTGCGTCAAGGATTTGAGAACAAGCTGCCGGTGGGCAAGAAAGTGATCGCCGAATTGGGACTGCAGCCCGACCAGGTTTGCCATATCGGCGACGATTTAACCGACCTGTCGCTGCTGCAGTACGTCGGCTTGAGCGTGGCTGTGGCCGACGCCGCGGCGGACGTCCGCGCGGCGGCGCACTACGTGACGACCGCGCCCGGCGGCCGCGGGGCCGTGCGGGAAGTCGTCGAGTTGCTATTGAAAGCCAAGCATCGCTGGGAGGATCTGATTCGGAGCTACGCGGTGTGATTCCGAACCGGCAGTCATGTTTCCCCGTTTCATCCGCTTTGTTACGAGCTTGGCCGCAGTCGTCGTCGCGTTTCTCGCGTACCGGCTGGTGCTCGTGCCGTTGATCGAGCCGGCGGCCAAGCCCCGTGCGGAGGCTGGCGAAGTCGACTGGACGCCCGGCGCCGACCCGCGCACGGAGCAATGGCAGATGCTGTTTCCGCCCGGCAGCTGGGAACGGGATCGGCCCAAGGTCTTGGACACGGACCGGGCCGTGCTGCTGCTGCGGGACCTCCGCGAGTTGGATCCGTACCGGCTGGAGTTGAAGCCCTGCACGCTGATTCTGTTCTCCGGCGGCGGCGAGGACCGGCAGGAGGCGCGGCCGGTGATCCTGCAGGCCGCGCAAGGTGCGGTGTTGACGTTCGCAGAACCGGTCAACCTGGCGCGCGGCCAAATCGGCCATTTGGCCCGCGGTTCGCTCCCCGGCGCGGTCACGATCCGCAGTCCGGAAAGCCGTGCGGGTGCCGGGGATCAGCTGGAAGTGGTGACCCACAACGTGCAGATCGCGCGCGACCGGATCGAGGCGCCGCAACCCATTCAGTTTCGGTACGGCAAGAGCTACGGCAGCGGCCGGGATTTGATCATCTACCTGACGATGCCTGCGGGAGTGAGCGCGACCGGCGGCGGATCGTCGAAGAAAAACCGTGTCCCGGCGGTGTCGGCCGCCGAACTCGTCCACGTGGACCGAATCCGCCTGCAACTGGATAACCCCCGCGAACTCACGCCCGGCGCCGGGGCCGGCGCCAGAAGCAAGCCCGCCGCACCGTCCGTGCAAGTGGAGATCACCTGCCAAGGTCCGTTCAAGTTTGATTTTGTGCGCCGAGTGGCGACGTTCCAGGATCAAGTCGACGTGCTGCGGGTGCCTACCGACGGCGCTGTGGATCAGTTGAGCTGCCAACAGCTGGCCATCCACTTTGCCGCAGTTCCAGATCGTGGAGAGCCGGCTGGCAAGTCCAGCGGCAAGACCGCCGACTCGGCCACGCCCGATTTGCAGGGCCTGCAGGTCGAACGCATCCAGGCGCAGGGTGCGCCGGCCATTCTGCGGGCGCCGTCGTATGCGGCGACGCTGCGGGCGGAAGTACTCGAGTACAATTTCCTGACCCGCCAGGTGCGGATCGAAGACCGCCAGAAACTGCTGCTCCGCTACCAGCAGTACGACATCGAGGCGCGGCAGTTGGAGTACCAATTCGCGGCTGGCGGAGGCCTGGGGCGACTGCGGGCTCGAGGTCCGGGACATGCCTACGGCACGCTGCCCGGCAAAGCGGACCGTCCCCACGAGCCGGGCCAGACGTTTGAGGTGTCGTGGAACGACCGCGTCATGCTCCAGCCGAATCAAGGCGATCACGCCTTGTCGATGCTGGGAGGCAGCACGCTGCGCATGCACGGCGAGGGCGAGTTCGCCGCCCGCGATCTTCATCTGTGGATCAACGAGTCGCCCGATCCCCGACCGCCGCGCGGCAAACCGCGATTCCGCTACCGCCCCCTCCGCATGCTGGCCGAGGGCGAGGTGCGCGTCGACTCGTGGCAGTTGGCCGGGACCACACGGCGGGCCGAGATTTGGATCCGTCACGACGAAGTGGCGGAAACCACATCTGCGGCGGCCGGTCCCAAGCCTTCCCAGGACCCTGCCCAACGCTGCCGGCGGTCCGGCCAGAAATTCGAGTTGACCGCCGATCACCTGCAGACCCAACTGGTGCGCCGGGGGCAAGAGACCATCGTGGAACATCTGATCCTGGACGGCCAGGTGCGGTTGCGAGAAGTCCGCACCGAGAAGGCGGGCGATGTGCCGCTGGCGGTCGCCGGCGACCTCGTGCAGATCGATCATGCCAACACGGACTTCGCCCGCGTCCAAGTCCAGGGCCGGCCGTCGGAAGTGTCGGCGCGCGGCCTGACCGTCGTGGGGGATTCGATCCAGCTGAATCGCGGCGATAACCGCATTGGGATCAACAGTCCCGGCAAGATGCTGCTGCCGCCGCTGGCACGCCGCCGCGGGGCCGGAACGGCGCGCGCGGCGGACTCGGCCACGGCCACGCCGCTGAGCGTGGTCTGGGGAGGCCGTATGGACTTCGACGGCCGTACGGCGCGATTTCTGCGGGACGTCCACGTCAGCGGCTCCCAGCAGTCACAGCAAGGGGAAGTCTTCGACCTGCTGGTCATGGGCCACGAGCTTGCCGTGACCCTCAACCAGCAAGTGAACCTGAGCCAGGACAAGCCGCCGGAGAATTTGGACGTTCAGAAGTTGGCTTTCGCCGGCGGCGTGTACCTGCAGAATACGGGCCGCCTGCGCGGCAGCCAGACCTCGTACGATCAACTGCAGGTGCGAGACTTGACGATCGATCAAATCACCGGCCAACTCCAGGCCTACGGTCCGGGCTGGGGCAGTTCGGTCAGGTACGACAAGGGATCGGAGGGGCGCAGGGGGAACCCGGCGGGCAACACCAATTCGGCGGAACCACGCCTGGTCTTTGTGCGAGTCGACTACGAGGACGAGGCTGTCGGCAACGTGTTGGCGAGGGAACTCGAATTCCGCGGCAGCGTGCGCACCCTGTACGGCCCGGTCGACGCTTGGGACGAAACGCTCGATCCCGATCCGGCACAGGGACTGGCCCGCGGGCAGTACCTGCTGACCAGCGACCAACTGGCCGTCGCCGACGCCGCCGCGCGGATGAGCGGCCAGGAGGCCGGCATCGAGTTGACGGCGCTGGGCAACGCGACCATCGAGGGCGAGACGTTTTCAGCCCGCGCGTGGCGGGCGGCCTATGCCCGAGCCAAGGAACTGGTGATCCTGGAAGGCGACGGCCGGACGGACGCCGAACTGTGGCGCAAGGGCAGCACCACCCCCGACGCGGCCGCCCAACAAATCCGCTTCTGGACGAACACGCAAAGCATCCAGGTAGACGGCGGCCGGTTCCTGAACTTGAGCGAAGTGGCCGGGCCGCGCTCCCTGCCCGCACGCTGAATCCACCTTCGCGCCGATCATTCGTGCCCCGGCCTTCGAGACTCGTTAGGGGGCCGGCGGGAGTGGAACTGCCGGCTGGACCCGCGTCACCACGCTGGCATCTTCGCTTTTCTGCGGCGGCGCCGTGTCTTGCAGCAGGCGACAACTGACGAGGCGGGTGTGGGAATAGCCTTCGGTGCGCAGTTGCACCTCGCCGTTGCCCCCGACCAGGCATTCGGCAATCTGCACGCGCGAAGCGCCGCCGACGCTGATGCCGCTGCGGCCATTGCCCCGGCACGTGATTCTCTGCAGCAGGGCATCGAAGACCCCGTCGTGCGCATTGATGCCGTCCAACTGGAAGCCCTGCACGATCAAATCCCGGATCACGACGTTTCGCACTTCGTACAGCGTAATGCCGACCGGCAGCACACAGTACTGGAGGCGATAGCTGCCGGGCGTCCGCCCCGCGTCCGGGTGGAAGTACAAATCGCGCTGGAACAGGCACCACTGGCGAGGCTTCAAAGCCGGCAGTTCCAGTTCGGCCGGACTGACCGGCACGCGCATCGCCGGCCGGCCGTCCAAGTACAGCAGTTGGAAACTCATCCGCGGAGGCGAAAAACGATAGACCTCTTCGCCCGCGTGCCTCCAATCGCCTTCGGGCACCGGCGCCAAACCGTCCAAGACCGCACCGTTGCCGACGATCTCGAACGGGTGCTCGCCCAGACCGCTATGGCGTCCGGCCTGCAGCGTGATGCTTTCCCGGTACGGCTGACCGGTCGCGGCCAGGACCACACGGTCGCCCTTGTCTGCGAGTTCCAGCGCATGGGTCAGCGTCCGGCACGGTCCAAGCCGAGCGCCTTGGCTGACCGGGGCCATCCCATCAAAGCGGTCGTCGCCGGCGACATTGTTTACATAGACGTCGCGAGCGCCGGCACCGCTGGGCAGGGCCAACCAGACGAGCACACAGACGGCCACGTACCTCATCAACCGTTTCTCCGTGATTGCGAATCGTCTACAATGCCGGGCTGTGGGATTGTCCGCCAGGGGCGGCTTGGAGTCAATCGGAATCCTCACAAGTCGCAAAGACCAGCGAACTCATGCACTTTACTCACGACAGAACCAGGAGGCAACGATGAAAGCGACGATTTGCGGACAAACGCTGGAACTGGTTGAGGGTGATATCACGCAGCAGTCGGTGGACGCGATCGTGAATGCTGCCAACAGCCGTCTGGCGGGCGGCGGCGGCGTCGATGGCGCGATCCACCATCGGGGCGGTCCCAGCATCATGCAGGAGACCGACTGCTTGTATCCGGATGGCTGTCCCACGGGTTCGGCAGTGATTTCCGGAGCCGGCCGACTGCCCGCGAAGTACGTCATGCACGCTGTAGGCCCGGTTTGGGGCGGAGGCCGGCGAGGTGAAGCGGATTTGCTGGCCGACGCGCACCGGCGGTGCCTGGAATTGGCCGTCGAGCACGATTGCCGCAGCATTGCCTTTCCCGCGATCAGTACCGGTGTGTACGGCTATCCGCTGGATCAAGCCGCACGCGTTGCGATCCAGACCGCCCTGGCGTTTCTCCAACAACACGGCAAGCCGGAACTCGTCCGCTTTGTCCTCTTCGGGCGATCGGCTTACGAGGCGTTTGCGGCCGCCCTGAAGGAACTTGCGCCGGCGTCCTGAACGCCGTCTGCCGGGCAGCTCACGCTCTCCAAAACTGCAGTCCCGGACAATGGCAGAACTGCCAGTCACGGACCCGACAAAAAAACCCGGCTTCACGACAAAGCCGAGCTTCTGCTGTAATCGCCCCTCTTCGTTTCAGCGGTCCCAATCGTTCGCGGACGCTCCGGGCGGCGGCAGCGAATTGCCGGAGTCCTCGCAAATGGCGTCGGTGATGGCGGCCAGATCGACTCGCGGCGGCATCCATGTACTGCCGGGCGGACGGCCTGCCCGCTTGCGACGTTCCCGCTCCGACCACCGCGCTTGGATATGCTCGCACTCCTGGGAAATGGTCCTCGGTGACGGAGCGTAGGGTGGATTCGTCCGCGTCGGTCGTTTGCGCAATACTCTCATGGTTCTTGCCTCCTCACGCTTACACACCCCCCACTTCCTGGGAAACCCCTCCTGTTTCGAGAAACCTGGCGCACACGAGCGCGTCGGAACGTAGGGTGTGCAAAAACCGTTCCCAACGTGATTTCCTGGGCCCTGTTGCTGGGATGCCCGGCTGGCGGTGGCCCCTTCACGAGTCGTATACTCCAAACAACATGAGGTTTCCAGCGCGGACGGCGAATAGTATTCGCTGGCCCGTTACGCTATGCTGGAAACCGACCTGTGACACAAGCGCGCGGGGTGCGCGCCTCGTTGTGGTACAGGATTGACCAGTCTACAGGGAGAAGACACCATGACACGAAACGTTCCCCATCTTGCGGTTTCCGCCGTAATCGTTGCTAACTTGGCAGCGGCGATCAGTCTCCACGCCGCCGACGCTCAGCGCGTCTGCAAGCCGTTCAACGGCAAAAACTTGTCGGGCTGGAAACTGGTCGCGGACAAAGGCAGCCAATGGGTCGTCGGCGTGGCCAAGTTGGACGCTGCCAATCCTGCGAAGCTAGTTGTGTCCGAAGCGGCCGACGGCACAGGCGAACTCGTCAATCGCGAAGCTCATGGAGTCGACATCTACAGCGAACAAGGGTTCGGCGATTGCACGGTCAGCCTGGAAGTGATGGTGCCCAAGGGATCCAATTCCGGCATCTACTTGATGGGCAATTACGAAATCCAGGTGTTGGACAGCTATGGCCGCGAAAAGGTCGGCCCCGGCGACCTCGGCGGGTTGTACGGAGCGGCGGCTCCCAAGCTGAACGCAGCCAAAGCGCCCGGCGAATGGCAAACGTTCGTGATCGAGTTCCAGGCCCCGCGTTTCCAGGACGGCAAGAAGGTCGGCAACGCGGTCTTCAAGAAAGTGACGCTCAACGGTCAGGTCATTCATGAGAACGTCGAAATGAAGGGCGCGACCGGCGGCAATTTGGGACGCGGCGAACAGCCTCAGGGTCCGCTGATGTTTCAGGGCAATCATGGCGCCGTGGCCTATCGGAACATCTGCGTCACGAT
>CAYPGE010000319.1:0-11141 GCA_964409865.1 uncultured Pirellulaceae bacterium
CCTCACGGAGTTTCGCTGCATGGGTCAGTAGGCCTTTGTTACGTTGATGAATGGGGCCGATGCGGGGAGGTCTGATATCGAATCCACACCACCTAGGGCCAAAAGGGGCCGGCGTGGGGCACCCCCTGCGGCCTGTGTGGATCGACTCGTTGTGCTGCCGCGTCTCTGGCGTGATACAACCGAACCTGGTGCGGCAAGCGAATGTCACTGATCGCGCAACTGGCGCCAAACCTGCGCCAGCATGACCCAGAGTCTAGTCGAGACTCGCGTCGGAAGCAAGCTGTCGTGACTCCCATTGTGCAGCTTTTCCGGCGGCGATCTGCTAGATTGTTTGCGGATCGGGTTTCGCTTGTATCCGCTAGGCGCAAGTGTTTTACTAGTAAGCGATTGGGTCGATATCAACCGGATTCGAAGACGAGGGTGGATTGCCAATCCGCCTCATTCTGGGTTGTATTTCCCTGGATTTCGTCTGGGTGGCCCAAGTTTTTTTGAAAAACCATGACCAAGCATCCACCCACGAGCCCGCCCTCACAAAAAGCCCGGCTTGTTCCGAAAAGCCGGGCTTCTGAAGCCCCCTCATCCGCAATGCGATGCGACTGGGTGTTGCCAATGCCGGCAGCGATCGGCTGGCTGCTGATTCTCGGCATGGGGTCGATTCCGTCGCTCGCGGGGCAGTCCGCTGAAAAAGGGCCCGCCGTGGAAGGTCATGTCTCCGCGGGCCGCCAGGACACCAACGGCTGGGTGGTGCACACGGTCAAGTCCGAATTCCAGGCGGGCGAGACGGAGATTCGAGTCTTGGTTCCGGGACTTCCGGCATCCGCCCAGCCGTACACGACGTTATACGTCTTGCCCGTCGAAGCGGGCGATGGCCGCCGCTGGGGCGATGCACAGCAGGAGATCCTCCGGCACGACATCCACAACCGATACCGCCTGGTGTGCGTCTACCCCACGTTCTCTCACCTGCCTTGGTACGCGGACCATCCGCACCAGGCGACGATGCGCCAGGAAAGCTACTTCCTGCGCGTGGTGGTGCCCTTCGTCGAACGCACTTATCCCGTGCGGCACGATTCGTCGGGACGCTTGCTAGTTGGCTTTAGCAAGTCAGGTTGGGGCGCCTTCAGCTTGCTGTTGCGGCATCCGGATCGGTTCGCCAAAGCGGCTGCCTGGGACGCACCTCTGGCGATGTCGCAACCGAACCGGTACGGCATGGAAGAGATCTTCGCTACGCAAGAGAACTTCGAGGGGTATCGCATCACCGGCCTGCTGAAACAACGGGCCAAAGAGTTGCACACCGGCTCGCGGTTGATCCACCTGGGCTACGGCAACTTCCGCGAGCAACATTTGGCCGTCGAATCGCTGCTGGACGAACTGCAGATCTCCCACGTCTTTCGCGACGGTCCTCAGCGGCCGCACGCCTGGGACAGCGGCTGGCTGCCCGAAGCCGTGCAACTGGTGGTTGAGTAGCTTTCGGGAGAAGTCCGCTGCCAGCCGGAATCAGGCGGCATGGTCCGGGACGCCGGAGGCAAGATGCGCTTCGGCGTAGATGCGCAGCGCCGCGTTGGCACGCTGTTCCCAGTTCTCACCCTGAGCCTTGAACCAGTCCAGCACATCGGAGTCCACGCGAATCGCGACCTCAACCTTCGGCGTTCGAGGCACTTTCAGGCGAGCCCGTGCAAAGAAGGCGTCAGACAAAGGCGGAATGTCCGACGTGTCAATCGTTTCATCAGTGAGCGCATCAATACGTGCCCAGTCCGTCGCGGAGTGCTTGCTCATAGCGTTCTCGTTCGTGGCGCAGCGCCTTTCGTAGGGAAATAATGCGAATCGTGTCTTCGTCTCGCTCTGTGTAGACCACTACTATCACCCGAGCCTGGATCATTCCGAGAGCAATCCAACGGTCTTCGCCATATTCCTCTCGCTCGTCCAGTGCGATCAGCATGGGGCCAGCGAAAGCCTCAGCGGCATCAGAAAAATCGATGCCGTGTTTCCGGATGTTCGCGAGGTTCTTTTCTTCATCCCATTCAAAATGCATGCTCTTAGCCTACGGCCAAAGTCGAGAGATCGCAAGCGGCGGCAGCAAGCGACGCAGGAACACAATGCTCGCAACGCAAGCCACTGCCCCACCCTTACTTCTCGTCGAAGTCGAATTTGACTTGGCCGTCGATCAACTTCAGACGGGCAGAAAATGGCTTTCCCGCTTTAGATTGAAAACCTTCCAGACGCGACGTTTCGCCGTGGTCCAGCAGCGTTTTGGCGGAGCGGGCTGTGATCCGCTTGCCGGCGATCGTCTTCCAGATTACGAAGCGGCATTGGCCGCCGCTGCAACTAAACGACTTCGGCCGCTCGATGACCTCCGCGCCACAGACGGGACATTTTCCCAGGGCCGAAGTCGATTCGGACGCCGAGGCTCCATCGGCTGCTGGCTCGGCCGGTGCCCGCCCTCGTCCCGACTTGGACCGGCCGCGGAAGGACCTTTGCCTCGATCCCTGCCGCCGCCCACCGACTTGTTGCGACTTGGTCGGCAGCGGGATCTCGCACAATTGGCCGCCGGCGCTCAGCGTCAGGATCACCTCGCTCCCGCCTTCGATCCGCACCGGCCGCCTCAGCACTCGCTGCTGCAGCAACTGCCGGATCTCTGCCACGCTGAGCGTTTGGCCTTTGTAGTCGGGCCAGAGCACAAACGAGCAGCCGTCCCGCCAGCCGGAGCAGCCGAAGCCGCGTTTGCCCTGGATCACCGGCCGGCCACACCGCGGGCAGCTGCCGAATTGGGATTCGTCCACCGCGGCCTGGTCCGGGCGGGCCACGATCCGCCGCGTGTACTCGGCGATCTCGGCCATGAACCGCTGCGGATCGAGACGCCCGGATTCGATTTCACGGAGCTTGCCTTCCCACTGGCCGGTCAACTCGGGCGATTTCAGTTCCGGGTTCTCCACCACGGCGATCAGGTAGCGGCCCAGGTCGGTGGCCGTGAGCGTCTTCTTCTGGCGTTCGATGTACTTCCGCTTGAGCAGCGTTTCGATGATCGCCGCCCGCGTAGCGGGGGTGCCGAGCCCTTTTTCCTTGAGCAGCTCGCGGAGCTGCTCGTCATCGACCAGCTTGCCGGCGGTTTCCATCGCGCCCAGCAGCGTGTTCTCCGTGTACGGCTTGGGGGGCGTCGTCTCGCCGCGTTTGACCGACGGCTCGTGCGGTCCCCGCTCGCCCGGCTTGAACTGCGGCAACGCCTGCGATTCGTCGTCCTCGCCGTTGTCCTGGTCTTGTCTGCCACGCGGGTACAACGCTGTCCAGCCCGGTTCGATCACGCGATAGCCCTTGGCGCGAAACGGCACGCCGTTGGACACCGCGTGGACCGTCGTGACCTCTTTTTCACAGGGCGGATAGAAGGCGGCGATCAGCCGCGTGACGACGGCGTCAAAGACCTTCTGCTCCGCACCGCCGAGCGAGCCGGGCAGACTGCCGGTCGGGATGATCGCGTGATGATCGCTCACCTTCTTGTCGTCAATGATCCGGCCCGTGAACCGCAGCGACGACAGGTCCAGGCGGTCGATGTCCTCCTGCCGGATGGCCCGCAAGCTGCGCAGGATGTCGGGGATCTCCCGCTTCATGTCTTGGCCCAGGTAGCGGGAATCGGTCCTGGGGTAGGTGATCAGCTTTTTTTCGTACAGCGTCTGAGCGGCGGCCAGCGTGTCGGCAGCAGACAGGCCGTAGCGGCGGTTCATCTCGCGCTGGAGTTCCGTCAGATCGAACAGTTGCGGCGGTTGCGAACGCTCTTGCTTGCGGTCGATCTTGGTAATGCTCAGCGGCTGGCCGAGCACCTGGGCGAGCAGCTTCTGGGCCGCCGCTTCTTCCTTGAACCGGTCGCCGGCGAATCGGAACAGCGTGTCGCGGTACTTGGTCAACAATTCCCAAAACGGTTCCGGCTGGAAAGTCCGGATTTCGTCATCGCGGTGGACGATCAGAGCCAGCACGGGCGTCTGGACGCGGCCGACGCTCCACAGGATGCCGTCCGCTCCATAGCGGACCGTGTAGTTGCGCGTGCCGTTCATGCCCACGATCCAATCCGCCTCGCTGCGGCACTTGGCCGCCGCGTACAGGTGGTCGTAGTCGCTGCCGGGCTTGAGCTGCCGGAAGGCTTCGCCGATCGCCCGCTGAGTCAGCGAACTCAGCCACAGCCGCCGAAATGGCTTCCGTTCGCAGCCGGTCATCGTCAACACGTAACGGAAAATCAGCTCGCCCTCGCGTCCGGCGTCCGTGGCACAGATGATCTCGGTCGCGGCGCGGAATAACTGCTTCACCACCGCGAACTGCTGGCGAGCGTGTTTTTCCGGAACCAGCTTCAACTCGAACCGTTCCGGGATGAACGGCAGCGGCTCCAGCGACCATCTCTTCAACGCGGGGTCGTACTCGTCGGGCTCCTTCAACGTCACCAAGTGCCCGAACGCCCAAGTTACCTGATAGCCGTTGCCCTCCAGGTAGCCGTCCCGGCGCGACTTGGCGCCCAGGAAATCCGCGATCTCGCGAGCCACGGATGGTTTTTCCGCTAACACAACTTTCACGGGCGGCAGGTCCTCTTCAGGGGGCAAGGAAAGTCAAAAACGAAGTGCAAACAGAGAAATGAAACAATGACAGAAAGATGGGGTGACAGAAAAATGAAGAACGTGGCACCTCAAGCTTTCGAAGAAGGACCTCGATGCCCTAAGGGCGGTCGTAACGGCCATGCTCCTCCGCCAGTTCGCTCAACAAAATCAAGCGTTGCGGCAGCACGCGCGGCGCAACGGAACAGGCCGACGACAGAATGTACCCGGAACCCGGCTTGCCGATCCGCAGCCGGTCCAAGACAGCTTGCCGGAAGCGGGCCTCGTCGGCGTACAGCATCTCGTTCACCGCGTCCAAGTTGCCTTTGAAGAACAACCGCTCGCCGAACTCCGCCTTGGCGCGAGCCAAATCGACCGTGCCCAACGGCGGCGGGTCGAGCGTGTCGATGCCATCCAGGCCGGTTTCGGCCATCAAGTCGAGTCGGTCGCCGATCGCACCGCAGGTGTGCGTGTACGCCGGCATGCCGAACTCGTGGATCGTATCCACAACCCGCCGCTCGTAGGGAACGACAAATTCGCGATACATGTCGCGGCTGATGAAGCCGGACCCGGCGAACGCCGAGCTGATCAGAATCGCGTCTGGTTGCTCCGGAGCATAGCACCGCACCATCGCCGTGACCATCTGGGTGAATCGCTCCAGCAGCTGATGACACAGCTGCGGCAAGTCGATCAGGGCCATCAGCGCCGGTTGATAGCCGAACAACTCCAGCAGGTGCGTCAGCGGCGAAAACACCTCCATGTGGACGGACACCTCGGGACACGCGGCACGAGCGAAACGCAGCCCCCGCGTGAGCCAATCGGGATACGCGGCCGGGTCGGCCAGATCGGCATCGGCAGGCACATCGAACAAGATCGGCGCATGCCACGTGTTCCAGACATAGCCGGGCAGCCGGTAGGTGGCCGGGTCCGCCGGATCGACCTGCGCGGGATCGGCCCGCGGCAGGTCGCTCCCGTCGGCCAGTGTGGTCTGCCCGTTATCGTCGGGCGGGAACGTCGTGACGAAGCCGTCTTTCCAGACCAGCACCTGCTGGTCGCCGTCCCGCCGCTGATCACTCAGCCACCGCCGCCAGTCCGGCGGCCGGCCGGGCACGTTGATCAGAAAGCCGTCGAACCGGTAGCGCTGCTGGAATTCGCTCAGCGTCCGCACGAACACTTCGCTGTCGAACCAGATGTCCGCCGGATCGTAATCGCTGTGCAGGAAATAGTGCCCCAGCGCCAGCTGGCACATCACCGGCACCCGATCCGGCCTTTCGTGCCGCATGGCGCTCGCGACGCGTTCGCGCGAATTCATGGCCGTCTCCGTGTCTGGCAGTGGTTGTATCCTCCCGGGCACGATATCTACCGGACGCCGCGAAAGCAAGCGGGATACCAGAGAGGGCAAGGGAATGAGTTGCCCTTTCAAGAATTCGCCGATCGGTCGGCCGATTGCTTTCTGAGGGCAAACCGGCGAAAATGTGGCACCTGGCGGGGGCGGCGACGGGTGTTGCTGTTCGTTTACTTTCAGTTGTCTGCAGGTGCGATTCCACCCCGCCGCTTGGACCGCGTCCCGGCGCCCAGATCGCACCCTCGGACAACGGTTTACACCAAGGAACGTATTCCATGAACATAAGACCGCTGTACGCTGGACTCGTCACTGCCCTCCTGTTGCTGGTTTCGGGCGTCACCGAAGCCGCAGACCGGCAACTGGCTCACGCGGTGTATTTCAAGCTCAAGGACTCGTCCCCCGCCGCGCGGGAAGCGCTGGTCGCCGGCTGCCAGAAATTCCTGGCCGGGCATGAAGGAGTCGTCTATTTCGCCGCGGGCGTGCTGGCGGAAGAAATGAACCGCGACGTCAACGTCCGAGACTTTGACGTGGCCTTGTTGATCGTGTTTGCCAACAAGGCGGCCCACGACCAGTATTCATCGCATCCGCGACACATGAAGTTCATCGAGGAGTTCAAGTCGTCGTGGGACAGCGTGCGGGTCTTCGACGCCTATTTGGCAACTCCTGCAGCCGAACAGGGTAAGTGATCCGAAGGGGATCTTCCGGGCGAAAGATCGACACCGAATTGTCGATCTTGGGCTGGAAGCATTGAGATTCGACGGCCAAAGTTCCCCACGGATGGCATGGCGATACCACGATGAAAGACCAATTTGACTTTTTCCCATCCGTGGTATTGCCATGCCATCCGTGGGGTTCAGTGTCTCAATTGAACCCGACGGCCCAAACGGGCCTCGATGTCTTGGCGTAGCCCAAGACGTTCCCTAGTCCCATCAGGGCGGAAGATCGACACCGAATTGTCGATCTTGGGCTGGAAGCATTGGAGATTCGACGGGCAAAGCTCCCCACGGATGGCATGGCGATACCACGGATGAAAGACCAATTTGACTTTTTCCTATCCGTGGTATTGCCTAGTCCCATCAGGGCGGAAGATCGACACAAAATTGTCGATCGTGGATTTGGATGGTCTCGTTTAGGACTCGATTGCCGCGTCAGATTCAACTCTCGAAACGGATCCTATGACTGATTCCCTCCCTCCCACACCCGCCGCTTCGGACGCTGACCTGACCGGCCGGCGGTTGGGAGACTACCATCTGTTGCGCCGTCTCGGACGGGGCGGCATGGCGGACGTCTATCTGGCGGAACAGGAATCCCTGGGACGCAAGGTCGCCTTCAAAGTCCTGAAGAGCCACCTGGCCGCCAACCCGTCCTACGTGCGGCGGTTCCAGCAGGAGGCCCAGGCCGCGGCCTCGCTGGTGCACGCCAATATCGTCCAGATCCATGAAGTCGGCTGCCTTGACGGCATCCACTTCATGGTCCAGGAGTACGTCGAAGGCCAGAACCTGAAGCAGTTGTTGGATCGCAAGGGCACGCTGGACGCTCCGGCTGCGGTCAGCGTCATGCGGCAAGTCGCCGCGGCGCTGCACAAAGCCTCCCAGCAGAAGATCATTCACCGCGACATCAAGCCGGAGAACATCATGCTCGCTCGCAGCGGCGAGGTCAAAGTGGCCGACTTTGGCCTGGCCCGCGTCGAACGAGAAGGCCAGGCGGCGAACTTGACGCAGGTGGGGGTCACCATGGGGACGCCGCTGTACATGAGCCCAGAACAGCTCGAGGGACGAGCGGTCGATGTCCGCAGCGACCTGTATTCCTTCGGCGTGACGTGCTACCAGATGCTCGCCGGACGGCCGCCTTTCGAGGGCGACTCGCCGCTGAGCATTGCCGTGCAGCACCTGAAGAAGGACTGCCCCCGCCTGGAAGACCAGCGCTCGGATCTGCCCGGCGGCTTGTGCCGGATCGTCCACAAGCTGATGGCCAAGCGGCCGGAGGACCGCTACCAGACGGCGGTGGATCTGTGGAAGGACCTGAAGAGCCTGAACGTGCCCGGCCTGGACCAAACGTGGGCCGCGACGGATCAAGGTTGGACGGCGCTCGACCTGGGGGTTCACACGGCCGCTGGTATGGAAGCCACCCAGCAGTTGGCGGCCGTGATGGCACGCGAGGCGGCGGTCACGGGCCGCCGGGGCCATGCGGGCCTGCTGCTGGCGATAACGGTCCTTGCGTTCGTGCTCGGCGGCGCCTTGGCCTGGGCTCGGCGGCCACCGCCGCTGTTGGCCGTTTCCGATCAGGAACTGCCGTCGATCGAGCGCAAGGCAACGGTCCGCGACCAGTACCTGCATGCCGCCGAGATCGCCACGGAGGAGGCATGGAAGAGCATCGCTCGCGAGTTCCCGCCGGAGGAAAACGAGCAAAATCAGTACTACGCCCTGCGAGCCCAGCAGCGTCTGGCCGAGTTGTACCTGCAAAACGACGATCTGGACCAGGCCTTGCGCTGCTACGAACAACTGGCCAATGCAGAGACCGCCGACCTGCAATTCCGCGCGATTGGACTGTCCGGCCAAGCCAACGTCTACATCCTTCGCGGCGAACAGAGCCTGGCCCACCAGAAACTGGCGGCTTTTGTACAACTGTTGGATCGACTTCCGTTGGAAGTCAGGCAAGTGATTCTGACGGAGCTTCAGCCACGCCTGCGGCCGGAATTGGATCGCTTGAGGAGAGATTAAGAACCGCTAACAAAACCGTTCGGCGCGGGTCTCTGACCCCGCCGAAACCGCCGACCGAAGGTCTCCGATTTCGGTTTTGTTAGCGGTTCTAAGTGGAAAATCAGGTGAAAGATCAGAGTTGCTTGAAACCAAGAAACCCCATTACCGAGGAGCGAGCAATGACAACTCTCAGGCATGCTGATGCCGTTCGAGTCTTCTCTCTGCTGCTGGGCGCAGCCCTGGCAGCCACCGGTGGTCCGGCGCCGCGAGCGGCGGACAAGCCCAATTTCATCTTCATCAACATCGACGACCTGGGCTATGCGGACATCGGGCCGTTTGGATCGACGCTGAACCGCACGCCCAACCTGGATCGCATGGCCGCGGAGGGGTGCAAGTTGACCTGTTTCTACGGCGCACCGGTCTGCTCGCCGTCGCGCGCGGCGCTGATGACCGGGTGTTATCCGAAACGCAGCCTGCCCATCCCGCACGTCTTGTTTCCCGGCAATGACGTCGGATTGGACCCGCACGAAATCACCGTGGCCGAACTGCTCAAGGAGCAGGGCTACGTGACGGGGATCATCGGCAAATGGCATCTGGGCGATCAGCCGGAGTTCCTGCCTACGCGTCAAGGATTCGACAGCTTCTTCGGCCTGCCGTACTCGAACGACATGGGGCCGGCCAAGGACGGCGTGAAGAGCAACCTCGGCGCTCCGCTTCCCAAAAACAAAGGCAAGGGCCGAGGCCAGCCGCCGCTGCCTTGGTTGCGCAATGAAACGGTAGTCAAACGCGTCTTGGCCGACGACCAGACGACCTTCGTGGCCAGCTACACCGAAGAAGCGGTGCAATTCATCAAGAAGAACAAAGACGAGACATTCTTCCTTTACCTGCCTCACACCGCCGTGCATTTTCCGATCTATCCCGGCAAGGCTTTTCAGGGGAAATCCAACAACGGCATCTATGGCGACTGGGTCGAGGAAGTGGACTGGAGCGTCGGCCGGGTGTTGGACACCGTGCGCGAGCTGAAACTCGACCGCAACACGCTGGTCATGTTCACCTCCGACAACGGCGGCACCCAGCGAGCCGTCAATGCGCCGCTGCGCGGCTTCAAGGGCAGCACGTGGGAAGGCGGCATGCGCGAACCGACCATCGTCTGGTGGCCCGGCAAGATTCCCGCCGGCAGTTCGACGGCCGCCGTCACCGGCATGATCGACATCCTGCCGACGTTGGTCCATCTGGCGGGCGGCACGGTGCCCGACGACCGCAAGATCGACGGCGGCGACATCTGGCCGCTGCTGGCCGGCGAGCCGGACGCCAAATCGCCGCACGACGTGTTTTACTATTACCGCGGCTTGAAGTTGGAAGCCGTCCGCAGCGGTCCGTGGAAGCTGCACCTGGCCAAGGGCGAACTGTACAATCTCGACAGCGACATCGGCGAAAGCGCGAACGTCGCCGCCGCCAATCCGGAGGTCGTCACGCGGCTGCACGGCATTGCCGGCCAGATGCGGGACGACCTCGGTCTTGACGGTATCGGCCCCGGCTGCCGCGCGCTGGGCAAGGTCCAGGATGCCAAGCCGATCATCGACCACGACGGGAGCATCCGCCCTGAATTCCGCCCAGAATCTTCGAACCCATAGCTGACCCGTTCTTGTCTGCGATCATCACGCGGAGCGTGATGGCTACTTTGCTCCCCAGACCGATGAGACGTCGATGAATGCGTTCGGCCGGCACGCTTCGCGAGATGGCCTGTTGTACGGCCTGGGCGCCTACGGGCTGTGGGGGCTGATCCCGCTGTACTTCAAGGCGGTGGCCGACGTGGCGCCGCTGGAAGTCCTGGCGCATCGGGCGTTGTGGTCGTTTGTGATGCTGGCCCTGTTGATCGGTTGGTTGGGACGCTGGTCCGAGCTGCGGCGGGAAATGCGCAATCCGAAGCTGTTGGCGCTGCTGGCCTTAACCTCGCTGCTGATCGCCGCCAACTGGCTCACGTTCATCTACTCCGTCTTGACTCGCCAGCTGCTGCAGTCCAGTCTGGGCTATTTCGCCAACCCCTTGGTCAGCGTGCTGCTGGGCGTGGTTTTCTTGCGCGAGCGGCTGCGGCCCTGGCAGATGCTGAGCATCGCATTGGCCGCTGTCGGAGTCCTCGTCCTGGCGGCGCTGGTCGGGCAGGTGCCCTGGATTGCCCTGACGCTGGCCTTGACGTTCGCCTTTTACGGATTGCTGCGCAAGGTCATGCCGGTCGACGGGATGGCGAGTCTGACCGTCGAGACGTGCGTCCTGGCGCCGTTCGCCTTGGCCTACCTCGGCTACCTGGCCGGCACGCAGCAGATGACCGGTCACACCCTGTCCGCGGTCGGCCGGCTGATGCTCAGCGGACCGGTGACCACCATTCCCCTGTTGTTCTTTGGTGCGGCGGCTCGGCGCTTGCGGCTATCGACGCTGGGCATCCTGCAGTATGTCACCCCCAGCGGACAGTTTCTGCTGGACCTCGTGCGGCATCTCGGCGAGGCGCATCCGGTCCTGGTGCGGCTGTAC
>CAYPGE010000320.1:0-11136 GCA_964409865.1 uncultured Pirellulaceae bacterium
TGTCGCCCTGCTTCAGCATGTACGCTTCCAGCGACTTGAAATCGGCCTTGCCGGATTCGATCTCGGCGCCGATTCCGGTGTCCCAGCTGCTGTAGCGGTCCTTGACGAAGGCGGCCAATTCGCCGTCCGCGCGGATGGCGGCCGCGATCTTCAGACCGCGGGCAAACGTGTCCATACCGCCGACGTGGGCGTGGAACAGGTCGATCGGTTCGAAGCTCTCGCGCCGCACCTTGGCGTCGAAGTTCACGCCGCCCGGCGCCAGACCGCCGTACTTGAGCAGGATCAGCATGACCTCCGCGGTCAGGTAGTAATTCGTCGGGAACTGGTCCGTGTCCCAGCCCAGCAGCATGTCGCCCGTGTTGGCGTCGATCGAGCCCAGTGCCCCTTGGCCGCCGGCATAGTCCAATTCGTGCATCATCGTGTGGCCGGCCAGGGTCGCGTGGTTGGTCTCGATGTTCAGTTTGAAATGATCCAGCAGATCGTAGGCCCGCAGAAAGTTGATGCAGGCGGCGGCATCCGAGTCGTATTGGTGCTTGGTCGGCTCTTTCGGTTTGGGTTCGATCAGAAACTGCCCCGTGAACCCGATGTCCTTGGCGTAGTCGACCGCCAGGTGCATGAAGCGGCCCATGTGGTCCAACTCGCGCTGCAGATCGGTGTTGAACAGGTTCTGGTAGCCCTCGCGACCGCCCCAGAACACGTAGTTGACTCCGCCGAGTTCCTTGGTGACCTCGAGGCACTTCTTGACTTGAGCGGCGGCGAAGGCAAAGGCGTCCGCATTGCAGCTGGTCGACGCGCCGTGCATGTATCGCGGGTTGCTGAACAGGTTGGCGGTGCCCCACAGCAGTTGAATCCCTGTCCGCGTCTGTTCCTCCTTCAGCACCTTGACGATTTCGTCCAGGTTCTTGTTCGATTCGGCCAGCGTTTTGCCCTCCGGCGCCACGTCGCGGTCGTGAAAGGCGTAGAACGGCGCCCCCAGCTTTTCCATGAACTCGAACGCGACGCGAGCGCGATTCTTGGCGTTTTCCAACGAGTCGGTGCCGTCTTCCCAAGGGCGGTACATCGTGCCCGGCCCGAAAGGATCCAACCCCGTGCCGCGGAAGGTGTGCCAGTAGACGACGCTGAAACGGAAGTGGTCCTTCATCGTCTTGCCTTCAACGACCTCGTTTTCGTCGTACCAGCGAAAGGCGAGAGGATTCTTCGATTTTGGACCTTCGTAACGGATCTTGCTGACTTCAGGGAATGCGGCCATACCTGGTTCTTTCTGCTATCGATGCCTTCGGACAATCATCCAGCGTCCAAATGATTGCAAATTCTGCCCCGTGGGGCAACTAGCCTCCGGCCGAACATGCCCAAAAACTACGCCCCGATGGTCAGGCGAGGAATCCCTCGATTCAAAACATCAACACGGGAATGTTGGTTTTGCAGGAAGGGGGGGCAAGGGAATTGGGGACAGGGGAATTATGCGATCTGGAATTCCTTTGCCCGACATTCCCTTGCCCATCTGCCCAGACCGTCGCTCAGTACCTCAGAAACCGGCTGCGACGACTCAAGAATTCATCCAGTTCGGCCGCCCAGCCGGTTTCCATTTCCTCGACAACCTTGCCGGCCAACACGGATTCCAGCGTCTGGCGGTCGGCGAGCAAACCGTTGTACTTCTGCGCGTCCCAGTCCTGCGGATACAGCCGGTGCAGTTGACGGGCGATCTCCAGGCCCGTGCGCACCGGGCGGAAACGGCTGCGGTCGATGACTGTGATGTTCACGCCGCCACACAACGCCCCGGCGTGTTTGCTGCTGGTCGGGGTAAAGCGGACGGGTACGAAACGGACGCCTTCCAGGCCGCTGTGGTTTAGCGCTGCCGCCAGTTGGATGCCGTCCAGCCAGGGAGCGCCGATCACCTCGAAAGGCGTGTCCGTGCCCCGGCCCACGGACAGATTCGTCGTCTCCAGCAGCCCGATGCCGGGATACAACACGGCCTGGGCCAGACTGCGCATGTTCGGCGACGGGTTGACCCACAGCAGTCCCGTGCGGTCGAAGTAGTCCTGCCGCCGCCAGCCTTCGACGGGGATGATGTGCAGGTCAGCGCCCCATTTCAGTTCGTCGTTGAACATCGTCGCCAACTCGCCGACCGTCATGCCGTGCCGCACCGGCAGGGTGTGAAAGCCGACGAAGGACTGGCGGCCATCGTCCAGGACAGGCCCTTCGACATCGACGCCGTTGATGGGATTGGGTCGGTCCAAGACAACAAACCGCAGTTTGTGTTCGGCTGCCGCCCGCATGGCGTTGCCCATCGTCGAAATGTAGGTGTAAAACCGCGCCCCGATGTCCTGGATGTCAAACACCAGCGTATCCAGTTCCTCCAGGCTCTTGGCCGTCGGCGTGCGGTTCTCGCCATACAGGCTGAACACGGGCAGTCCCGTGCGGGCGTCCTCCGCGTCCGCGACGACCGCGTCCAGTTTGCCCTCCAAGCCGTGTTCGGGGCTGAACAGCGCCTTCAATTGCACTCCCTCCGCGCGCTGCAGCAGTTCCACGGTGGTCACGCCCTCCCGGTTGACGCCGGTCTGGTTGGTGATCAGGCCGACGCGGCGTCCCTTGAGCTGCTGGAAACCGTCGCGGACCAGAACGTCGATGCCAGTCAACACTTCTCCCCGCGCCGCGGGTTCGCCTGCCGACGGAGGAGCGGGCGTCTGCACAATCGCCGCTGCCGCGACGGTGCCGATGCGGCCGATCAGCGGATTGACGTTTCCCTTGCCGTCGGGGTGCAGGCGGTTGCTGAGAAAGATGACGATCAGATCCAGTCCGGGATCGATCCACATCGCGGTGCCGGTGAATCCGCCATGTCCAAAAGCTCGCGGCGAAAACAAGTCGCCTCGGTTGGACGAGTATCCGGTGCGCATGTCCCACCCCAATCCGCGGAGTCCGTCGCCTGCGCGGTGCGGAGTCGTCATTTGCGCTACGGTCGCCGACTGCAGAACTTGCCCGCCGCCGTACTGGCCACCCTGGATCATCATCTGGGCATACACGGCCAAGTCCTCGGCGGTCGAGAACAGTCCGGCGTGGCCCGCGATCCCGCCCAGCAAGTAGGCGCGAGGATCGTGTACTTCGCCGCACATCCACCGCCCGTCGCGTTGTTCCGTGGCCGCAGCCCGCTTCTGCAATCGTTCCTCCGGCAGATAACCGGTTTCGCTCATCCCCAACGGCCCGTAGATGTTCTGACGGCTGAACTCGTGGACGCTGGTGCCGGAAACGCGTTGGACCAATTCCCCCAATACCATGAAGCCGACGTCGGAATAGATGAAACGGCTACCCGGCTCGGCGGTCAACGGCAGCGCCCAGATTCGCTGCCACGCCTTCTCCGGCCCCTCTTCGTAATCCCGCAAAGCGTTGTCGGGCGTCAAGCTGCCTTGATGGGTCAGCAGTTGAAATACGGTTACGGCCTGCTTGCCGTTCTGGCCGAATTCGGGTACGTACTTGGCCACGGGATCGTCCAGGTTGACTTTCCTCAATTCGACGAGCTTCATCACGCTGGTCGCGGTCGCGACCGGCTTGGTCAGCGACGCCAGATCGAAGACGGTGTCGGTGGTCATGGCGACATCGTCCGGTTCGAGCTGGCGATGCCCGAACGCACGCAGGTAAGCGATTCGGCCCTGGCGGGCGACCAGCACGACCGCACCGGCCATCTCGCCGCGCTGGAGCCCTTCCTCGACCAACGGGCCGATCAGGGCCAGCCGTGCCGGGTCCATCCCCACCTGCTGAGGCGCTGCGTGCGGCAGTTTCGGCGGGACGGCGACGGCCCCGTCCGCCGCAACGGCCGCGACTGAGATGAGCCAAAGGCGAAACGCCACGCCCGCGCTCGCCACTGGTCTCCCGACGCGAGCGCTCGGCGCGGGTCTCCCGACGCGAGCGATCGGCGCGGGTCTCCCGACGCGAGCGATCGGCGCGGGTCTCCCGACGCGAGCGATCGGCGCGGGTCTCCCGACCCCGCCGGAACCGCCGACCGTAGGTCTCATCACTTCCTCTCGCCGGCAACTCGCCCCAACGAAAGTGGCGACAAGTCGCCGCACTCCACAAACCTGCCCAACCCTCATCGCGGTTGTCTCCCCCAGTGAAAGAAACGGTTCGACCGGCCCGCTCCGAATCTGACGTCCCTGTCCGCCGCGGCGGTCATCGCAAAGCCACGCCTGCCCTCAACTGCCGCGTTCGCCGACATCGCCCTCAATCACTTGTCGCCAGCGCCGCGGTACGGCCGTGTACGCTTCCATGTACGTCGCTTCGAGCGGCACATTGATGTACCAGTCCTCCTCCAAAAACAAGGGCATGTCGGGCAAAACGGCGCCCAGTGCAATCGGCTCGACGTAGGCTTGCGGCAGCAGACCGCCCGTGTAGGCTGCCAGCGTCAGGGGCTTGTCTGCGGGCTGTTCCCATGTCGAGCAGGAGAACTGCGACCAGATGGCTTCGTGGATGCCTTGCGGATCGAACGCTCCCGGCGGGAAGGGATCCACCAACAGTAAGTGACAACCATGATTCAGCACAGCGACCGCCTTGTCAAGAATCCGGTCCATCGCCGCTCGACTCGACTTGTTGCCCGGAGAGAGAATCTCAATATAGGCGACGACACGGTCTCCGCTGACGTGCCGGATCGTCAGCGTCCGGCGGCGCCGCGTGTAAATCTCGTCCTCGCTCAACGATACGCGGTAACTGACTTTGGGTGGAGCGATGGCGACGGCAGTACCACCTGTCGGGACGTCGGACGAGTCTTGATGGGGAACATCGACGTGCCACGTGAGGACGTCCGGCCCCGTCTCGCCCGCGACCTGCTCGGCCAGCGCATAGAATTCGCCAGGGAGCAGCCCGTTATTTAGACGCTTGCTCAGTTCAGCGATCCAGTTGTTGTGGAAGTGATGATAGGTCCCGGCATGGACGCTCCGCCAATCGTGAATGGGCATGGTCTTGCTCGATTTCGTTAGTATCCAGGAACGTATTGTAGCCCGAATGATACGTTGGCGTCCAGACGCAGGTTGCCCTGATGCTCAGCTGGAGTCCGTCACGTTCCCCTGTTTGCCGCCGCTCGTTCACGATACAATCGCACGTCCTTCGTCCGAAGCGAATGAGATTACCAGGATGCTCGACCAGCAGCGACCCGCCGTCATCTCCGAACCCTGCGCCGAGTTCCGGCTGTTGGGGCGGGTGCCGTTCGATGCCTTCCTGTCGTTTCAGAACCGTTTGGTGTACGAAGCCGGCGGTCTGTCGGAACCGAGAATCGTCGTCTTGCTGTGCGAGCACCCGGACTTGATCACCGTCGGCCGCGCCGGATCGCGAGGCCACATTCGCCTGACCAGCGACCAGTTGAAGCGCGAACAACTTGGCGTGCGTTGGATCAGCCGGGGCGGCGGCTGCGTATTGCACTCGCCGGGGCAGTTGGCCGTCTACCCCATCGTGCCACTACACCTGCTGGGCTGGACCGCGGGCGGATATCTGCGGCGCTTGCAGCGAGGGCTTCTGGAGGCGTTGGCGGAGTTGAACGTGCGTGGCGAAACCTATCCCGGAGTCTTCGGCATCTGGGGGCGGTCCGGGCTGTTGGCCGGTGTCGCCGTCGCGGTGCGAGGCGGCGTCGCCTGCCACGGTGCGTTCATCAACGTCAACCCCGCGATGCGCCGCTACGCGTTCGTGGACGGTTTCCCCCCCTGCCCGGACGCGGCGAGCGGGAAATCGACGATGGGCTGCCTGCTGGCCGAAAGGCCTGCGAGCGTTAGAATGACCAGTGTGAGGGCTGCCTTGGTGAAAACGCTGGCCGCCGCTTTTGACTGCCAGCGGAGTCATCTGTTTACCGGACACCCCTGGTTGTCGTCCGCCTCCGAAACCGCCGGAAAACCCGATGCCCGTCGAACCTGAATTACCGCCGTTTCGCCGCGAAAATGGGACTGGCTCCGATCAGGACGATCGGTGCCTGTCCCATTTTCGATCCCCCGGCTCCGATCAGGCTGATCGGTCCCCTGTTTCAGCCGAACGTCGACTGCCGCGCTGGCTGAAGCGCCGCGTGCCGAAGGGAAACGCGAACCATTTCACCGCCCAACTGTTGGACGAACTGCACTTGGAGACGGTCTGCGACAACGCGCGTTGCCCAAACCGCATGGAGTGCTACTCGCAGAAGACCGCTACCTTCATGATTCTGGGCAACGTCTGCACCCGCGCCTGCAGTTTCTGCGCGGTGCCGCGGGGCAAACCCAAGCCGCCTGACGCGGATGAACCGCGGCGAGTCGCGGAGGCGGCTGCGCGGTTGGGCCTGCGGCACGTCGTCATCACCTCGGTCACGCGGGACGATCTGCCGGATGGCGGCGCCGATCACTTCTGCCAGTGCGTGTTAGCGGTCCGCGAGAGAACCGGGGCGAGCGTCGAGGTCCTGACGCCCGACTTCATCGGTCACCCAGAGGCACTGCAGCGAGTTGCCGCCGCAGCCCCCGATGTCTTCAATCATAACACCGAGACGGTGCCGCGATTGTACCGCCGCCTGCGCGGGTCCAAATCGGATTATCGCTGGACGCTGGAATTGCTGCAGCGCATCAAGCGACTGAACCCGGCGGTCAAAACCAAGAGCGGGCTGATGCTGGGCGTCGGCGAGACTCAGGAGGAGATCCTGGACGTGCTGGCCGACCTGCGCGACCGGGACGTCGATTTTGTGACATTGGGCCAGTACCTGCAGCCCGACAGCGGCCGCCTGCTGCCCGTGACCCGTTACCTGCCGCCCGAAGAATTCACGGAACTGGGTTGGGCGGCGCGCAGCATGGGCTTTCTGCAAGTCGCCAGCGGGCCCTTCGTTCGCAGCAGCTACCACGCCCGCGAGATGGCCGCGACGCCGATCCGGCCGGCGTGCTCGTGACGACATGCGCGCGGTACGACGCCTTAGCACCGTTCGAGAAATAACTGTCCGATCTTCTGGTGGCGTAAGCTTCCAGCTTGCGGTGGTTGGTAGCACCGCAAGCTGGAAGCTTACGCCACTTATTTCTCGAACGCTGCTCAGTAACGGATCACGATCCGGTACGGCTCGGCCCGTGGCGGGAGCGAAATCCACTCGCCCGTGCCGTCCGCTTCGGACCAGCGCTGACCGTCAGCCGATGCCGTACAGGGCATCCAAACCGCCGGCGCCCACGTCGCGGCGGAAACGGGGCAACAGGCAGAACATGCGGTTGTCTTCTTCCAAGAAGTCGGTGATCCAGCGAAGGTGACGTTTGCGCACGATACCTGATAACGTGCCAAATTGCGATGCGTCCGGCGGTGCCCGGCCAAGTGGCAGATGACGAGCCGACGCCGGCGAAACCAAAGCTGGCGAATGCCGCCTTGTCGGCCGACACGATCCCGGCCCAACTTCAGCTACCAGAACGGTGCGGGAGCGTCTCGGCGAATCTCGGCGATTCGCGTTCGTAGCTCGGCCATCGGTTCGAGTTCCGTATAAAACACCGCGCTGGGGTCGATCCGTTGCTGCTCGAGGAACTCGATGTGCCGCCGCACGGGCGGCTGGTTTGCGAGTTGGGGCAGGACGACCAGCCAAAGGACCAGGATGGCCCCCAGTCCGACGGCCAGTTGCCCCCAGCCTGACGACCAAGGGGAGGCACCGCTTTCCCCTGTCGTCCCCTCGCCTTGGTCACATCTGCAGCACGTCGGCGGCATGGGGAAAAACCTTCTCGAACATCAGCCAGGCCATGAAAAGCGTCACGCACAGATTGAAGGTCTGGCCGACGACATACAGAATCAGTGGCTTGCCCCCCTTCATGAAGGCGGCCAACTCGCGGAAATTCGTCTCCAGCCCGATGCTCACAAATGCCAGGCAAAAGAACCAGCTTCGCAAGATCGAACCGGTGTGCTCCAGCACCGCGTCGATCACTCGCTCACTGTCGGCCGACACTCCGGCCAGCCAGGAAAAAACGATGGATGCGGCCACGAACCCCAGGACGAATTTGGGGAAGCGGTGCCAGATCTCCAGCACGCTGGGTCGGGCCCCATCTGCCGTGCGCTCGACGCGCGTCACCCAGTAGACGGCGACGCCAAACGCCACCGCCCCGATCAAGATGTTCTGGATCATTTTGACCGTCGCGGCGACAGCCAAGGCGTCCGGGCCCAACATCGCGCCGGCTGCGGCGACGGCCCCCGTCGAGTCGATCGTCCCGCCCAGCCAAGCTCCGCCGAGCACGTTATTCATGCCCATCGCCCGGATCGCCATCGGCATCACGACCATCATGATCACGGTGAAGGCCAGGGACAGGCCGATCGCCAGCGACAGTTCTGAGCGTTTGGCTCTGCACGCGGCGGCCGTGGCAATCGCCGCGGAGACGCCGCACACCGACATATCGGCCGAAATCACAATGTTCAGCGTCGGCGAGCCGATGCGGAGAATTCGCTGCCCGAACCAGAACGTCCCAATCAGCACGATGGGCGTCGAGACCCATGACACAAACACACCCGGCAAGCCCAGGGCCAGCAGACGGCCAAAGAGGATTTCCGCGCCCAGCAGCACGAGTCCTGTCTTGATATACAACTCGGTACAGACGGCGGGACGGATCCAGGAGGGAGTACCGACCGTGTTGCTGATCAACAGGCCCAACAGCAAAGCCCAGAGCGCGTATTCGAGATTGTAGTACTTGATCACCGCCTGGCCGGCGAGCACGAACGAAAGCAGACCCAGCAAGAACACCACGAAGAACCCGGCGGCGAACGAGGCCAATGGCTTGCCCATCACCCGCACTCCCAGGCCGAACACGACGAGACTCAGGACGAACACGCCGCAGACGCCGGGCAACACGCTCGTCCCTTTGACCGTCAAGGCGTCCCTCGGATCGGACGTCCAGGAGCCGGGCTTCGCCAGCCAGGCCTTCAACCACTCTCCGCCCTTCTCCCCCGATGCGATATCTTTCCAGACAACGAGCGTAAAGAACGCCAGGATGGCTCCCCCAATCCACACCGCCCACCAGTCTTCCGTCCGATACAGCTGCCGCCAACTCGCGCTGGCTGCTCGATCCTGAACTGCCGGATCGCTGGAGTCGGAAGTCCCGTTTGACATGCGAGTTCTGCTCTTGCGTTGGAGTCTGAGACCAGCAAATCTGACGAGCCACCGACAGCCGCTGATCGATTGCAGAACGGGACGCGGCGCAGCGGGGCGAAAGCGGTGGGGCGGCGCGGCGGGCGACTCGGTGATTTCTTGTTTATTAGAGCATCCCCGACAGGATTCGAACCTGTAACCTTCGGCTCCGGAGGCCGACGCTCTATCCAATTGAGCTACGGGGACATGGGGGTGAATTCAGCCGTAAAGGATAGCATTCGGCGGGTTGTCTGGGAAGCGGGGAAGGGGAGACTACTGGCAGAGAAATCGGATGTCGTTACGGCGCGGTTGCGCCGAGCTTTGTCTGACGTTCCCGTCTTTCGCGCAAGTAGCGGGCCAGCAGCAGGTTGCCGTGTTTCTGGGGCGAATCGTCCAACAGCAACGTCTTGCGGGCCATCTCCAGGCCGCCAAGGGCTTCATACACTCGCGACAGGTTGTAACGCGCTCCAGGCTTCCAAGGGTTGTCCTCGGATGCTTCGAGCGAACGCCGCTTGAGCCATTCGATGGCCGTCTCGTAGTGGCCCGTTTCGTAGTGGATCATGCCCAGCCAGTACGTGGCGGTCTGCTTGATTCCCGTCGCCATGCCCTTGGCAATTTGCAGCCGGTATGCCCATTCCTGGTCGTTTTCGCGCGTCCGAACCAGCCCCAGGCTGGCTTGGACCTCCGGCGAGGTCTCGATCTGGCCGATGACCTTGTTCGGCACCCGGGCCTCGACCAGGTAGCCTTTGGCTCCCGGATTGTCCGCCGTCTTCTCGAAGTTCCCCCGAAAATACTGCACGCGGCCCTGAGTCAGGGGATGGACGTTCTCCAGGATCATCTGGTCGTACATCAGCCTCCTCATCGCTTCGGGATCCTGGTTGGCGCGCGCGAAAAGCGCCCCGCGATACACCCACGCCTGAAACGGGATTTGCCACAGATCGACGGCGGTGATTCCCGCCCGGCTCTTCAGACGTTTGGCCAAGTCCTCGGCCGCGACCGCCACAAACAACGGTTCGCCGGCTGCAGCCTCCAGTTCGAATGCCTTCATACGGTAAGATAGTGCCTCCGGCGAGGCATCTATCAGGGCCACCAGTTGCGCCAGGTCGGCGGTCCCTTTCGCATACCGCATTTCTGTGCCGACATCCAGCGCCCGCAAAATGCCGGCATCCTGACGCACTTGGGCCAGCGTGGCGATGCCGGCGCCGCCAGCAGCGCGAATCGGCAGGCCCAAGCCCGTGTCGAACAGGTACATCTGATCGTCGATCAGGGCGGCGGGCAGCCACGGCTGAGGCCGCGGGGACAAGCGGGCATCATCCACGGCAAGCATGACGGTCTCGATCTGCTGCTGCCGGCACAACAGCATGAAAACGCGTGCCCGCTGCCACGCATCGCCCTGGCCATAAACCAAAGTCTGCCAGGGAAAGGCTGTGTAGCCTGGACCGGGCGTAGCCTGCTGGATGGGGGAAACGCCCGGCGTCCCAGCCGCCGCGCCGCCGGCCGGACCTGCCGCCTGGCCGGGAAACGGCAGCAGGGGAGCCAGTTGGATGTTCCGCACGGTCCAATCGAACAAGCGGGCCGCCAAGGACACTTCGTAAGCGTGCTCTTCGCCGCGGTCCTTCTCCAGTTGCTTCAACCAGGGCGCCAGGTCCGGATCGTCCGGACGTTGGGCGACCCACTTCGAGATGCTGCGGGCCCAGGACGCCTCGCTCAGGTACCTTACGTCCTCCACCGTGAACTCCCGCTTGTCCAGCGATTGGACAGGCGGGAGCGTGCGCAACTCGCTCGGCAAGGCGTCGATCATCGGGTCGAGTTGCCAGGCGACCTGGTCCTCGGAACCTTGGATCCAGCGGTTCAGGTAGTAGGCGGTCTGCAGCATGCCCTCCTTGGGGTCGACGTCATCAAGCCTGGCCAGGTAGTCGCGCGCCACGTCAAAGTAGTCCCGCTCGGGCGTCGTCGAGACGGCAGGGCCCGCCGGCGATGGGGCCGCCGGCGGCTTGGGCTGACAAGCCGCGAAGAGGCACAGGCCGAAGACGCAAAGCAGCAGGTTCGATTTCATCAGGCAATTCCAG
>CAYPGE010000321.1:0-11063 GCA_964409865.1 uncultured Pirellulaceae bacterium
TAGCTTGGGGCAGGGGACAGGTGCGGAAGAGATTTGTGTGTACGAGTAAGTGTACGAGTACGGGAGGAAGTCAGGCGAGAACGGCCCTCCCCCACGTACTCGTACACTCGCATCTCTACCCAAGCCTGATCCGATGTCTGCGGCTGTCCCCGGACTAGGTTCCGGCGCAGCCGGCGAAGTTCACCGGCTGCGTTACGACTTGCCGCGTGCCGATCCTCGACGCCTACATCCCCGGATACAGCGTCATGTTGTACAACGAAGGCTGCTCCAGCGGGCGGGTGTTGGCATAGATGCTGAAGCCGCGGGAGCCGAACAGCAGGACCTCTTCGCGGCTGTCGCCCCAGGCGTCGGCGGCCATGCCGTAGCAGTCGGACGTGAAATCGGTCTCGCCGGGCATGGGACCGACCTGCAACGCAAGCTGATCCACGACCTCGCCCTGGCCGTTGTAGATGCGCGCCGGCTTGCCGGGTCCCTGACGTTCGACTGAAAAGCCGTAGACCAGCACGCAATCGGGTTGGCCGGGTCCCTGCCAGCGAATCAGACGCGTGGCGATGCACCATTCGCCCGGCTGCATCTGGCGGCGCCAGAGTTCGCGGCCGTCGAGGTCGTACAGCAGCAGGATCGCCCAGGCACTGGCGTCGCGGCGATGCGTTGCTACCGGCGTGCGATCGACGACCATGAACTGCAGCGGCGAGTCGGTGCGGAACCGCCCTGCCACCACGTGCTGGGCTTCGCCCAACGGATGATGCCATAGCGATTCGCCCTCGCGGCTGACGCAGTGGATGCCGCCGTTGCCGAACAGCAGCCGCCAGCGGCCATCCGGCGGCTTGACGACGAACGTTGCATCCTGGTGAGCGCCGGCTGCGTCCTTCTGGAACAGCAGCTTGCCGTCGTGGTCGATCAGGGCAAAGCCGATGAACACTTCGTCGCGGCCATCGTCATCGACGTCCGCGACGGCCGGATAGTGCCCCACCGAGCCGGCGTAGTGCCAGAGCACTTGGCCTGCGTGCGAAACACCCCACATGTTCCAATAGCGGTCTTTGACGACCAGATCTTCACGCCGTCCACGTCCGGTCAGGTCCGCCAGCAGGAAGCTGTCGTCGGCCGGTGCGGGCAGGGCGAAACTGCCTTTCTCGTGTCCCGTGCGGCCGTCCAGGACCAGCATGGTCGCGTCGCCTTCGTACCGCTCGGCGCGCTCGCGAACCCTTCGCGGATCGGGCGCAGGCGAATCTTGGTACGTGGCTTGGCGGACGTACAGCACCTCGTTCCGGCCGTCCCGGTCCCAGTCGTAGATCTGCACGGGCAGATCGCAGTAGCAGCGGCCGTTATCCTTCGACGGCGCGCCGGTCTGCCACAGGACTTCGCCGGCGATGGTCGTGGCCGTCAGACAGGTGATGATCCGCGGGCCGTACAGGTTTTGGACAAAGAGCACGTCCGACGCGCCGTCTCCGTTCAGGTCTCCGATCCGCACCGTCTCGGACAAGAACTCCTGGCCGACGATCCGGCTGACCAGATGAACGGTCTCGCTTTGGTCCGCAGCGCCAGCCGTGGAACGGATCGCCGCGCAGAGGAAAAGTGCGACAACAAGTTGGATGCGGTTCAACATGGCCCAGGTCCTCCGGAAAAGCCGATTTTGCAAGGATGCCCCGCCAAGTCATCAGAACAGAACCAAGGGCAGAAGCAAGCAGGCGGATAGGGCGGCTGAGCCAGAAGCCCGGCTTTTTCGAACAGCCTGGCTTCTCCCAATCTCCCCGGTGTCCCAGCGCGGCCTTCTTCCCTTGTCGGCTGCCAGCGCCGACAGTAAATTGACCGCATCCGGGTGTCACTTCCTCCAAGACTGCCGCGTCCCCAAAACCCTGTCGTAAGAGGCGTTGTCATGTCCTCGTCCGAGAACCCCTATGCCCCGCCGCTCACTGCGCCGCTCACTGCGCCGATCGTCTATGACGCCGAGATCGTGGCAGACACCGGACTGTGGCGTCAAGGCAACGTCCTGGTCATGCGGAAGGGCTCGCAACTGCCGGCCCGCTGCGTCAAGAGCAATCAGCCCACGGACCGGCGGCTGAAGCGAAATCTTTACTGGCACCATCCAGCGATCTATCTGACCATTCTGCTGCACATCTTGATCTACGTGATCCTGGCCCTGATTTTGCGCAAAACGGCGACCATCTACGTGGGGTTAAGCGACGAGTGGTTCGCCAAGCGTCACCGGGCGATGTTCATCGGCTGGTTTCTCGTCCTGGCGAGCATCGGCATGTTTGTCGCGGGGGTTGCGACCGTGGACCGCAGCGAAACTTTTCCGTGGATGCTTGTGGCGAGTCCGCTGGTGTTCTTGGGCGGCGCCATCTACGGGCTGTTGGCCGCCCGGATGGTCGCCGCCAAACGCATCTCGGACGACTACGTGTGGCTGAAGGGCGTCCATCCCAGCTTCCTGGCCGATCTGCCCGAGTGGCCGTATCAGCCGTAGCAACGATCAGCGCACGCCGAGATTCCGTTCGATTTCCCGCGCCCGCTCGTCGATGCCCAGCATTTGGCCCGGCGGACCGGGTTTGCGGAACGGCTCGCCAGCTTGGGCTTCCGGTTCGGGATCTTCGATTTCTGCCTGGGTGTCCAAGGAGGCACAGCCGACCAGTCCCAAGCACCAGAGCAGAAGGAGCCAGGGGGACATGCGCAACGCGGTGTTCAGGATGGGCAGTTTGGGCAGCATGGCTCTGGAACCTGGCCAAAGACTCGATTCGCACTGTCCGCTAGCACCAAACGGTTTGGGCAACCGTCGGTGTTCAGGTTGAAACGCAACGCTTTCCGGATCAGGGGTCAGACGTACAGAATTCAGCTTTCGCGGGGACGGCATTTTCCCGTGGGCCGGACGATCGACCGCGAAAATTGAATTCTGTACGTCTGGCCCCTTCCGTTGCGGACGCAGGCCGGGGTAGGACTTTCTCAAAACCGGGCCGGCAAGTCCAGACCAGTTGATCGAAACCGCGACAACAGGGATGATACGCGGCGCTTGGGAGAAGAACATGAATCAACCGCGTACGCGTCACTCATCGTCCGCTGACCAGGGACAAGAGCCGCTAGCCCCGTTGGATGTCCTCGTCATCGCCCCGCATCCGGATGACGCGGAATTAGGCGCCGCCGGGGCCATTTTGAAACTGAAAGCGGAGGGCAGGCGCGTGGGCATCCTGGATTTGACGGACGGCGAGCCGACGCCCTTCGGCTCGCTGGAGAAACGTAGCCGCGAAACGGCGGCGGCCACGGAAATCCTGGGGATCGACTGGCGGCGAAACATGGGACTGCCCAACCGCAGTTTGGAGGCCACGCTGGACGCCCGCCGACAGCTGGCGGAAGTGATCCGCCAGGTCCGGCCGCGGTGGCTGCTGGCCCCGTATTGGGTCGATGCGCATCCGGATCACGTGGCCGCCACGCAACTGATCGAGGCAGCACGGTTCTGGGCCAAGCTGACCAAGTGCGATCTGGCCGGGACGCCGCATCATCCACAGCGGATCTACCACTACTACTGTGTCCACCTGAAGCTAGCTCCGCAACCGGCGTTCGTGCTGGACATCAGCGCGGTTTGGGATCGCAAGCTGGCCGCGATCCGCTGCTATCAGAGCCAGTTTGTGGAGGGGCAGCCGAGCGATCCGCCGACGTTCCTGGAACGCTTGCGCGACGAGGCGGCCTATTGGGGCAAGACCATCGGCGTGCGGTACGGAGAACCCTACGCGTGCCGCGAACCGCTGGGGCTGACGAGCCTGCTGTCGCTCGTTTAAGCACGCGATCGGTACTTGGCCGTCTCCGGATCGAAGCGAAACAGAAACGTCTGCAGAGGACCGCTGAAGCTGGCGGGGATCAGCGCCACGCAGACGTCATGCCGGGGGTCATAGACCATCGCGCATTCGTGAGTGTACAGCCCGGCGGGCAGAGCGACGTCCAACTCCGCCAGGCGCTGGTGGGCACAGTCCAACGCGAACAACTGCTTGTCGGCCAGCCACAGCACCACGTCGTGCCGCGCGATGTAGACTGCCTCGCGGCCGATTGCCGCCCGGCCTTGCGTTTCGAGCTGCCGCCACGCTGAGCCGGCCGCCAACGGGCGGGCGTACACGTCCACGCGCCGCTGGTCTCCTTTCAGTTGGATCAGCCGCTGTCGCGTTGCGTCGTACGTCAGCGGTTGGAACTCGTAGTGATACTTGAGTTCTTCCCGCGGCTTGGGGAAATCCGAATCGACCAGTTCCCAGGCAACGCGACCCACCTCGCGCTCGACCTGCCCGTGATACAGCCGGTTTTCGCACGCGGCGTACACTCCCTGCGGAGTGCCAACCAACGCCAGGTGCCACGGATTGGCGAACGGCCGGCCCAGGCTCGGCCGGTGCATCCGCTTGGCCGCCACGTCGTAGACCCAGCTCACGTAGCCGTGCTTTTGAGCGTCGTACACGAAGACGTCTTGCGGATCGTCGCTCAGTTGCACGTCCACGCCATCGAACAGCGACGGGCGGGCGAGATAGACCACCGTCTTGGACACCGGATCGTAACAGTACCAGAGGTAGGTGTGCTGGCTGAAGGGAATCCTTCCGTAACTCCAGCCAAAGATGCCGGCATTGGTGCTCTCCAAGAACGGCGGAAAGCGCGGCGGCATGTCGAGGCTCCAGCGGTTGTCCGCGATGCGATAGCGGGCCATGTCGTTGCCGGAGTAACCCGAGTGGCCGCCGCCGGTGTACAGCACCTCGCTGCGGTCCGTGTCGATCACGGCCGTGGACCAGGTCTTGCTGATCAGCATCCCTGGCGTCCGGACAGAAGCTCTCCAGCTCGTAGCGCAGGTAAACATTCCTGGCCGGCATCTTGCCACCCGTTCCCCACAGGTAGAGCTGATCGACGTTGTCGGCGAAAACTGCACGGGCGAACATCTTGCCGCCGGAATCGTCTTCGCAGTGAATCAAGACCCACGTGTTGGCCGGCAGCTTCGCGAAGCCCTCCACGTTCAACTCCGCGGCCAGCACGGCAAGCGGATTTTGCAGGACGGTAGCGGCCGCGAAGAGAAACACGGTGGACGACATTGACAATGTTCGCATGGTAGTACTCTCGCATCGTTACAGCAGTCCGCCCGGCCGTGCGACACACGGAAGATCTCAGGCAGGACTGACCCAGATCCGTATACTCATTCCAGCAGCACGGTGGCCAAGCCGCAGGCCCGGATCGGGACGGCTACGGCCGAGTCACGAATCTCCAACGGTTCCTGGACCTCTTCGACCAGACTGGCCGCACGGGCCTTCTGGAACGGCACAAACGGCAACCGCACGTGGGCGGTCGTGGCTTGGCCCGTCACTTCCCAAAGCCTCAGCACCAGACTTTCGTCCGCCTCAGCTCGTTTCGGGCCCACCAGCAACACGTTCGGCTCGGCGATTTCGATCAGGCCGGCCATGGGGCACGGCAACGTGCCGCCGGGGTTGGCCCCGATCGCGATGGCCTGTAGCGGACTGGCCACGCCCCAGCCGAACCGTGCCGAGGCGACGTTATCCGCCCGCGCTCGGCGCGGGTCTCCCGACCCCGCCGGGTTGACGCGCCGGCTGGTGATCGCGAAGCGGAAGGTGAAATCGCCGTCCTGTCCCGCCAGATGGGCGAATTGCGACTTGATCGCCCACTGGGCCTTGGTGAACTCGCTTTCAGGCTCCCTGCCGGCCGTGTGGGCTCCCCACGTGTGCTCGTCGTACAGCAGGCAGTTGCGCCAAGCCTCCTCGACAGCCTGTGCAGGAAAAGGGGTCAGGACTCTTTTGTGCGTAGCACCCTCCGGGCCGTTCCCGCAAAAGAGTCCTGACCCCTTTTCCTGCACTTCACGTACCACCATTCGCGGCCGGAGGGCTGGAGTTCGCTGGCGCAAGCCATCTACGGCGCCGGTTTTTCCGTAGTCCAAGCTCATCCGGTGAAAGCCGAGATGTCCGTGGCCGCGCCCAAGTCGCAGGCCAAGGAGCCGATCCAGCTGGACGTGATCTTCGTGTGTCAGAAACGCGAGCAAGACCTCCGCGAGCCGATGGAGCCGTTCCAGGCTCTGGAACAGACCGCCAACTTAGCTCAGGACAAGCTGACTCGCCTTCGTAAGCTGGGCCTGACGCTTTCCCAAAACGATTGCCGCGTAACCGTCGTAAGCCAATTCCTCGCCCAACTCGGCCCCGTCCGTTCACCGAACGCCGCCGTCGACGCCGTCACATCGTGCCAGTCTCGTCTCGAACAGGCTGCCGATGCGGCCCGCAGTAACACTGACGAACTCGCGTCGGCGTCCGTGTCCGCTCGAGCGGAACGGCAACTGACCCTATTCGCTCTTCCCGAATAGGGCAGCTCTCATTGGCGACCAACAAAGGCGGCGCCAACGGCATCTTTCGTCTGATGATGCCGCAGCGTGCTGGAGCCGAACAGAAGAGGGAAGAGCGCCGAGGGCACGGCGTTCGGGTGGTCAATATGGCCCTCGCGCCGCCGACTGATGGGGCCGCGGACGCGTTAGGATCGCTTTGGTGCTCCAGACGGCGGCTGAGTCGGGTGACCAGAATGTGCGAGGCTGAGCGCGTTTTTCAGCGGAAACCGGCCTCCGGAATCACCGGGTGGTCAACGCAGACCCCGATGTGGTCCATGACACGGTACTGCGCGTCGGTGGGCAGCAGCCAAGACAGACGAAGGGCAGTCAGACGCCGCTTTGGGAATTCTACCGGCCAGTTCTGCAGGCGTTGACCGCTCTCGGCGGCAATGCAACGCGAAAGGAGATTGAGGCTCATCTCGAAGGAACCATTACGCACACCCTGAAAGACGGCGATTTCGTTGCCAATTCACGCGGCGTGCCGCGCTGGAAGATCATGGTCGGACGGGCGCGAAAGCCGATGATTTCCGAAGGATTCGTCACCGGAGATAACCTGCTTCGCTGGAAGATCACCAGCAAAGGAGAACAGGCGGCCAAAATCGGGATGAAAGCCAAGTGAGCAATCGTTCATCTGCTCCGCACTTTCGTAGTGCCGTAGTTCGCCTGGACCACCGCTTGTGGAGGTGGGACGATTGCGGGACCAGCCGCCGGTACGCGGCGGGCGGGTTGATCCTATGAAAGTGATCGAACTTGAGAATGAGTCCCGTCCCCTGGCTCAGTTGCTGGGGTTGGCGCGAAGCGCGCCGCTCGTGTTCACGCGAAAGGGACGCCCGGTAGCGGCGCTGCTTGACGTCGCCAGCGATGACTTGGAAACCCTCTCCCTGCGCACGAATCCCGAGTTTCAGGCCTACCTGCAACAGTGTCGCGAACGACATCAGCGGGAAGGCGGCGCGTCGCTGGAGGATGTGCGCGCTCGATCTGGCCTTCCCCCAAGGGCCGCGGTTCGGCATGGGCGGCGAAGCAAGCAGACGAAGAAAAAAGATCAATGACGTCGAGATCGTCCTGCCCTGGTCAGAAGGGAAGGTCGTCCGTGAAGTGGCGACCGTCGGCCGGATTGCCGGCCCGCTGGGGACTGCCGTCCGCCGGCCAATTCCAGTACCTCTTAGGGCGAGACGCCGGGTTCTCGGAATCGATCGCGCGCGCCGGAAGGGGCGGCGGCGGCACCTCGAAGTGGTACTCCTCGGCCAGTTCCTTTCCGGTCTCGCAGTAGGGCAGTTGGAAGCACTCTTCACAGCATCCGTCGCAGCCGTCTAGCACCAAGCCGGGCATTACGTCTAGGCCCTCCCGGAGGTCTTCGAGCAGACAACGGTAGGCCAGCCGTTCAGGAACAGTCTCGTTGAGCCCGAACGAGATGTCTTGCTTCGCCAGACGCTCGATGACCAGGTGCAACTGCTCCTCGACCTCCGCATCCGACAGCGCGTCGTCGGCCAACAGGATGAAATCGTCGCCCAGCAACTGGCGAGCCGTACGATGCACCATATCGTCCACGTCGGGAATCCAGTGTGGGGACGTCGGATCGAGAAATGCGGGCGGCGGCTCGCGGCCCAGCAGTTCCGCCTCGCGGGCTTCTTCCGCGTAGGCGATAGCCTTTTTCAGTCGCAGATTCAACTCATCTGGCAACAGATCGGCGAATACCGCCGGATCACGGCCCAGCACAAGCAACTGTTGCGTCAGGCTCTCGTTCTCGCGCTCCAAATCCTCGTCGTCCATCGCGGTCTGACTCCTCTCGTCTCGTTGATGATCCGTCGCACCCCGTCAAGCCACGCCCCACGGCGCGCGGCCCGGCGGGAGAGCCAGCAGCCGGTTAGCTTCGTCGTCGCCGGGGAAACGCTCGGTGGCCGGGTCCCAGGTCAGCTTGCGGCCCAGCTGGCAGCAAATGTATCCAAGCTGCGCGACCGAGCTGGAACGATGGCCGACCTCGGCATCTTCGAGCGTCCGCTGGCGCGTCTTGACGCAGTTCAGGAAGTTGCGCTTCTCGTTCTCCAGCGGGAACGGGAAGTCTTCCGGCTTGACCTCCGCCGTCAAGATCGATTTCGGTTCCGCCTCCAAGCGGTCCGGTCCGTACCAGCAGCAGACCCAGCCCTCGGTGCCCTCGAAGCGCACGTGGACGGACTCGCTGCCGCCGGTCTTGCGCCCCGTATTGCAGTAGAACAGCTCGACGCCGTTGGCGTAACGATAGCGCAGATCGAAGCCGAGGATCACGTTCCACAGGCCGTCGGCCGGCGGGAACTCGCCGCCGCCTTCGATTTCCACCGGCCCGGTGAGTTCCGAGCCGTTGCCCCACTGGACGACGTCCAACGGGTGATGGCCCCAGTTGCAGATGCCGCCGTCGCAGTAGGTGCGATTGCCGTACCAGCCCGGCCGATCGTATCCGGCCGTGTAGGTCTTCAGCGCATGGACCCGTTTCTCGGTGTACGGGGCCAGTGGCGCGGGACCGAGCCACATGTCGTAGTCCAACTCCTCCGGCACGGGCATGGTCGGCTGCATGGGCAGCGGCGTGTTCCAGCACGGAGCCACGGTGCGAATCGTCTTGAGTTGCCCAATCTTGCCGGTGCGCACGAGGCTGACGGCCTTGAACCAGGTGGGGATCGAGCGGAACTCGCTGTCGGTGCGGAACACGCACTGGGCCTTGGCCGCAGCGTCGGCGAGGATCCGGCCGTGCGCGATGCACAGCCCGATCGGCTTTTCGCAGCACACGTCTTTGCCCGCGCGGATCGCCGCCAGGGCGATCGGCACGTGCCAATGGTCGGGCGTGGTGATCATCACCGCGTCGACATCCTTGCGGGCGAGCACCTCGCGGAAGTCCGTCGTGCGGAAGCAGCCCTGCATGGCGTCGAGGTCGAACTGGTGCCGTTGGGCCACGGCCACGGCCGCCGGATTGTCCTTGGAAAACTGAAGCCGCCAGCGGTCCACGTCGCACAGCGCGACGACCTGCGCATCGGCGGCCCGCGCAAACACCGGCAGGTTGTGGGCAATCGCCTGCCGTCCCAGCCCGATCATCCCGATACCGACGCGGTTGCTGGGAGCGACCTTTCCGTCGGCGCCCAGAGCCGACGCCGGGACGAGGGTGGGGATGGCCAGACTGGTGCCCAACGCGGCACCGGCTGCCGCTAGAAAACGCCGGCGCGAGAGCCGGGTGGGCCGTGCCGACGCACATTCGTGGATGGCTGAGGACATGGATTGTTCCTTTGAGTCATTTCGAGCGGTGGATTGTGTTTGCCGAGATTGCCGCGCGTCCTGCGAGTCACGCCTTGGCTAGATCTTGATCTACGGCAGCCGGTAGCTGTACAGGTGCGAGCCGCTGGCGAACCAGATACGGCCGTCGAGGTAATCGCCGCCGGCGCTCAGCGGGACAGGGGACTTCGCCAGCAGCTTGACGCGCCAATCGGGCGGCTCGATGCGGGCGATCGACCGCGTGAACAGGGCGTAGACTTCCTGGTTCGGCCCCCGCACGAACACGCGCGGCCCCTGGTGCGAGACCGTCCCTCCGAACTCGGCCGCAATCGACTGCTGGTGAACCACCTTGCGGCTGGCCGGGTCGAACACGAAGAAGATGGTCCGATCGGCAAAGCCCCAAACGAGCTTGTCGGGTCCGAGGCACAGGTCCGTGTAACCCTGCACGCCCGGAAACACGGGCTGGTGCCACTCGACCTGTTTGGTCGCCTCGTCCATCAGGTACAGTTCGGCCTGCTCTGCCTTGCGCTCGCCGCCTGTGCCGGGACTGGTCGTGGTGCCGCCCAGCAGCTTTCCGGCCGGCAGCGCCACGAGGCTCATTGTCGAGTGCTGCGGGAGAACCTGCTCGTGCGTCAGCAGCACGCGCTCGCCGCTGGACCGGTCCCAGAACAGCAACCCGCCGCCGGTCATGCCGTAGGCGGGCGTGCCGCCCACGACAATCGTCCGGCCGTCGGGGTGGGCCAGCAGTTTGGCCGGGCGAATGATGGTCGGCGAGCACTTGGTGAGCATGCGGGGATTGCAGTCCTGGCGGCCTTCGACGGTATCGGCCCACGGCGCGGCAGGATCCCACTCGAGCAGGTGTCCGCCGGAATACGCCCCCACAAAGAAATGGTCGCCTTGACGGCCGACGGTATTCCATTGCCCGAAGGCCGAGTGCCGTACCCACTGGTCGCGGCCCGGATCGTAGCTGAAGAACCGCATCGGAAACGCGCTGCCGCCGCAGATCGTGCCGTTGGGAGCGGCGGCCACGCCCATCACGTGCGCGCCTTCGCTCTGGCAGTCGAATTGGATCGTCTGCTGGCTCTTGGCCTGGGGGTCTTCGACCACGAGGCTTCCCTCCAGGAGGTCGAAGTTCCGCACGCGGCGGCCGTCGGGAAACACCGTGTGGAACAAGCCCTGGCTGCCGGCGATCAGCCGTCGCTCGGTGAACTTCGGCCGCTGGCCGACGGGCGTGGCCTGCCCCCGGTGCAGCACGAGCCAGTTGTCGGGTTTCGAGGAATTGGGTTGCCCGTAGACCTTGCCGTCCGTCCCGGGGAAGACGGAAGCGTAGCCGTGCCCGCGCTCGCTCTCCGGCACGAGCGGCACGGCCTTCCGCGACTTGGAATCGAAGGCGACGATCTGGCACGCGGTGCTGCCCACTCCGAGATATACCCAGCCGGCGTCGTCGGCGGCGACGGAGCGTGGATACTGGGCCCAATTCTGCTTGTACAGG
>CAYPGE010000322.1:0-10897 GCA_964409865.1 uncultured Pirellulaceae bacterium
CCTTACGCGGGCACGGCGATGGCCGAGTACTTCATGTTCAACGGTCAGCACGCCTTGATCGTCTACGACGACTTGTCCAAGCAGGCGGTGGCCTACCGCCAGCTGTCGTTGCTGATGCGGCGGCCGCCCGGACGCGAGGCCTACCCTGGCGACGTGTTCTATTGCCACAGCCGGCTGCTGGAACGGTCGGCCAAGCTGTCCGACGCGCTGGGCGGCGGCTCCTTGACGTCGCTGCCGATCATCGAGACGCTCGAGGGCGAAGTCTCCGCGTACATCCCGACCAACGTGATTTCCATCACCGACGGCCAGATCTACCTCCAGCCGGACTTGTTCTTCGCCGGCCAGCGGCCCGCCATGAATGCCGGCATCTCGGTGTCGCGCGTGGGCGGCAAGGCCCAGGTCAAGGCGATGAAGAAGGTGGCCGGCGGACTGCGGCTGGATCTGGCCTCGTTCCGCGAACTGGAAGCCTTCGCCCAGTTGGGCACCGAACTGGACGCGGCCACGCAAGCGCGGCTCGATCGCGGCTACCGGATGGTCGAGTTGTTGAAGCAGCCGCAGTACAAGCCGATGCACGTCGTCGACCAGGTGCTCAGCATCTATGCCGGCACGAAGGGACATTTGGACGACGTTCCGGTCACCGAAGTGCGGGTTTGGGAGGAAGGGTTCTTGAGTTTTGTGCGCGACCACAAACCCGGCCTGTGGAAGACGCTGGACGAGCGCAAAGACGTCAGCGACGAGGTCGAAGCCGAGATCCGCACGGCGATCCAGGAATTCAAGAGCCAATACGCAGCCGCCAAGAAGCCGGCCTGACGCACGCCGCGTGCGGAAAGCGGCACCCTACACCGTTATTGTCTGAGTAAGTCGCATGGCCAACGCCCGGAAACTCGATCGCAGCCGCAAATCCATCGGGAATATCCGCAAGATCACGCGGACCATGGAGTTGATCGCGACGGCGCGGTTCCGCAAAGCCATGGACCGCGCCACGGCGGCGGCACGGTTTACCGAGCACATCAGCCGGCTGGCGGAGGACCTGGCCGGGGCCGGGCTGGAAGTGAAGCATCCCCTGCTGGAACCGCGGGAAGCGGTCAAAAGCAGCGTGTTGTTGGTGCTGACTGCCAATCGCGGACTGTGCGGCGGATACAACGCGGGCGTTCTGCGGCTGGCCTTTCCGCAGTACGGGCAGCTGCGGGCTCAAGTGCCGGAACTGCGGCTGGAGGTGTCCGGGAAACGCGGCATCTCGGCGTTTCGCTTCCGCAAAATCGCAATGGCGGAGGCCTACCTGCAGTTCGACGATCAGCCCAAGTTCGTGGATGTGGCCGAGATTGCCAACCGCTATCTGGACGCCTACTCGCTGGGACAGCTCGACCGCCTTGACGTCGTGTACACCAAGTTCCTGAGCGCGTCGCGCCAGGTTCCCGTTGTGGAGACCTTACTGCCCTTGGGCTCGTTGGCCGGCGAAGAGGAACAAGAGGCGGAGGAGAACCTGAACGGCCCCCGGCTGCAATACGAATTCCTGCCCTCGGCGGAAAGCATCCTGGAAGAAGTCGTTCCGGCCAGTTTCCGAGTGCGGCTGTTCCAGTGCTTTCTGGACGCGGGCGTGAGCGAGCAGATTTCGCGCATGGTGGCCATGAAGTCGGCCACGGAGAACGCGACGAGCATGATCCGGCGGTTGTCGATGGCCTATAATCGGGCCCGCCAATCGCAGATCACCAAGGAGATTTCGGAAATCATCGGCGGCGTCGAAGCGCTGAAGAGCGACTAGTCGCGGGATGCGGGACACCAAGCAAGGACTAGACGAGGAATGACGACAGCAACTGCAGACAAGAACGTGGGACGCGTCTCCCAGGTCATCGGTTCGACGTTCGACGCGGAGTATCCCGAAGACCAGCTCCCGCCGATCTACAATGCGGTCAAGATCCAGACCGACCAGAAAGGCGTACGCCTGAACCTGACCGGCGAGGTCCAGCAACATCTCGGCGGCGGCCGCGTGCGTTGCGTGGCGCTGGGCAGCACGGACGGCATGGTCCGCGGCATGGAGTGCGTGGACACGGGCGCGCCGGTATCGGTCCCCGTCGGCGACGCCACGTTGGGCCGCGTGTTCAACCTGTTGGGCGAAGCGGTCGACGAGCGCGGCCCGGTCAAGGCCACGCAGTACTGGCCGATCCATCGCGAAGCGCCGAAAGTCAACGACCTGTCGACCAGTACCGAGTTGTTCGAGACCGGCATCAAGGTCATCGACCTGCTGACCCCGTTCGTGCGCGGCGGCAAGGCCGGGCTGTTCGGCGGGGCCGGACTGGGCAAGACGGTGATCCTGACCGAGTTGATCGCCCGCATTGCGTCGGCGCACGGCGGTTACTCCGTGTTTGCGGGCGTGGGCGAGCGGACGCGCGAGGGCACGGACCTGTGGCTGGAAATGCAGGAAGCGCAAATCGGCGACACGGGCCGCAAGGTCATCGAGCAGACCTGCATGGTGTTCGGCCAGATGAACGAACCGCCCGGTGCGCGGCTCCGCGTGGCCTTGTCCGCGCTGACGGTCGCCGAGTACTTCCGCGACACGACGGGCAAGGACACGCTGCTGTTCATCGACAACATCTTCCGCTTTTCGCAGGCCGGCAGCGAGGTTTCGGCGCTGCTGGGCCGCATGCCCTCGGCCGTGGGTTATCAGCCGACGCTGGCCACGGAGATGGGCGCTTTGCAGGAGCGGATCGCCTCGACCAAGCGCGGGGCCATCACGTCGGTGCAAGCCGTGTACGTGCCGGCCGACGATCCGACGGATCCGGCCCCCGCCACGGCCTTCGGCCAGTTGGACGCATTCATTTACCTGGAACGGTCGATTACTGAAAAAGGCATCTATCCCGCGATCGACCCGCTGGCCTCGTCCAGCCGCATCCTGGATCCGCAGTACGTGGGCCAGCGGCACTATGAGGTGGCTCGCCGCGTGCAACGCACCCTGCAGCGGTACCGCGAACTGCAGCAGATCATCGCGATCCTGGGGGTGGACGAGTTGAGCGACGAGGACAAGCTGGTCGTGCACCGCGCCCGCCGCATCGAACGGTTCCTGTCGCAGCCGTTCCTGGTCGCGGAAGTGTTCACCGGCAAGAAAGGCGAAATTACCACGCTGCAGGACACCATCCGCAGCTTTGAGGAACTCTGCGACGGCAAGTGGGACCACCTGCCCGAGCAGGCCTTCATGTACGTCGGCTCGATCGAACAGGCGGAAGAGCAGGCCAAGAAGATGAGCGCCGGGTTGGCGTAAAGTAGCAGGCACACTCCGTGTGCCGTCCGCAACGCTTTTCAAGGTGGCATGTGAACATGGCAAAAACGATTCAATGCACCGTCGTCACGCCGGAACGGAAGACGCTGGATCAGGCCGCCGAGTTCGTCGTCCTGCCGCTGTACGACGGCGAGATCGGCATCGGCCTGGACCACGCTCCGCTGATCGGCCGGCTGGGATACGGTGAAATGCGGCTGCGGCAGGGTGACAACCTAAGCCGTTTCTACGTCGATGGCGGTTTTGTCCAAGTCGTGGGGAATCACGTCACCGTGCTCACGGCGCAGACGGTCCCGGCGGACGAGATCGACGAACAGGCCGCCCAGGAACAACTCGACTCGGCGCGGCTGCAACCCGCCCTGACCGACGAGCAACAGCAGATCCGCGACCGGGCGGTCGTCCAGGCTCGCGGCCGACTGCGGGTTGCCCGGCGTGCCAGTTCGTGAAGCGGCCGTGGGCAACGTAGAACGGATTTCAATCCGTTCCCATCGGCATGAACTTCGTTCCCCTGTTGCCTGACGCAAGGGGATGCACTCCAAGGAGAAAGACGATGAACGGCCCCGATTTTGACAAGCACGAACTAATCCCCGTCATCGCCCAGGACGAGGCGAGCGGCGACGTGCTGATGCTGGCGTACATGAACCGGGCGGCCTACGAGGAGACGCTGCAGACGGGCCGCGTTTGCTACTGGAGCCGCAGCCGCGGAAAACTGTGGCGCAAAGGGGAAGAGAGCGGCAACGTCCAGGAGCTGCGCAGCGTTTTTTTTGACTGCGACGCGGACACGCTGCTGGTCAAGGTTCACCAGATCGGCGGCGCGGCCTGCCACGAGGGCTATCGCAGCTGTTTCTTCCGCAAGATCGACCCGCCCACGGGGCAAGTCGAGGTGGTTGGCGAGCGAGTCTTCGATCCCGCCGCGGTGTACAAGAAAGGTTGACCCCGGTTGCGGCCACAGTCAAAGTAGCCATCTCGCTCCGCGAGAGGCTGGCTTTTCATCTCGCGGAGCGAGATGGCTACTTTGGAACGTGCTCACACGTCTTCGCAGCACGACTTCAACCGATGGCCGAAAGGCCGTCCCAGGAAAGAGAATGAACCCCATGCCCGAACGAGTCTTGAAACTAGGCATTCCCGCCGGCAGCCTCCAGGAAGCCACGGCCCAGTTGTTCCAGCGAGCCGGCTACAAGATTACGTACTCGTCGCGGTCCTACTACCCGACGATCGACGACCAGGAGATCGAATGCCTGCTGATCCGCGCCCAGGAGATGGCGCGGTACGTCGAGCAAGGCGTCCTCGACGCCGGCATCACCGGTTACGACTGGGTGCTGGAAACCGGCGCGCAGGTGGTCGAGATCTGTGAGCTGCTGTTCTCCAAAGTCAGCCGCCGGCCGGTCCGTTGGGTGCTGTGCGTCCCGAACGATTCGCCGGTGCAGAGCGTGAAGGACCTGGAGGGCAAGCGGATCGCGACCGAAGCCGTCGGCTTGACCAAGGCTTTCTTGGCCCGCCACGGGGTGAACGCGGTCGTCGAGTTCTCGTGGGGTGCGACGGAGGTCAAGCCGCCGCGCCTGGCCGACGCCATTGTGGAAGTCACCGAGACCGGCAGTTCGATCCGGGCCAACAACCTGCGGATCATTGACGAGGTGCTGCAGAGCACGACGCGGCTGATCGCCAATCAGAAATCGTACGGCGACCCGTGGATCCGGCAGAAACTGGACAACATCGCCCTGATGCTGCAAGCCTGCCTGAACGCCGAAGGCAAAGTCGGGCTGATGATGAACGTCCCGCGCGCGGACCTGAGCAGGATCCTCGCCTTGCTGCCCGCCCTGCAAAAACCCACGGTCTCCGCCCTGTCCGATCCCGATTGGGCCGACGTGAACACCATCCTGGACGAGTCCCTCGTCCGCGCGCTGATCCCCCAGCTCAAAGCGGCCGGCGCCAAGGGCATCGTCGAGTACCCAATCAACAAGATCATCGACTGACGCGCATACCCGCCGCTTTTCTACGAAGTGGTCGATTCGGGCGTACCAGGCGACTGTGGTTGTTCCTGGTGTAGATTCCGGCGCAGCCGGCCCGTCGTCCGACGGGCGGCCCGGCCGGGGCAGCTCACACGATCAGCATCGCGTCGCCGTAGCTGTAGAAGCGGTAACGTTCGCGAATGGCTTCGTCGTACGCGCGGCGGATCAGGTCGTCGCCGCCGAAGGTGCGGACCAGAATCAGCAGGGTGCTCTTGGGCAAGTGGAAATTCGTCAGCAGGACGTCCACCGCGCGGAACTGGTAAGGCGGGCGGATGAACAGGTCCGTCTCTCCTTGCCAGGCCTGCAGCTGGCCGGAGACGGTTGCGGTCTCCAGCGTCCGGACGGCCGTCGTACCCACGGCAACGAGCCGGCCGCCGGCGGCGCGGATCGCGTTCAGGCGAAAAACGGTCGGCGCGTCGATCGAGGCCCACTCCGCGTGCATCGGATGCTCGTCGAGCTTCGCCGCAGTGATCGGGCGGAAGGTTCCCAAGCCGACGTGCAGGGTGACGCGGCAGATCTCGATCCCGCCATGCTGCAACTCCTCCAGCAGCTGCGGCGTGAAGTGCAAGCCGGCGGTGGGGGCGGCAACCGCACCCGGCTTTTCCGCATACACCGTCTGGTAGGTCTCGCGGTCGGAGTCCACCATCTGGCCGTCGCGAATGTATGGCGGCAACGGCACGCGGCCGACTCGGTCCAGCAGGTTCAGTACGTCTTCGTCGGTTTCCGGCCGCGCGGCCCAGAGACCTTGCCCCACCTGGTCCAAGAGCATCAGCCGGCACGTGTCCCGCCCCTCCCGGTCTTGCAGTATCACGCTCTCGCCCGGCTTCAGCTTGCCGCGGGTCTTGGCCAACATCTTCCACACGCCGTGGTCGTCGCTGCCCAGGTAAAGCCCTTCCCAGCGGCCGCCAGTCTGGGTGCGATAACCGACCAGCCGCGCCGGGATGACGCGCGTGTCGTTCAGCACCAGACCGTCGCCGGCGGCAAGGATCGCCGGCAGATCCCGCACGAATCGGTGCTGCAGCGTTTGCGTTTCGCGCCGGACGACCAGCAGCCGGGCATCGCTCCGGTCCGTCAGCGGGCTTTGCGCAATCAACTCGCGAGGCAAATGGTAATCGTATTGTTCAAGTTCGGACATTTTGGCGAGCGGCGGGCGTTAGCCCGCCGGTTCCTCATATTGCTTCAGTTCAGCGATTTTGGCTAGCGGTGGGCGTTAGCCCGCCGGTTCCTTTGATGCTCACAAACCAACCCCGGGGACAACCGGTGGGCTAACGCCCACCGCTCGCCAGGATCGTAATCGCTGGCCGCCGTCACCCCGTGCGGCGCCAGGTATGCTTCTTGAGCTGATCCAGCAGCACGGCCAACAGGATCAGCAAGCCAAACACCACCATTTGCTCATAGCTGGTTACGCCGGCCATGTTCAGGCCGTTCTGGATCACGGCGATGATCAACGCGCCGATCAGCGTGCCGAAGATGCGTCCCTCGCCGCCGGCCAGACTGGTACCTCCGACGACCACCGCGGCGATGACCTGCAGTTCGTACATGTTGCCGGCGCTCGGCCGGCCCCCGCTGAACCGCGAGGCGTCCACGATGCCACTCAGGCCCGTCAACACACCGCACAAGGCGTACACCAGAATCAACACGCCGAACACCGGCACGCCGGACAGGCGAGCGGCCTCCGCGTTGCCGCCGACCGCGTAAATATAGCGGCCCAACGAGGTGCGCGTCATCACGACGTGGGCCAAAATGTACAGCAGCACCATCAGCCAGACAGGGTTCGGAATGCCCATCAGGCTGCCGTTGCCCAGCGTGACGAACGACGGCGCTTCGACCCGCACCGCTTCCGGCGTGCCTTCCGTCGTGCCGCCCGCCAGCCAACTCTGGTAGCGCACGGCAATGATGAAAGCCAGTCCGCGGGCGAGCATCATCAGCGACAGAGTGACAATAAAAGCCGGGACGCGAAAATAGGTTACCATGACGCCGGAAAACGCGCCGCACAACCCGCACACTCCCACGCCCAACAGGCAACACGCAAGCATGGCCGGCGTTCCGGCGGCGGCGCCGCCGCCCCAGGTCTGGATCGACACGGCCGTCAGCACTGCCGACAGGGCCAGCAGGCTGCCCACCGACAAGTCGATCCCGGCGGTGATGATGACCATCGTCATCCCGATGGCGATGATCGCCACGGCGGCATTTTGATTGACGACGTTCAGCAGGTTCTGTCGCGTGAAGAAGCTGGGCCACGGGTAGCTGCGCGGCTTGTAGACGCGCAGCCCCTGGAGTCCCGGAAATCTCTGTCCCCATTCTGCCAAGCGCTGTTCCCGCAGCGGTCCCCATTCCGAACCGGGGTGGTGGGTGGCGACCGCCTGCAGCCGCGCGCCCGACTGAGCGATTGTCTCCAGGGCCTGCCGCGCCTCCGCCGCGCTCCCCTCCACCGTCTGGACCACGTTCCCGCCGTGAGACTCCAACTCCTGGCGGATGGCCTCGGCGAACTGGCGGTCGCCAGCCGTCTTGCGGATCGCGATCAGCACCTGGGCTCCTGCGCCACAGTCGTCCAGGATGGCCCGGGCCAGCTTCCGGCCGGCCCCCGGCGAGATCGGGTGGTACGGCCCGACCGTCACCGCGCTGTAGTACGCACACAGCGCCAGCAGCACCAGCACCGAACCATATTCCGACAGCAGGCGTTTCATCGGACCGCCAACTCCATGATCTGCTCTTGCGTGGCGCCGGCCACGTCGGCGATCTCGCCCGTGATGCGGCCGTCGTGCATCACCAAAATGCGGTCACCCATGCCGAGCACCTCGGGCAATTCGGAACTGATCATCAGCACCGCCTTGCCTTGGGCCGCCAGACGGTTGATCAGCAAGTAGATTTCGTATTTCGCGCCCACGTCGATGCCGCGTGTGGGTTCGTCAAAGATAACGACTTCCGCATCGCGTGCCAGCCACTTGGCCAGCACGATCTTCTGCTGGTTGCCGCCGGACAGGGTGGCGGCGGCCTGGTTCCGGCCTGTCAACTTGATCTGCAACGGGTTGACAAAACTCTCCAATGCGGCGCACTCGCGGCGGGCGCGGAGCAGTCCCCAAGGCGCGAAGCGGTTCATGTTGGGCAGGCTGAAATTCTCCTGGACGCTGCGGCCCAAGACCAAACCCTGGGACTTGCGGTCCTCGGTCAACAGGCAGATTCCGGCAGCGATCGCATCCCGCGGGTTGCGCAGGCGCAGGTTTTGACCGTCCAAGGCGACCGTGCCCCCGTCGCGGCGATCCGCGCCGAAAATCAGCCGGGCGGTCTCGGTGCGGCCGGCGCCGACCAGTCCGGTCAGCGTCACGACCTCGCCGCGGCGCACTTCGAACGACACGCCCCGCACCGCGCGCCCGCGTCTCAAATCGTTCACCACCAGTCGCGGCGGACCGATCCTCGCTGCTTGCTTGGGAAACTCCGTGTCCAGCGTGCGGCCGACCATCATTTCGATGATCCGGTCTCGGCTCAGTTCGCCAATCGGCCGCGTGCCGACGTGGGCTCCGTCGCGGAGCACCATCACGCGGTCGGCGATCTCGAAAACCTCGCTCAGGCGGTGGCTGATGTAGATCACGCCGATGCCCTGGCTCTTCAGTTCGCGGATCACGGCAAACAGATGTTCGGTCTCCCGAGGCGACAGCGCCGCGCTGGGCTCGTCCATCACCACGACCCGCGCTTGGTGGGACAGGGCCTTGGCGATTTCCACCACCTGCTGCTGCGCGACGGTCAAGTCGCGGCAGGGCGTTTCCGGATCGATGGCCACCCCGATCCGCTGGAACAGTTCCCGGCTGCGGCGGCGTTCTTGCGCGATGGGCAGCCAGCTGAATCGGCGCAGTTCCCGGCCCAGGAAGATGTTCTCCCGCGCCGTCAGGGCCGGCACCAGGTTGAACTCCTGGTAGATGATGCTGATGCCCGCCTGTTGGGCGGCCAGCGGTCCGCGGAAGTGGACCGGGCGGCCGCCGATTTCGATCGTGCCCGCGTCGAACCGCAGGGCGCCGCCCAGGATCTTGATCAGCGTGCTCTTGCCCGCCCCGTTCTCGCCCACCAGCGCCAGCACTTCGCCGGCGCGCAGCTGCAGATCGACGCCGCGCAAGGCGCGTACGCCGGGATAGGTCTTTTCGATCCCTCGCATCGCCAGCAGCGGATGTCGGAAGTCAGGGGCGTCGGCAGTCATGATTTGCGCGGATCCTGAAACGAAGCAGCCGAGATCCGGTGTGGCTCGGCCTACTTGTTGGCCGTGCCGAACGCCGGCACAGCGCGGCAAACACGGCCAACAAGTAGGCCGTGCCACGCTGAGCGGAACACGGCCAACAAGTAGGCCGTGCCACGCTGCGTCGGGCGCTGGTTTCCCTTACGTTACTTGAGCGCCGGGTCGCGGTCCGCGTCGGCCTTGCGGTACAGTTCGGTCGGAATGTAGATCACCTTATCAAACGGTTCGCCGTCGAGGTACTTGAGGATGTTCTGGGCCGTGATGGAGCCCATTTTTTCCGGGAACTGGATCGGATCGGCGTAGATCCTGCCGTCCTTGATCGCCTGCTTGCCCTCCAGTTGGCCGTCAAAGCCGATGATCTTGACCTGCTCCGTCTTGCCGATCTGTTTCAGGGCGGTCGCTGCGCCCAGGGCCGACGGGTCGTTGATGGCGAAGATGGCGGACAGGTTGGGATGGGCCTGCAGGGCGTCGGCCGCAGCGCGGAACCCCTGGTCCTGGAGTCCGCCGCCTTCGAGTTCGGCCACGATTTCGATCTTGCCGCTGGTGCGTCCCTCGTTGTGCTTGTCGATCACCTCGCGGAAACCGCGCACGCGTTCCACGCACGAGTTGGCTTGTTTGAAGTGCAAGATCAGCACTTGCCCGCCGGCGTCGCCCAGGACTTCGATCATGGCCTCGCCGGCCAGCTTGCCGCCCTGATAGTTGTCCGTCCCCACGTGCCCGGCGACTTGCACCTCCTTGACCTCACACTCCAGATCGCAGGTGAAGACCGGGACTCCGGCCTCGTTGGCCTTCTCGATCGCCGGCCCGATGGCAATGCGGTCGGTGGGGTTCAGCACGATCGCGGTGACCTTCTGCGCCAGGAAGTTCTCGACGTGTTTCGCCTGTTCCTGGACATCCCGTTCGGCATCGCTGACGATGACGTGGAAACCGTTCCGCTGCGCCTCGGCGGTCAACGAATCGGCGATGATCTTGAAAAACGGGTTCTTCAGGGTCAGAGCCGAGAAACCGATCGTGCCGCGGCTGGCTTCCGTTGCCGGCGCCGATGACGTTCGCGGATTCTGGTTCACGGAGGACGCCGGCTGTGGGGCACAGCCGGCTACCGCCACCAGGACGATTGCCCAGACGTTGGTTCGCACGCGCATCGCGGGTACCTCCTCAAAAAATGGACGGACGTTAACGTAGGGGCACGGCCGGCGAGTGTCAAGCTGACGTCCCGCGGAGCGGCGGCGTGCGAGGGCGCGCGAAGCTGGCAAAGTCGTGCGGCCGGACGCCGGGTGCCGTGGGACGAGTCAAGAAGCCCGGCTTTTCCGGCCAGCCGGGCTTGTGGACGGGTGACCCGTACTACTAGTTCGCGATTTGTTGCTGGCCGAGCAAGAATCGTGGGGGAGGGTA
>CAYPGE010000323.1:0-10883 GCA_964409865.1 uncultured Pirellulaceae bacterium
CCGCCGCTCAGGAGTACAACTGCATCTGGCATCGCCCAACTTCTTTCCACAAAAAACACGCTTGACGAGGGGCGTTCGGTGTAACTGCTGCGCAATGTTTTCCTTCGATTCATAGAATTACACCGATTCTTGCAGACGAGTCAAGCCACAACTGCGATGTCACGTTTCGCGAAAAGGGGACAGGACCTGTCCCCTTTTCGCGACAGGCCACTTAGTCCCACGCTGGTCTGGCTGTTCCCTGCTCATCCCCCACGGATTGCGGTGGAATCGAAAAGCCGATACAACCACAAACAGAATTCACGTTGCTGTCACGGGAAGGGATACGCATGAACATCGACTGGCCGAAGTTTGTCGAAATCGTCCGCCAACATCGGACATTCTTGCTCACCAGCCACATTCGTCCTGACTGCGATGCCTTGGGCAGCGAATTGGGTATGGCGGGGGTGCTGGATGCCCTGGGCAAAGAAGTGCTGATTGTCAACGGTCAGCCGACGCCGCCCAACCTGGCTTTCATCGATCCACAGCGGCGGATTCTGGCCTTGGGACACGATCTGACCGCGGGCCAGCTGCCGCAGACCGAGGTGCTCATGATCCTGGATACCAGCGCCTGGGCACAACTGGGTCCCATGGCCGACGTGGTCCGCTCGAGCGCGGCGCGGAAGATCGTCGTCGATCATCACGTTAGCGAGGATGATCTGCAGGCGTTGGCGTTCAAGGACCCACAAGTCGAAGCGACCGGGCGGCTGGTGCTCGAGGCGGCTCACCAGCTGGACGTGCCGTTGACGCCCCCCATCGCCGTTCCCTTGTTTGCGGCCATCGCGACCGACACGGGCTGGTTCCGCTTTTCGTCCACCCGCGCAACCACCTATCGCGCGGCCGCCGAACTGATCGATGCGGGAGTTCGTCCCGACGAGGTCTTCGCCCAGTTGTACGAGCGGGACACGATCGGCCGCGTCCGCCTGCGTGGGCTGATCCTGTCGCGCGTCCAAGCCGAGCGCGAGGGGCGACTGGTGCACAGCTACGTCGTGAAAGACGATTACGCCCTGGCTGGAGCCCTGCCCAGCGACACCGAAGACGTGATTAACATGACGTTGGCCATCGAGGGCACACAGGTCGCCGTGATCACGATCGAACAGCCTCTGGGCGGATGCAAGGTGAGCCTGCGCAGTCGTTGCGAACTGGATTGCAGCCGCATCGCGGAGCAATTCGGCGGAGGCGGACACAAGGCGGCGGCGGGGGCCTTTCTGAACCAACCGCCCGACGTGGCCGCCGCCAGGGTGCTGGATGCCGTTCGTGCGGGGATGCGGTGAGGGATGAAGGACGAGGGATGAAGGCGCATGAAAAAACCCATCGGTACGAGATCCGCACCGATGGGTGATTTCAGCCGTGTTTTCCTTCCGATGTCTGCCAGACGGGTGACCGTCGACTACGTCGGCATCGACTGGCTGACCTTGTCAAACGTATTGTTCACGTCCGTGCCCAGGATGTTGATCGTCGTGATGCAAGCCGCAATGATCAAGGCGACCATGACGGCGTACTCGACGGCGGTCGCGCCATCTTCGGAACCCAGGAAACCACGGATCTTCAGAGCCAGATTCTTCATACTAACCTCCACGTTTTGTTGGCCGCCTGCGTGCGGCGGCGTCTCCGCCGTGCGGCCGGGTTGGAAAGGACTTGCGAACTGCGCCGGATGCAAGACTGCCGACTGGCAGCCCTCGCCTAACGAACGACCGGACGAGTTCTCTCATAACACACACCTGTCGCCTCTCTTCCCCTTGTCCTCAGACCGTGGCTCGCCACCGTCGTAACTCAATCTTCCCTTCGGTAACCAGGCTACCCCACCGGCTCAGCCGGTTTGGCCCTTGGCTTTGCGTCCCAGCCTTCCGACTGGTTTGCCTTTTTCGGAGATCAGAGGCTTCCAACGTTGCGTTGAACCATGCCTGCCGTGGGCAGTCGCCTTCCCGGGATGGACGCTGCGCAGCAGTCGGATCAACCCTAGCGGCGAGTGACCATCATTCGCCGCGGCAGAACCTTGGCGCGTCTCGCCATGGCCCTGTATTGGAAACCTATGTCACAGACTTCCGGTGTCAAATCAGGCGCCCCTGGCAGAACTCGGATTCCTCTCGAAAGGGTCTTTCTCGTTGTAAACGGTCAACATCGCCAGGCCGCGGTGTGGCCGCGGAACCACACGTTGCCGTTTCGCATCATCCCGACCCAGCCTCCAAAAGGCTGCCAGAAGACAGAAATCGCGGCACAGGATTACGAAAGGCGGGAGTTCCGGGCTGCGTTTTCGATCCGAACCGTCTTCGTCACCTTGGGCGGCCGTCTCCGCTGACTTCGTCCGCACGCTCTTTCAGCCATTTGCGGAGGAACCGCAGGCCGCTTTCTACGTGCGCCTCGTGGCCGCCCTCGCGGAGGTCCATCTCGATGCGCTCCGCGACCCCCAACCGGCGATAGTGCTCCTGGGCCGCCTCGAACTCCTCCAGCACCATGGGCCACCAGGCGATGCCGTCCTTCTTGCCCGTCTGGATCAGCAAGGGGCGGGGGCAGATCAGGCTGGCCACGTCACTGTCCGTGTGGGCGATCAACCAGCCGTCGAAGAACGCGTGCTCTTCCTTGGTTTCCAGGAAACAGCTGTAGCGGTCGTCGGGAATGACCATCTTGTTGCGGCGGTGATTGAACCAGCCAGCGACTACAGCGGCTTTGATCCGCGGCTCCAGCGGTGTCCAGAACATGGTGGCCAGTCCGCCCAGCGACAGGCCCCACATTCCCACCCGCTCGCGATCGATGCGCGAATCTTCCTGCGCTTCGTCCAGCAGCCGCTGCACGCGCACAAGTTCGATCCCCGGCAGGCTCAGGTCCGCCAGCCGGCAAAGCCGTTCGATCCGGTTCCGCCGCTCGACCGAGCGCAGGTTCAGCGGCGTGATGACCGCAAATCCCGACTCGACCAGCCGCCGGGCGTAGCTGTGATAGGCGTCGCCTTGGTCCATCAAGCCGAAGTTCCGTTCCGGGAAGCTGCCGATGCCGTGCTGGACGATCACCAGCGGCACCGGTTTGTCAGCCGTGGCCTCCTTCGGCACCGCCAAGATGCCTTCGGCGGCCAGGCCGCCCAACGGCACCGTGACCCACTCGGCCTGCAACTCGGCCAGCGGCGCATGAGGCGTGCGTTGGACTTGCCCCGTCTTGACCAGGGCCGGCGGTTTGATCACATTCCGCCAGCCCTGCCGCTGCGGTTCGACGCTCTTCAAGAACGCCTTGACGCTCGTGTAATCCCGGTGCCAGGCCTGGGCAGCCCGCTGCGGATACTGGTCCACCAGATAATCTCGCAGCCAAGCCTCCAGCTGCGCGGCATTGGCATCGGTCCGTTCTTCTTCCAGTTGCTGGAACGCCGCGTCGTTCGGGTTTGCGACTGGATCAGCAGCCAGACCAGACGCGGCAAGCAACGTCAGGGCGATCGTGAAAGAAGCGAGGAGGATTCGGCAAGCGGTCATCGTGGCGACTCCTGATAGGGCTCAAGGCAGAAAGCACGCTGAGAATCGGTTTCGGGGTCAAGCGAGCCTCCGACGGACAAATAGAATGCCCACAGTCTTTGACTTTCCTGCCAGCGTTGAAGCGGCGTCAGACGGTACCACTCCTCCCACTCTTCGGCGGCGAAATCATCCGTCGGCTTGGTTCTCCTGCTCCCATTGTCACTCGCGACGACGCCACGAGCAAGGCCGGAGAACGCTCACAATGACACTCCCACAGACCCAAACAAGGCCCCCTCGCCTGCAACCTGTGTCCCACGCCCCCGCCTCGCAACCCGTGTCGCGCCACCCGCGCCCCGTATCCTGCCGCTGACGTGTGGACTACAATCCATTGCATGAACGAAACCGAACTTGCCGATTTGCAGGAACTGATCCTCCGCCTTATCAACTCGCCGGACTACCAGCCGGTCAAGCCCAAAGTGATCGCCAAACAACTGGGTGTGCCCAAGGAGCGGGCCCGCGAATTGCGCAAGGCGATTAAGCGGCTGGCGCGGGAAGGGAAGCTCTCGTACGGCGAAAAACGCCTGGTCAAACGCCTGGAACCGGGGGCCGGCGTTGCCAAGGCGGAGCGGGGGCTGATCACCGGCGAGTTCCGCCGCGCTGCCAAAGGGTACGGATTCGTGCGGCCCGTGGGCACGCCTCCGTCCGCCGGACGCGAGCACGACATCTTCATCCCGCTGCGAAAAACGGGTGACGCTTCGACCGGCGACGTCGTCAAGGTGCGTCTCAAGCCACCTCGCCGCGGCGAAACGAGACAGAGCGGGACGATTGTCGAGATCGTCCAACGGGAGACGAACCAGTTCGTGGGCGTCTACCTGGAACGCGGCGGGCAGGCCTACGTCCAAATCGACGGCAACGTCGTGGCCGAGCCGGTCCCGGTCGGCGATCCGGGCGCGAAGAACGCCATGGAAGGCGACAAGGTCGTGATCGAGATGATCCGCTTTCCGACGCATTTCCATCCGGGCGAAGGCGTGATCGTCGAAGTCCTAGGGGCCCGCGGCAGCCCTGGCGTCGATACGCTATCCATCATCCGCGAGTTCAATCTGCCGGACCGGTTCCCGCTGCACGTGATGGACACCGCCCGCGCCCAGGCGGAGCGGTTCGACGAATCCGTCGGGGACCGACTGGACCTGACCGGCGAGACGATCGTCACCATCGACCCCAAGGACGCCCGCGATTTCGACGACGCCATCTCGCTGAAAAAACTGGACAACGGCCACTGGCGGCTGGGCGTCCACATCGCCGACGTGGCGCATTTCGTGCCCGCCGGTTCGCCGCTGGACGTCGAGGCCCGCGAGCGCGGCACCAGCGTCTACTTGCCCGACCGCGTGCTGCCCATGCTGCCGGAGTTGATCTGCAACGGCCTGGCCAGCCTGCAGCCGGACAAGGTGCGGTACGCCAAGAGCGCGCTGATCGAATTCACGGCGGACGGGGCCCGCGTGGCGGCCGAGTTCCAGAACTCGGCGATCCGCAGCAAGCGGCGTTTTGCGTACGAAGAAGTCGATGAATTCCTGGCCGATCCGGCGCGGTGGAAGTCGAAGCTCACGACCGGCGTGTTCGCCATGCTGGGGCGGATGCACGAACTGGCCATGATCCTCCGCCGGCGCCGCTTGGAACGCGGGGCCATCGAGTTGACGCTGCCGGAGATCAAAATCGACTTGGACAAGAAAGGCCGCGTCTCGGGCGCGCACGTCGTCGAGAACACGGTCAGCCACCAGATCATCGAAGAATTCATGCTGGCCGCCAACGAAGCCGTCGCCGAGCATTTGCACGGGCAGGAGCTGAACTTCCTGCGCCGCGTCCACGAACCGCCGGACCCGCGCAAGCTGCACGCGCTGACCGACTTCGTCCGCGAACTGGGAATCGACTGCGAAAGCCTGCGCAACCGCTTCGAGATCAAGCGGGTAGTGGAAGAGGTCAAAGGCGATCCGCGGGAGCACGCCGTGCATTACGCCGTGCTGCGGAGCATGCAGAAGGCCGTCTACGGCCCGCAGGAAGAAGGGCACTACGCACTGCACAGCAAACATTACTGCCACTTCACGTCCCCCATTCGCCGCTACCCGGACCTGGTGATCCATCGCATGCTGGACAGCCTGCTGCGCGGCTCGCGGCCGCCGGACGACTTCGACTACCTGGCCGTGCAGGGCCAGCACTGTTCGGAGCGAGAGCAGCGGGCCGAAGCGGCCGAACGCGAGCTGATCAAGGTCAAGCTGCTGACGTTTCTGAGCAAGCGGATTGGCGAGTCGATGGAAGCCGTGATTACGGGTGTCGAGGAGTTCGGTTTGTTCGCGCAAGGCATTGAGTTACCGGCCGAGGGCATGATTCGCATCGACGCCCTGGCGGACGATTTCTACCGTTACGACCGGCAGACCCATTCGCTGACCGGCTACCGGCACGGCCACAGCTATCGCTTGGGCGATCTGGTGCAGGTCGAAATCGCCCACGTAGACGTGGACCGCCGCGAACTCGATTTCCGCCTGGTGCGGCGATTGGATCGGCCCTCCGGCCGCAAGAGCCTGACCGCGCCGCGTCCGGCTCGGCCCAAGGCCCGCGCGAAGAAGAAGACGGAGTTGAAGCGGCGGGCCGTGAAGCGAACGGGCAAACGCCGGCGTCTCTGAGACCGGGTGAAGACTCCGCGCGCGACTGGCATTGGCTTGTCCTGCGATTGCCTGTTTCTTGTTTTCGCGCGAGCGTTTTGGAGTGCGGCGACTGGTCGCCGCTTTGGCTGGATGGCGACGCGACGAGCGTCGCTTTGGGTTCCGGTGCCTGGCTGTGTTTCCTGAACCCAATCAGCTGTCACGCTCCCGGCCGCCGCCCAAAGCGGTGACAAGGCACCGCACTCCAAAAAACCGTAGTACGCGGCTCGGTTGCTGCCGTCCTCAGTCCGCCGCCTGCGCCGTCTCCGGCGGGGGCCGGCGGTGGCGGACGTCGTCACCCTTGACCATGTAGATCACTTCCTTGCAAATGTTCTTCGCCTGGTCGCCGATCCGTTCCAGGTAGCGGGCGATCAGGATCTGAGCCACGGCGTCGGCGATGTCGGTGGCGCCGGCGAGCACTTCCTGGAGCACCTGGTCGGTCAGCAGTTCCTTCAGCACCTGGTCGTTCAACGCGTCCACGAGATCGTCGTGCTGCCGGGTCACCACGGCTTTCTCGGCATTTTGCGAGAAGTAAGCGTCCAACGCGTCGTCGAGCATCTCGCAGACTTGCTCGGCCATCTTCTGTAGATTGGGCAGCAGCGGGTGGGCCGCCGGGTCGGACCGCATCATTTGCAGCGACTGGATCACATTCACGACCTGGTCGCCGATCCGTTCCAGCTGCGACGTCATGTGGGTACAGACGAGGATGAACCGCAGGTCTTTGGCCACGGGCCCGTACACCGTCAGCATGCGGATGGCTTCGTGATCGATCTCGGTCTGCATCCTGTTCAGCCGGGCTTCCGCGGCGTAGACCTCGCCCTGCACGTCACGGTTGCGGTCCTGGATAGCCGCGGCCGACAGGTAGACCATGGACCGCGCCAAGTCGGCCATGTCGCTCAACTGCTTCTGGATGGCCGCCAGTTCGTTGTCGAATTTTCTCATCGCGTCGTCTCCCTGGAACCCGTAGGCCGGAACAAGTCTGCGCGGTTCCGGCACAGATCTGTCGACCTTCCCTTGCCTGCCGCCGCGCCGGAACTGCGCGGACTTGTTCCGGCCTACGCTGGAGAAGCCGGGCTTCTTTTCGGCGGGCGTCTACCCGTAACGTCCTTCAATATACATTTCCGTCTGCTCGCGGCGCGGGTTGAAAAAGACCTGTTCCGTCGGGCCGTGCTCGATCAACTCGCCCAGCAGCATGAAGATGCACTCGTCGGTGGCGCGGCGGGCCTGGGCCATGTTGTGGGTCACGATCACCACGCTGTATTTCTCCCGCAGGCCGTCCAGCAAGTCCTCGATTTTCTCCGTGCCCTCGGCGTCCAGCGCGGAACAGGGCTCGTCCATCAGGATGATCCGCGGCTTGAGCGGCAGCAGTCGGGCGATGCACAGCTTCTGCTGCTGTTCCAGCGTGAGTCCCGTCGCCTTCTGGTGCAGGCGGTCCTTGACATCGTCCCACAGGTCCACTTCGCGCAGCGCGGATTCCACCAGCTCGCGCCGCCGGCGCTTGGGCAAGCTGCCGCGGGACGTGTGGACGCGGATGCCGAACAGCACGTTCTCGAAGATCGAGATCGGCAGCGGATTGGGCCGCTGGAACACCATGCCCACCGTCTTTCGCAACTCGCTGAGCGACACGTCCGGATCGTAGATGTTCCGGCCCAGGATGGTGATCTCGCCGGTGGTGGTCACGTTCCCGTAGCGCTCGTTGATGCGATTGAAACAGCGCAACAGCGTCGTCTTGCCGCAGCCCGACGGACCGATCAGGCCCGTGATCAAGCCCTGCCGGATGTCGACGGTGACGCTCTTCAACGCTTGGAAATCGCCGTACCAGAGGTTCAGGTCCCGCGTGTGGATGCTGACCTGCACCAGCCCGGCGGCGGGTGTGGCAGCCGTCATCAGCCGAAACCTCCCGTGACGTAGGCATAGGTGAGGGGATTGTCCGGCTTCTCAAACATCTTTTCCGTTTCGCCCACCTCGACCAGCTGGGCGTTGTTCAGGAAGGCGGTGCAATCGGCCAGCCGATGCGCCTGCTGGACGAGGTTGGTCACCAGGACGATGGTCATCTCCCGCTTCAGCTCCAGCAGCACGTCCTCGATCTTCATCGTCGTCACGGGGTCGATGGCGATGGAGAATTCGTCCAGGCAGAGGATCTCCGGGCGGTGCGAGAGGGCGCGGGCCAGCGTGAGCCGCTGCTGCTGGCCGCCGGACAGCTTGGTGCCCAGCGTGTTCAGCCGGTCCTTGACTTCGTCCCAGAGCATGGCCTGCCGCAGGCATTTTTCGACCAGCGTCTCCAACGCGTCGCGGTCGCGCAAGCCGGCCCGCCGCGGCGCGTAGGCTACGTTGTCGAACACCGTCAGCGGCAGGCCCACCGGCAAGGGGAACACCATCCCTACGCGCCGCCGCAAGGCGTAGGCGTTGCGCATCCGGTACACGTCTTCGCCGCCGACCAACACCTGCCCCTGGACGCGCGCGGAGGGGACAAAGTCGATCGTGCGGTTGATGCACTTCAGCAGCGTGGTCTTGCCGGAGTTGGCGGGGCCGATGATCGCAAAGATCTGCCCCGCCGTGATTTCCAAGCTAACGTCGCGCAGCGCCGTCTGCGGCCCGTAGCTTACGGAGACATGCTGGAATTGAACGGAAGCCGCCATGGGGATCACCACCTCTTCCGCGAACGCAGGTAGGTCCGCAAACCGATCGACAGGCTGTTGACCAGCAACACCAAGGCGATCAACACAAAGGCGGTGCCGTATTGGAGTTCGTCCGAAACGCCGCGCACCTGGGTGGCCAAGGTGAACAGGTGCATGGACAGCGCCATGCACCGGTCGCCCAGGCCGTACGGAAAGAAGGCCTGCCAACCGTGGTCGGGGATTGGCGTGAAGAAGACCGCGCCCGTGAACAGGATCGGGGCCGTTTCGCCGGCCGCGCGAGAGACTTGCAGGATCACGCCGGTCAGAATTCCACTGATCGAATTCGGCAGGACAATCGTGCGAATGGTCTGCCAGCGCGACGCGCCCAGGTTCCAGCAGGCTTCCCGGAACGACATCGGCACCGCGGCCAGGGCCTCGCGGGTGCTGGTAATGATCACGGGCAAGGTCATCACGGCCAGAGTGCAGGAGGCCGCCAGCAGCGAGCGGCCCATACCGGCAAACAGCACAAAGGCTCCCACGCCGAACAGCGCGTGAACGATGCTGGGCACCCCGGCCAGGTTGACCACCGCGAGATTCACAATCCGCGTCAGCCAGTTGTCGCCGGCGTATTCGTTCAGGTAGACGCCGGCGAGAATGCCCACCGGGGCCGCCACCAGCAACGAGATCAGCACCAGGAAGAAAGTCCCGACCAGCGGCGCCCACAGGCCCCCGGCGGTCATGAAATCCCGCGGATTCTCCCAGATGAAACGCGGCGACAGCGCGGGCCAGGCGTGAACGAGGATATAGCCCAGGATGGCAAACACCGGTATCACCAGACTGAGCGTCATCGCCAGGAAGACGTACTGGGCCACGGCCTCCTTGACCTTCTTCCGCCGTTCGAGCGGAGAAGGCGAAAAGACTTCCCGATCGGAAAGACGCTCGCGTTGGACTGTCTCAGCCGGTCTTGTCACTGCGAATTCCCTTGACTGCAAGGTCCGCCGTGAGGTTGACCACGAACGACACGGCAAACAGCGCCAAGCCGATCACAAACAGCACGCGATAGTGCGTCCCGCCGGCGACCACTTCCCCCAGTTCCGCCGCCACCGTGGCGGTCAGCGTGCGGATGGGGTCCAGCAGGCTGGTAGGGATCTGCACGGCGTGCCCGGTGGCCATCAGCACGGCCATCGTCTCGCCGACGGCGCGGCCGACGCCCAGCAAGACGGCCGCCAGCAGGCCGTTCTTGGCGGCCGGAAAGAGGACCCGATAGACGATCTCCCAGCGGCTGGCACCCAGAGCCAGGGCCGCTTCCCGGTACGAGTCGGGCACGGCCTTTAGCGCGTCTTCGCCCACCGACACGATCACCGGGACGCTCATCAGGGCCAGGATGATGCCGCCGTTGAGCAGGTTGATGCCGACGTCCGCCGCCGTCACACGAATGATCACCGGACCGATCACCATGTATCCCACGAATCCCCAAACGATGGAGGGGATGGCCGCCAACAACTCGATCACCACCTTGAGGATTTCCCGCACCTTGCCGCTGCAAAACTCGGAGATGTAGACGGCCGCCCCCAGGCCCAGCGGCACCGCCAGCAGCATGGCCAGCCCCGTGACCGACAAGGTGCCGATCAACAGTGCCAGGACGCCGTACTGCGGACGGACCTCCGAGGACGGAATCCAGTTCTGGCTGGTGAAGAATTCCCACAGACTCAACTCGCCGAACAGCACCGGCGCGGCTTCTCGAGCCACAAAGAAGAAGATGGCCGCCACGAACAAGATCGCGCTCCAGCCGCACAGCCGGATCGTCCACTCGACCAACGGCTCGGTCAGCGCCAACGCCGCGGCGATCAGCCGCGCCGGGGGGCGAGGCCTGTCCGTGGCGGAACCGGGGATGGAAGTCAGGTCATTCATGTTCTTCCAGGGACACGTATCCCAGATCCCGTACGACGTTTTGCCCCTCCGCCGACAATATCCACTCCAGGTAATCTTTCATGGGGCCCGACGGTTCTCCCGCCGTGTAAATCAGCAAGGGGCGTGTGATCGGATAGGAACCGTTCTTGGCGTTGGCGGGCGTCGGTGCAACGCCCGGTTGCCCCGTGCGC
>CAYPGE010000324.1:0-10825 GCA_964409865.1 uncultured Pirellulaceae bacterium
TGCGTCGCCAGTAACCGCGAGTTGCACGGTCTCGGTATCGATCTGCTCCAGCGCCCCGGCATCGTCATCGTCGTTCGGCAAACGCCGGTAGGCGTACAGATTGCCGTCCGAACGCATCGCAATATCCTGGACTTGGTTGGTCGAATTCCCCACGCGGGTCACGACGTCGCCGGTCGACGGGTTCACCGTCCAGAGGGTGTCGTTGTTGAACAGGTACAACTGCACGTCCCCCAAGGTGAAGGGACGCACGTGCGTCGACAGCGAGACCGCGTCGGTGATATTCAGGATCGCGTCCGTTTCGGGATTGATTTTCTCCGGGGGAAGGTCGGGAGGCACGACGGCATTGGGATCGCCGGAAGTGTAACCCACAAAGCCAATGTGGTCCTCGACAACGCGCCGGATGGAATTCACGGGTTCCAGACGAACCTGGTTCTGGCCGCCCGCGGACAAGAGCGTGGCCGTTACCGAGGTCGGCAGCCGATTGTCCGACATCACCGCCACGTAATACGTCGCCGCTTGCGGGGCGACCCCCGCAGGCAGATAGATGCCGCCGATGAACGGGTCAAGCTTGCCCGCCGTGCCGCGGGCGAGGTCGTCCAAGTCCAGACCCTCGCCCGGCTTGGGCTGGTCGTCCTCGACGTTGGATTCGCGGGCGATGGCGACCAACGTGATTTGATCGGCCACGGCCGGATCCTGTCGGAAGACCGCGATGGTCGTGTCGGGCCGCGTCAAACCGTCTGCGTAATCGAGATCGAAGACCAGCGGAAACGTCTTGCCGCCGTCGGTCAGGCCCGCGGCCGCCTGGATGAAGTCCTGGCTCAACGTAAAGCTGTACCAGTCCACATCGTTGCCGTCGAGTTGGGAGAGCGAACCGCCGACGCTGACAACGTTGCGTTCACTGAGCAGCAGGTTGCCCAAGTCCTGCGCGCCGCCGGAAGTGTTGTTGGCGGTGTCGTTGACCTCGCCGGACTCGGCCAGCAGATTGGAATGCGAGGGAAGCCCGATGACCTCGATCCCATTGGTCGCATAGCGGATGTCGGCATAGCGCACGGTCGAGGCCGGCTCCTCGTCCGTCTGCCGCAGACGGATTTGCAACTGGTAGCCGCCCGACGTCAGACCGGCCCGCAGCGTCGTGCCGGTGGGCGCCTGCTGATTGAGCAGGGGGACGGCGGAATCGACGGTGATCTCCTGGTACGCGCCGTGGTCGGTGACGGCCAGAATCGTGTACTCGCCGTCGTTGCCCCCGCTGCCGTTACCGGAGCCCCGCACGTACAGCCGTTGCCCCGCCTGGAAGCCCTGCGACAGGAAATCCTGGTTGGCCACCACGCTGCTGACCGTAATCGTGTTGTTGGAATGGAAGGTCAACGAAGTCAACGGCGTGTCCGTCAGGCTGGGGCCTTCGCTGCGGACGCGGACAAAATACGTCCCGGTCTCGCCGCTCTGGCCGGGCAGCGTCACGCGCATGCCGGCATCGTGGCGGTTCTCTGAGAAAAAGTCTCCTTCGAACGCAAACGGCAGCAGGTCGTCGCCTGCATCGGCAGGACGTGTCACCGGGTCATAAACATAGGTGTTGTCGCCCACGCCGGCCAGCACCTCGCCGCGCGCGTCAATCAACTCGATGTAGGTATTCAGCGTCGAATGGGTGCGGTCCAGATCGAGCCACACCTGCGTGCCGGTGTCGGCGGTAAAGCTGTACACGTCCATATCGGCCGGGTCGTCCGGGCTGATGTGGCCGTAGACTTCGAAGCCCAGACGCCGGGTTTCGTCGCCGCTCTTCTCGTCCGGGGCCAGCGCGCCGAGTAGTTCCGCGGTGGCCGGGACCCCGTTGACGTCACGTCCGCCCGTGTGGGCGGGTTCGAGTTCATTCGTCGTCGCCACGTTGCGGTCGTGGCTGTACTGGTCCAGCTTGACGCTCCGCCACTGCCCACCCTGGATCGACGGATCGCGGGGAACCAGTTCCAGGAACGAAGTCATCGTGGCGGTCGTGGCCGTCGGATTGACGCTCCAGGCGAAGGCGGTCGTCACGTCGTCGGGGCCATAGACCGTTCCCAGCGCCGGGTCGTTTATCGCAGGCAGACTGGCCAGATCGATGTTGCCGGCCACGGAGTAGGTGGTACCCGGCCCGCTAATCGCAAACAGCAAATCGGCGAACTCATCCGCCGCCCAGCCATCGTAGGTGGCGTTGACCAAATCCGGGCCGGGCTGGTAAATCCCGCCATGGCTGAAGCCGATCCGCTCGGGACCATCCAGCGTGAAAGCCCGGAACTCGGGCTGTCCGGGCGTGCCCGAGAGCCACAGGATGTCGTCGCTGATGAACTGCACGTCCTCGTCCAGGTAACTGACGAACCGCATGTTGCCCAACGGTGCTGAACTGCTGAGGATCACGCGATTCCAGACGATCGCCTGACCGTTGTTGAGGAACGTCTCTGCACGCCAGTTGACCGTTCCGTTGGCGCCGGCAAACGTCCCCTCACTGACCACGAAGTCGGGCGCAATCAGGGTCGGCGGCATCGTGACGCCGGACGATCCGAGGTTCAAAGCGCTTCCGTTGGAACCTACGTCGATGTAGTTGTCAAAGTCGAACACCCAGTCCTGATTGACCCACAGCTGGCTGTTGCCCTGCGCCGTGGCGCCGCTGGAAAACACGTTCCCGCCGGCGCCCGGCCACACCTCGAAGTGCCCCGGGACATTGACCGGCACGTCGTTGTCGATCAGCGTGCCGTTGTCGACTTCGGGGCCTGTGGGCAGGCTACCGCTGCCGCCTCCGCCTTCACCGTTATTGTCGGTGTCCTTCAGCCACAGTCCCTGCGGGTCCAAGCCGGCGCCCACCGAATCGTCGACCAGCGCCGTGAGCACGACGGGAAAGTTGGGTTGTCCTAAAATCTGGATGGTTCCGCCGATGCGGTCGTCAATGTCCATCGGGGTCCCACTGGCCGTCAAGCCGGCGTCGTCGCCCTGCAACTTGACGACCAGGCTTTCCGTCGAGCTGCTCTGCAGCCGCAGTCCGCCGGTGGTGTGCTGGTTGACGACCATGATCTCATCCTGCAACACGTGTACGATATCAGTGTCGTCCCAGACACTTTCGGTGGTCAGCATCGCCCCGCGGACTTCCATCGCGTTCAGGCCGTTGTTGCCCAGGCGATTCTCGCGCACCAAGGGGCCGTAGTTGTTGTCGTATTGCGGGTAGGCCTCGGCCAGGCCCGTGCTGCGCCCGTCGTCCGCGACGATGCCGGCGTTGAGGGAGTTGGCGTTGATGTGAAGCGCCGCGGCGGCGTTGTCGCGGATCGTGTTGCCGACGATCACCGGCTGCGCGCCGCGGACGAAGATCGTTGCCTGCTCGTTGCTCAACCGGCCATTGCGGTCCACGTTCACCGTCTCCTGACCTGCCGCGTTGTCGCGCACGGTGCTGCGCGTCAACCGGAGTTCGGCCTGCTGCACCTCGACCGCATTGAAGCTGGCAAAGCCTCCCTCCACGGGAACCTCGCCGCCGCCATAGGCGACCAGTGCCCGGTCAATGCTGCCTCGCGACAGGGCGTTGAAGATCAAGCCGCCCCAGTCGCCGGCGGCGGGAGAGGCATTCGTCGTGTTCCGGTCAGCGTTGGTGTCAAACGTGCCGCCGAATCCATAGCTGTCGTCGGTGATCGACGTGAAAATCACCGGATATCCCTCAGCGCCTTCGGCGATCAGGTGCGACGCTCCGCGCTCGGCCTCGATCCGCGATTCGCGCAATTTGACCACGACGCCTGGGTCGATCGCCAAACGGCCACTCAACCGGGCCTGTAGACCGGACGCGGTCAGCACCGGCCCGCCGGGATTGCCGACGATGTGCAGGTTTTCGGGGATCACGTGGACGATGTCGTCGTCATCGAACCGGGCCGTTACCGTGAGCTTGTCCAACGGTTCGCCGTTCCGGGTGCGGATGCGGACCAGCAGGCCGTTGACCGAGTTGCCGGTCACGGTATTGCCGTGGATGTCCGGGCCGAGCCGGCCGTCGCGGTCATCGAAGCTGTTCGGGTCCGCCGAGATGGCGGCCCCGGCGCCGGCGGTGATCGTGTTGAAGGCGACGGTGGGCCGGGCCTGTTCCAGGTGAATCGGCGCATAGTCCGACTGGACCGAATTCACGATGACTTTGCCGCCGCCGTGACGCAGGTCGGCCTGGTAGACCGCGTCCAGGAAAATCCCTCGCGTCTCCAAGTCCGACGTATCGCGGAACACCAAACCACCCCAATCGCCTGGCTCGGCCGCCTTGTCGTTCGGGTCCGTGTTGCCGCCAAAGGCATCGTCGTGATAGGAGCGGAACAGGACGGGGTGGTCCGGAGTGCCGAGGACCTGGAGCGCGCCGCCGCTGCGGTCGACGTTCGGGATCGACGCGCCGACGTCGATATTCGCCTGGCGCAACTTGAGCAGGGCCCCTTCGTCGATCATCAGCGTGGCGCCCTGGGGTACGGTGATCCCGTCGCCGTCTTCCAGCGGCAGATTCTTGTTGTCCGTGCCGATCAAATAGGCCGCATTGTCCGCCGTCGTGTCCGGATCGCCGTCGCCGCCCGCGTTTCCCACGACGCGGACCAGGTTCGATGCACTGAGCAGGCTGGGCGTGCCCGTGACGTCCATCCGGCTGGCCCCCGTCACCTTGACGGCCGTTCCCGTCGGCGTGAGGCTCGCAATGGGCGAAGAGGGCGGCGCGAGCGAATTGATGGCATCGCGAACCGCCACCGCGACACTCCGCTCGTCGGCCACGACGTGCAGGCCCGCCCCGCTGCCCCCGTTGGTCGAGTCCGTGACGGTGATCATCGGGACCGCGGTGCCCGTCAGCAACGTCGAGAACTCGATGTCCACCGCGGCCGCGTTGATCGGGCCGCCCGTCACCCGAATGTCACCCGGGTTGATGTCCCCCAGCGCCTCCAGTGCGGAGCGGATCTGGGCGGCCGTCGCGGTGTACGGCAAAGGACCGGTCGTCGTCGGCGCCGTCGTGCCAAAACTGAGCGTAAAGGTTCCCGATGACGGAGTGCCGGTGAAGGACAACGTCTGCACGGGGCGGACCGGCACGGCAATTCGTCCCGTGCTCACCCCGTCACCGTTCAGTTCAAACTCAAATGCCTGGGGCGTGGTGCCGAGGTACACCACAAAGCGGTTGCCGTCCGACAACGACGAAGCGCCGCGCGCCGGCGACACCATGCGCGCCGCCGCGTCGGCCATCGCAAAGGCGATGCTGTCGTACGGATCGGCCGCCGTGCCGCTGCCTTCGGGATTGCCCGGACTGGTGCTGCGCGACTTGTCCACCAAGATGGTCTCGTCGCCACCCTGGAACCAGAACTGGAACGTGCCGCCCGCACGGCCATCCGCATTGCCGTCCAAGGCGACCCCCGTGGCGTCGACCAGGCCGTTTGCCGGTTCGTCGGGCACGAAGCCCAACTGCAACTCGTATTCGCCGTCGGTCGTGCCCCCGAACCCGCTGTCCGGCACCGTGGGGTCATAGTCGCGGTCGCCCGTGCTGGTGACGCCGACGTAGTACGTGCCCGCCGACAAGTGAACGTCCAGGAACGAGTCGGTGCTGTAGTAGTCGTCGTTCCCGGCGATCCGCCGTCCCTGGGCATCGAACAACTGCAGCACGCTGTTCAGCAGGCTCGTGTTCAGCCGCTGCGCCGCCGTCTCGGCGGTGAACCGGCCGTCCCGGTCGAGTCGGAATTTGTACAGATCGATGTCGGTCGCGTCCGGCCGCCAGATGCGCTGTCCATGGACGATGTCGGCATCATAGGGAAACACCGGTTCGGGGTCCGGACCGACGTAGTTGGGCTCCAAGATCTGGGGATTCTTCTCACCCATGATCGCCAACTGATCGTAGTCGTGCCCCAGTCCGATGGCATGGCCGATCTCGTGCATGGTTGTCAGGAACCAGGCTCCGCCGTAATTGTCGTCGCCGGCGTACGTCTGGGCGTCCATGATGCACGCAAATTGCATGCTGTTGGTCGCGCCCGTGATGCCCGGCGCCGGCACCGGCGTAATCGCCAACGTGCTGCCCGTCACGACCTGGAGATCGAAGATGGAGAACTGAGCGGGATCGGTCACCTCGACGAACTGAACGCCTAACTGCTCGGCGTAAAGGTCGAAAATCTCCCGCGCCCGGTCCTTCTGCTCCTCCGTAATCTGGTTGCGCAAGGGATTGAACTGGGAATCCCAACCGTACTGATCGCCAAAGAAGTAGCGGACGACGCCGATGGCGTCCGGCACTTCCCAGGCGGTCCCTTGAATCGCCGACGCCGGACTGTTGATGTGCTCCTCGGCGGGAATATCGCGGTGTCCCGGATCGTCTTTGCCGCCGGAATAGGGTGGCATCGCGATTGTCTGGGGCTCGATCTGCGAACGGACCGTCTGCCCGGCCTCGCCGAGCACGCCCAGATCCGTTGCGGCGGTGAAGTTCGAGTTGTCGTCGTCGACGATCAACCCCGCCGTCGTTTCCATCTGAATCAGATACGAACCGGCGCCGGCGGCAGAGGAGACCTCGACGAAGTACACGCCCGCCGCCGCTCCCGCCCAACTCAACCGGTCGGTCTCCTTGACACTCAGCCGGCCGTTGGTGCCGTCGGTGATCACCAGCTTGGAAACGCTGAGCCCTGCGTAGAAGCCGGCAAACTCGATGTCGATAGGAGCCACGTTCAGAGGGCCGCCCGTGACCACGATGTCGGGGTCAGCTCCGGAGGCGTCAATCTCGTCCAACTCGTCCAGGGCGTCCAGGATCTGTGCCGCAGTGGCGTTGTAGGGGATGGGATCCGTCGTCGTCTTGCCGATCGTACCAAAGCTCAACGTGAACGTCGTCCCCGCCGTGGGGTTGCCGGCGTACCGGAGCTGCTGGACTTCGTTGGAAACAGCCAACGGCACGCCACCGCTATCCATGACCAAAACGCGCGTATCCAGCCGCCCCTGCGATACGAGTTCCGCATCGGACGTCACCGTGACGTGCAAATCCGCGAGTTGCGGCAAGTCGACCTGGTAGACGTCGCGGTCCGCGCCTTCCAGCGTGGCCACCGTCTGGTAGCCGGCGCCGGCGAAGAGCGTCCCCACCAGGGTCGCCTCGGACGGGGCGTCGTTCGCTTCCTCCGACTGGCCGATTTCCAAACGATAAGTATCGCGCGGCAGTTGGTACGTCGTGCTCAAGTCGCCGTCATCGTCGAACCGCAACACGGCCATGTCCAGGTCGGCGTAATAAGCGACGCTGTGCGGAATCAGAACCAGATCGTCGGTGATCGTGTCCGTGCCGCCCGTGGCAATCAGCCGGTAGAACTCGCGATCTTCGGCGGCGGATACGTCCAAGTCGTCGTCGTTGAAATACACCAATACCTGGTCCGCCGCCTGCGTCAGCTTGCTCAGGTAGCGGATATCGACCACGGACTCGTCACTGCGGAGGTCGGCCAGAGGCAGATTCACATAGCGTCCCAGGAACGAAACCTCCCACGGACCCAGGTTCGGCCCGGTGACTTGGACTTCGCCCGGCTCGATCGACGGCAGGGCCTCCAGGGCCTCCTGGATCTTTTTCGGCGTGACGCTGTAGACGTTCAGATTGGCGGTCCGCTCGCCGCGGAAGATGAGCCGGAAGTCGCCGTCGGCCGGCAGCTTCGTCAGCCGGACTTGAATCCTGCGCGTCACGGGCTGAGGCACGACCGAGACCACCAGCGGCCCCAAATTCAACTCGAAGTCGATCGTGTCCCGGTCGGCGCCGGCCTGGGCGGGCGTCAAGGCCACACCCTGGTTGTTGCGCAGCGCATGTATCCCCAGGTTGGCATAGTCCTTGCCGAACACCTCCAGACGGTAGACGTCGTCCGGCAGCGTTTGGGCAAACCGCACGATGACCTCACTGTCGGTGTCTCCCAGGCCGATGTAACCCGGAACGATCACTTCATCGGCCCCGGCCGTCTCTAACGTGACGGGAGTGGCCGCGGCGATGGGGGCCGCCGGGTTGCCCAGCGGAATCGAAGCCCGGACCAGCGCCGCGGCCGCCGGGGTGCCGTTGAGCGCGTCGACCAAGTCCCGCGCGGTGACGCGGGGCGTCTGCGCGTTGGTGTTCAGGGTAACCGTGATTTTGGTCCCGGCGACCTTGACGGCGGGCGCTTTGTTCAACCCCAGGTCGGCGGCCAGCACCGAGACCTGGATGCCGTCGCCCGCTGGTCCGGACGTGGCGGCGCGCAGCAGGACCTCCAGTCCCGCAATGCCGAAACTCGCACGGGCTTCCGCCAAACCCGCGCCGGACAAGACCAGCGGCGCCAGCGGAATGGGATATCCGCTCCCATCATCGCCCTGGGCCAACAGCAAAGGCGAGTAGTTGATCTCCGGGGCGGCCACGTCCGCCAACAGACTTCCCGACTTGACGCGTGCCCGGACCAGCGTCTTGGCGATGGGGTGTTGGTTGATTACGTCCGCCACCTGCTGGGCCCGCGTGTGATATCCCGTCTCCTCGTTCAGGTCGATGGTGATCGTCGTGCGGGAATCGTCGACGGTCACGATCGGGGCCATGTTCTGGTCCGCGTGATCGCTCTTGGTGACCACGATCTGCAGCGCGTTGCCTGCCGTCCCCGGCGTCACGGCGCTGAATTCCAATTCCGCCCAACCGCCCATCGCCGGGCTGCTGAGGGTATTGAAATGGGAGACGACCGATGCCGCGCGGGCCAGGTTGGTGGTCAGCGGCAAGGCCGTGTTGCCCGTGACCGAAACCCGAATCTTCTGCTTCGCGCCCGAGTCCGCGTTCAGTGCGTCCACCAGCGCCCGTGCCGTCGTCTCGGCGCCGGTTTCCGAGTTCAAGTCCACCGCAATCGTTTTGCCGGCGACCTGGATGAACGGCGTGCGGTCGCCGTTGTCGTGGTCGCTCTTGGTGAACGTCACGGTGATTCCTTCTTCGCTCAGGCCGAGCTGCGCGGCCTCGAACTCGACCACCACCGCGCCGCCCGTGTTGAAGTCGGTCTTGGCGTTGGCATAGTCAAACTCGCCATCGGATCCTTGCCGGGTAATCCGGATGCCCTCCGTCAGGTTGCTCTGGCTGCTGTCGATACCCGCACTGCCTCGGAACATGAGTTGCAACTCGCGCGGGGCGACGTCCAGTGCTGCATTGGCAGCTTGGGGCAACAGCAGGTCCCCTTCGTTGGGCCGCGCCGCGATCAACTGGGGACCCTGCTCGGCAATCTGCCGCGGCGGCGGAGTCGGCTTCGGGGAGTACGGCTCTCCGCCGGAATTGCCATAGACGTTGATCTGCCACGAATTGAACGTCCCTCCCGCTGCGAGCCCGCCCAGGTCCCTGACGGTCAACGTCCACTGCCCGGCCGACGGCTCGTCCCAGTGCCGCGCCGACGTAAACACCCAATTGTTGTAGTCGCCGGCATTCCCGACGAGCCGTTGCTCGGCCAACACCGAAGAGGTTCCCGAAGGCGAGGTCAATACGACTTCCAAATCGGCCGATTGACTGTGCGTTGCATTGAAAACAATCTCGACCCATTCGAGATTAATGTCTTCAGAAACGGTGAACGTCGATGAAACACCGGCCGGATTGCGGTCCGGAATCGCGGCCGAGACATTGATCGGTCCGGAAAGGTAGCTGATTTCCTCAGAAACACTGGTCCAAGCACCCGCAGCATTCACCGCGGCAGCCGCATCGATGGCCCCGAACCCGTACTTGTGATTCACCAAGTGGCCGCCGGCATTGGTTGTCCAGTCCGAGTCGGTGGGGTCGTTCTGTTTGGCAGTTTGCACCAGGATGTGCTGGACGTCGCGCCAAGTCAGATTCGGGTTCGCGTCCAGCATCAGGGAAATGACCCCGGAAACCAACGGCGTGGCGGAAGAAGTGCCGCCGAAATCGTTGGCATAGTCGCCTGCCGCGTAACCGTTGGCGCCCACCAGGTCGGTTGTCGTGATGCCCACGGTGCCGGCGGGATTCGAATAGGCGGCAACCAGGATCGGAGCCCCGGGCTCGCTGTAATACGACTGCCGTCCGTTATGATCGATCGCCGATACGGCGATCGTGTAGCGGGAATTGGCATAGCCGTCGTAGTTGGCATTGTCGTCGTTTTGAAGACCGTTGCCCGCCGCCCACACGTGGATGTTGCCAAGACCGCCGCGCCCTGTGGTGACGCTGTTTTGCAGAGCGGCCAACGTCAAAGGTCCAGGACTCGCAAGCGCGCCGACATCCGACGGTCCCCAGCTGTGATTGTAGATGTCAATCTGCTGCATCTCGTATGTCAGGGCGCTGGCTTCGTCAGCATCCGAGCTGGGGCCGGCAATCAGACGCAACCCCGCCAAGGAAGCGTCTCGCCCCGCGCCCGCCACGCCGATCCCGTTGTTCGTCGCAGCCGCCGCGACCCCGGCCACCGCGGTCCCGTGAAAATCCCATGCTGGATCGGGCGACGGATCGGGGTCGTTGAAGTTAAAGTCGTAGCTCAACGCCGCTTGGTACTTCGCCGCGAGGTCGGGATGCGTGTACTGAAGACCGTCGTCGACGATTCCGATCACGACGCCTGATCCACTGGCGGCATCCCACGCGGTTCGCACGTTCGCATCAGCGCCCGGAGTCCCGCCCGTCTGGCCTGTGTTGAGCAGGTGCCATTGATTTGAGAACAGGGGATCGTTCGGCGTGAAACGTTTCGACTGCTGACGAGACACCAGCGGGTAGAAGAAGTCCAATTCGTCCAAGGATTCCAGCAGCGCCGCGGGGTTGTCCTGCCCCACGGGCACCTCGTAGAGGAAAGCCCCGCTCAGCACTCTCACCGGCTCCAAACTGGGCACGCCCAGCGCGGCAGCCAAGTCGCTCACGTCGGCGCCATCCGAGACACCAACCACCCATTGGGTC
>CAYPGE010000325.1:0-10803 GCA_964409865.1 uncultured Pirellulaceae bacterium
TGACGGCTTGGCGGCCAGCCGTTCTCGTGATCCTGGTGTTCGCCGGCGAACACCATGGAAGCGCCCCGGCGAACACCAGGATCACGAGAACGGCTGGCCGCCAAGCCGTCAGCCCTTGCACGCGGAGGAGGTCCGTCGAAGTCATCGTGCTTGCTTCCCACTGTGAGGGCCCCCCCGCGTGGATTCTCCGGCCAGACTTCCGAGTCGCTTCGTCCCAAAGTCTCACGACTTGGGCCCCTGCTATCATTTCGCGAGGCAACGATGGAGACGCTCGTATCCTGGACTGAGGAATCTGTGAAGCACCATATCGGTCAGATCTGCTGCAAACCTTAAAACTTTCGCTTTCGGAAAAGTCTTCCCGTCTTCACCAAAAGACCATCACCCCCAAACGGCAAGAAATGCGCAGGAAGGAGGAAGCCTGAGGGCAATGTGCCCGTGAGAAGGTTAAGGTCGGGGCCCGTTTCCTACCACCTGGGACGGTTTTTCAACAACGCATGGGAGGACGCTATGATGAAGCGACCAATGGAAACAAGCATCGTCGGGACGGGACTGGCTGCCTTGCTAGCGGTGATCACTGCCGGGCAGCGAGAAAGACACCCCGCCATGATCCGGCTGGGGCGAAAGCGGTACAACGAGCAGAGGATTTCGACCAACGGAACGCAATCTTGCGGGTTCGGCGCGGTCCCGCTGCCGGTGACTGACGTTCAGGTTGCACGAACGTGATGAATGTCGCAGAATACAGGGAAGGAGGTGAGTCAACCGCGACCGCATGATCGTTCCGTCTTTCGGGGAGGTTCGTCATGTTCATTCCGCGTCACATGGACCTGCATTGGGAACTGTTCAAGTGGCTGGCGATCCTGTCCCTGGCGGTCGCCACGGCCATGGCCTTCGCCAGACATGTGGGTGGGGTGCTCAACGGGTAGACATGAAAGCAGACCTGCAGAGCCAGGTCGGCCTGACCAAAACGCCTCGGCAAGTCCTGGTTCGTTGCCTGGGTGGGCGCGACGATGCAGGTTATATCGCCTTGGTTTCCGAGAAGCGTGTTCGGAAACAAGCTCCCAACAAGTGGACACTCACTTTTCCAGCCGCCGCCAGGTGTCCCAGTGCTCGCCTTGCTCGCCGGGGTCGTAGCGGCAGGTGACCAGGAACAGCTCGTCGGTCCGCAGTCGGACGGGCGGCCTTCCGGTCAAAAGCGAACGGAAGGGCCGTCCGGTCTTTCTGTCTTGTTTTCGCAGAGGAGAAGCTCGCGATGAAGAAGCACGCGGTGAATCCTACCTGCCAGGCGGAGCCACGGGCATCTGTCGGCCTTGTTCCGGTCCCACGTGCGAGCGGCCGGGAGGAATCTTGGGAATGCTCTCGGAGTGCGCGTCCTCCCGGCTCTGGGAGCACCCAAGCCAGCCAGTGCAGAGCAACAACAGCAGCAGTGCCAAACGGCGAAGCATGCTAACCTCCAAAACGTCGGTAGGGGAAACGAGTGGCCGGACACGGCGACCGAGGCCGCGCCTGCTCACGCCGTACCACGGAAGGCGGACAGCGGGGAACGCCTGGTCATCATCACGGAACGGGAACGGACTCACGGCCGGCGCATGTGGCCATCGCCTCCACGATGGTCGGGGACGACGCATTCTGCGGGCCGCCTGCTTCGTAGCCGATGAACCGGACGCTGCCATCGGCCAACGCCCACAGGGCGCCTCCCGGATGCAGGCTCCAGAAGTGATAGCGATGGAGATCCGTCGGGTCGTTGATCGTTCCGTCGCGGAAGAAATCCGGGGTAGCCGTCGGATCCAGCGCTCGTTCGAGAACGCCCAGCACCACATCCGTCGCGCCGAAATGCGGCGGGTCGCCGGCGCCGGCCCATTGCCACCCGTAAATCTGGCTGCTCGACGGCGGCCGCTCGCCAATCATCAAGGTGTTGCTCGTGCCGTCCACGATGGCGGCCATGTTCACTGCGGAGTTCACATAAAGGATGCCGTCTTGGCCGCCGGCCTCTCGGAATTGGTTTCGCCCCGTGACGCCCATGTAGGATGTCAGTGCCACCTTGTTGGCGCCGTAGCTGACCTGGATTCCGCCGCGGGGGTCGGACGGGCAAACAAACGTGTTGCACACGACGCCGTTCGGATCCGTGCCGTCCGGATACGGTTGCCACCACGGCCAGGCGTGCAGGTCCACCGACTCGTACAGGCTGTTCATCTCGATGTACGGGGCGATCCGCATCGTCCAACTCCAGAACGATCCTTCGGCAGGGTACCCGTTCGCATCCAACCCGCCGGGAGGCGTCTGGCAGTAGTAGATGGTGCAATAGGATGCCGGCATGACCTGGTGAGCGGATGGAAAACGGCGGTAGGTATCGTGAAAGTTGTGCATCCCGATCCCTTGCTGCTTCAGGTTGTTCACACACTGCGTCCGCCGCGCCGCCTCGCGGGCCGCCTGGATGGCGGGCAGCAACAGCGCAACCAGGATGCCGATGATCGCGATCACGACCAACAACTCGACCAGCGTGAAACCGTGATGTGGAGGCGATCTCATGTTGACCTCGCCAACAAAGACGCAGGAGGCGATAAGTACCCAGCCAAGGATTCGTCACGAGGCGACATCAGAACGAGGAACCTCGATTTCCGACGATCCGACAAGTCGAATCGTACCCTATTAGAACATCTCGGCAATTCGAACACAAGCGAGCCACAGCGAAGAAACGCGGCCCGAAGAACGTCCCCTGGGTGGCCCACCGGGTCGCGGCGCTGATCCTGCCTGCCGCTTTGGCGGCGTTCTCGAACCCGGCTTTCTCCAGGGCCAGGGTTGATTGCCTCAAGCCGCTCAGCGCAAGACCAACACGTCGGCTACGTCGAGATCCAAGGTGTACACGGTTCGTTCGCCTTCCTTGCTGACCGTCAGCTTGGCGCCGCCGGCCAGGGTCGCGTTGCGGGCCGGCAGCGGAATGTGGGCGGTGACGGTCAACCCGCGCACCGGCTGACCGCTCCAGTTGTTCAGCACAATGATCGACCCGGCCGCCGACTCGATCAGACTGGCCTCGACCAACGGTTGGCTGCAGGTCACGGGGCGGACCACGTTTTCCGCAATCGAGCCGACCAGCCGGGCGGCCGCCGGATCGAACTGCGTGGGCACGAAGTGGGCCATCGAATCGTCCGTGGTGCCGCGGTCCACCGGGCGGCGCGGTATGGCGGGATGAAAGTAGGTCAGGCCCGGCAGGAAACCGCAGGTGCGAACCACGCCCTTGCCGACTTCCCGTGCCACCACCGCCGGCGAGCCGTCCAGGAACGTACCCTCGACCGTCGCCTCGGGGCCGGCTTTCAGCCGCGCGATCGCCCCGGTCACGGGCAGCCACTGGCCGGACCACGTCACGGTGTCCAGCGCCCGGGCGAACGGCAAGTCCTGCTTGATGAAGCTCACCTGGGTGTCAGCGGGTTCCATCAATGCGGTCATCTCCGCACCCAGCAGTGCGCGCAGCGTCTGGTTCGGCTGATGGTATTCGTCGAACATGCCCGCGCCGGCCGTCGCCAACAGCCGGCCTCCGCCCTGCACCCACGCGGCGATCTTCGCAGAAGCGGCCCGGCTCACGTGGCGGTCGGCCAGGTACAGGACCTTGTAGCGCGCCAGCGTGCCGTCCAGGGCATCTTGTTCGACCAGGAAGTCCAGGGGCAGTTGCTGGTGCAGGATGGCGATGTACAAGGCCCGTTTCGCCGCGCCGAAGGAACCTTCGTAGTCGCTCCAGATGTCGGACGTCTCGCTGAACCACAGCCCGGCCTCGGCGGGCCGGCGCTGGCCGGCCTGAACAATGTCCTCGTACTGCCCCAACTCGCGGAACGTGCGCAGGACGGTCGCGCAGGTCTCCGGATTGGAGACGTGGTTCTCCGTGTAGGCGGCCTGCACGGGGCGAAATTCGAACAGGTCCACAATCTTCATCCCGTGGCCCAACGCATTGTGGAACATCCGCCGCCACGACGTCGGCGTGTTGCCGGGCCAGTGGGGCATGACGTAGTACAGGATCTTGCGGTCCGGCTTGCCGCGCAGCGCGGCCCGGAACAAGTCCAGGTTGCTGGCGTTCATCTGCTGCGTGCCCAGCGGCACACCCCAGGCATAGTCTTCCGCCCAGGGGAGCGTCAGTCCGTCTTGGCGGAAGCAGCTGACCCATTGGAAAACCTGGCCCAGGTAGAACTGCCCCGGACTGCCGTGCTGCGGCGAGAAATTGGCCCCGATACCGGCGTTGGGGAGCCAGCGGCGCAAGACGTCGGTCTGGCGTTTGATCGCTTGGATACCGAACTGGTGGCGGTAGCGCAGGGACCAGTAGTAGAGCGCGGGCTGGGACGACTTGAGCTTGGGATCGGGCGAGAACGCGAGCTTGGACCAATCGCCGCCGCTGGCCGGGTCCACTTCCGTGGCGGCGACTCCCTGGGCCTTCAGAAACGCGACGAAGCCCTCGGTGGCGGCTTTGGCATCCGGGGCCGGCAGCCCGATCTCGTCGCCCAGGCTCACCACGGCGATGTTCCGCCGCTCTGTTTCGCTCAGCTTCCTGCAAGTCTCGTCCAACTTCTCCGGACTCTGGCCGCGCCAATCGACGTAGGTGCCCGCGATCGGCTCGGGCGAGGTCAGACGCAGGCCGAACATCGCCCGGAATTCGCGCACGGCCGCGTCGTAGCGCGGGCTCAGTCCGGGAGTGAAGGTGTAGCCGTAGATCAATGTTTGCGAAGGCGTGCGGCCGCGCATGGGAATCGTCTTCAGATACGCCAGCAGGTCGAACAGGACCTGCTCCTGGGTGCCGAAGCGGCGGGCGTACCGCGTGTCGGCGTGGTAGGTCAGGCGCAAGGCCGGCTCGCGGCTCTCGAATTCGGCGATCTTCTCGATCGCGCCGGCCGCGGTCCGCACGCCCAGTTCCAGCTTGTAGTGCAGCGGCCGGTCTTTCTCCACCGGCGCTGCTTGCAGGTTCCACTGCCCGTCGTTCAGCGTGTCCAGCACGCTGCCCACCTCGGTCCAATCGACCGTCTTGCCCGGATCCGCCGTCACGACTACCGGCTTCCACGTGCGCTGGTGAACCCAGTACGGCGAGTGCTCGGTGCCGTTGGGGAAGGCGAGGGTCATGGCCGAACCGTCGGGCTGGTTGATAAGCCGCGCCCAGACGTCGCCTGCCTGGGTGAGCATCCCATCCAGCGGCAGGTAGCCCTCCTTCTCGATCCGTTGGCGCACCTGGGCCTCGTCGCGGGTGAGCATCACCAGATCCACGTTGCGCCGGGCCTGCGGGGCCGGCTGCCGGCCGGCGATCAGCGTGATTTTCGCCGGCCCGCGATCCAGGTCGGCACAGGCATCGTGCCCCTCCCAGACCACGTTTTCGACGGCGCCCCAGGACCAGGCGACTTCCTTCTTCAAGCGCTCGCCAAAAGGCCAGATTTTCACGTTGTCCCGTGCGCCGTACAGTCGCTCCAACCGGACCCGGCCGGCCTGCTCGATCCTGACGCGAAACTGCGTCTGGAAGCGGTACGCCGCCTCGTAGCGGACCAAGACCAGATATCGGCCCGCCTCGGCGACGTTCACTCCCATCGTGGCCGTCGTCTCCTCGCCGTCCTCCGCCGCGCCGAGGAATGCCTTGCGTGAGAGAAACGTGTTGGCGAAGGTGCCCGCGTAGTAGTTTTCACCCCACGGCCGGGCCTGCCAACCGGGCTTCGCCACGGCGAACTCCTCGGCCTCGCAGAAGATGGTTCCGTCCGGGGCCGGCGTGACCGGCTGCCCTCCGCGGTACTTCGCCGCCGCGATCGGTCCCTCCGCCGCCCCCGCCGAGGCCCACGCACACACCAGCAGTCCCCATCCCAGCCAGCTTCTTCCGATCATCTGCCCGCCCTCCAAATCGACTCGGGTCGGAGTTTCGTACGTCAGCCTTTCCAGGCTGACCGAGTCAGGCTGGAAAGCCCGGCGTACTCGGCGACGATCGCCGACACGCCCCGCAGTTTAGTGTTCCCGACAGAACCGTCAAGCAGAAACCTGCGATGATGGACCGGTATGGTCAGCGGGTCGGCCGGTCGCCTCGGCTGGGCGAATCGGCATCGTGCGGGGCCAACCACTCCAGGTCGCTGGGGCGGCTTTCGGCAAGCACGAACAGCTGGTCCCCCGGCGCGAGCACCAGTCTGTGCTTGGGATTGATGGTGATCTCCGCCCCGCGTTGAACCGCCAACAGGATCGTCTGCGACTCCCGATTGAGCCGGCGGAGCAGCCAACGGAAGTCGCACCCTGCCAGTGTGTCGGGCAGCGGTACGCGGTACACCTGGGCGCCGCCGGAGAACGTCAGCAGTTCTTCCATCAGTCGGCCTGAGCCATGACTCAGCACCACATGACCGAGGAGTTTCTGACTGAGATCCCCCACACACACGACCTCGTCGGCGCCAGTACGTTCCAGGTGTTGGCGGTTGTGAGGCAGGAGAACCTCCGCACAGGTGTAGAGGCTCCGGTTGACGGCCTTGATGGCCATGACCGACAGCGCCGCGCGAGGATCTTGCAGCAATTCCGGCAAACGCCCGTCGAGCGGGACAATCGCAGTTTCCGCGTGCTGCAGCGACGCGCGACGCAGCGTCTCGATTTCCGTCGGGTCGCCGGAAAGAAAATGGACGTCGGGATCGTAGAACGGCGGAGTTGCCAGTGCTTCGTCAATCACGACAACTTCGTGTTGCACCCCTTCGTCGGGATCCAGCAATTGTTCGAGGAGGATCCGGGTCGCGTGGTGCCAGCCGTGAACCACCAAGTGACTCCTGCAGCGGACCCGCTGATGGCCTTTTCCCGCCAGGGCTGCCGTCACCAAGACCGAGGCCAAATCCGCAGTCAGCAAGGCCAGCAGCGCGATGCCCATAAACATGCAGGCCATCGACAACAAGTAGCCCATGGGATGCTTGGGGGGCTCGGCATCGTAGCCGCTGACCAGCAGGATGCCTACCTGCGTGATGGTGTCAAAGTAGGTCGCGTACGGCCATTCCGACTCGGGGACCCCCTCGCGAGGTGTCTCCTCGACCCAGTGCAACATGGCCGCGGTCAGCAGGGCAAAAAACAGAATGATCACGCCCATGCGGAACGCGGGACGTCCGAGGATGTTTCCCACGAGGCGGAAGAGCCGCCGCCGCAAACGTCGACGAGTGCGTGACTTTAGAATTCTCCGCATGCCTGGACCCATCCAGAGGCTTGGTGATAGCGCAGTTGCTGCCGGCTCAGGCGGATGCCGGCCCCGCGCCTTCTGCCGGGGACCCGGATTCGCCGAATTGAGCCAAGGCGACGGGACGATCTTCCGACAAGACAAACAAGGAGTCCCCCTGGTTCAAGGTCCATTCGCCCTGGGGATTACAGTAGGTGTTCTTGCCCCGTTCGACCGCCATCAGAATCATCTGGAACTTGTCGCTGATAATCCGCACAGCGTCCCGGAAGTTCATGCCCACGAGGATGTCGGGAATAGCCACCTTGTAGATCTCACTGCCTTCGCCGAACGTCAGGATCTCGGTGAAAAACCGCGACAGACCATGGTTCGTGGCAGCATGGACCAACAACCGCTGCGACATCTCCGTGATGCAAATCGGCTCGTCCACGCCGGTTCGCTCCAAGTGCCGCCGGCTCTCGGAACGCATCAATTCGGCCACGGTGTAAATCTGCGGGGCATAGCTCTCCAGGGCCAAAGTCGTCAAGGCGGTTTTCGAATCACGCAGCCCCGGATCGGCGAGCGTCCAGTCGGTCAGAATCAAGGCGGTGTCGGCCGTATCGACAAACGCACGACGCAGCGTCTCGTACTCCGTCGGGTCACCCTTCACGAAATACAGGAAGGGATCATCGATGGGCGAGCTGTCCAAGTGCGCGTCGATGAGCACGATGTGCCGGTCTCTTCCGGAAACCTCAGCGCGAATTTGTTCAATCACTCCTCGGGCGGTCTCGGACCAACCACAAATCACGATGTGGCCCCGCAGCTGCACGTTATTCATCGGAAACTCGCCTCCCTTTTTCCAGTTCGTCTTGACGACCGCGTCGATGGCCCGCCATTAGCTTTCTTCCTTGCATGGCACTCCCCAGCCTGCCTACCGCTGACGCTTATTATGATTGGAGTTTGGCATCTGTATATGGTCAGTTTGCTGAATTCTCTTCTGGCATCGTCAGTCGCCGCCATCGTACCAAGTCCAGGCCTGCGGCTCGCTGTCCTGCAGTCCCGGACTTTGACGTCGATCTGCGAGAAAAGCGGGGGTGGTTACGTGATATATAAAACCGTTGACCGAGGGCACAAGAGTGACCTGACCCACGACTTGGCCCCACCTGCCGCCTTTGCCAACGCGGTGGAAGGAAGACACCATGCACCGAGAGACTTTTGAGCGAGACTACGGCACGGGCGGCGAGGAAGAGGCTGACAGAAAAATGGGGAAAATGGGGTGACAGAAAAATGAAAAGCGAAAGAAGGCTGCTCCTGTTCCTATCATCTTTCTGTCACGCCATCTTTCTGTCAGTTGTGTTTTTCTGCTTCTCGCCGCCGCGGATGTCGGCCTGGAAAGGCCGACGTAGCGGCGTGCTGTTTCCTGCGGCCTGCCTGAAACGGTGACACTTGCTGTGGACCCGAAAAATCGCTTGCTCCGACCTCAAGACAAAGATAGGATTGCTCCCATGAAACAGCGCATTTCACGCCGTCGTTTTCTGCGTTCTTCCGGTGCCGCGGGCATCGCCTTCACCATCGTTCCCGCGGGGCTCGTCCGCGGTTACGCGGCCAACGAGAAGTTGGGCGTCGCGCTGGTCGGCGTCAGCGGGCGCGGGGGCTGGTTCGTCGAGACCGCGCCCCGCATCGGCACGGACGTCGTGGCCCTGTGCGACGTCAATCAGCGGCGGGCTGCCGAGGCGTTCAAGCAGTTTCCCGGTGTCCCCAAGTTCCAGGACTTCCGCCAGATGCTGGCCGAACGGGACAAGCAGATCGACGCGGTGTTCGTGGCCACGCCCGACAATACCCACGCCGTGATCTCGGCGGCGGCCATGCGGGCGGGCAAGCACGTCTACTGCGAAAAGCCCCTGACGCACGACGTGGCCGAGGCCCGCGCGCTGCGCGAGATCGCCCGACAACAGGGCGTGGTCACACAGATGGGCAACCAGGGGACCGCGACCGAGGCTTTCCGCCGGGCAGTCGAGTTGATCCAGGCTGGCTCGATCGGCACGATCAAGGAAATCCACGTCTGGGACGGCGGCGGCAGCGGCCCCCGCAAACCGCCGGAAGGGAGCGAGCCTGTGCCCGAAGGGCTGAACTGGGACCTGTGGCTCGGCCCTGCCGCCGAACGTCCCTTTCATTCCCGCTGGTACCAATGGCACGGCTGGCGGGATTTCGCCACGGGCAACGCGGGCAACTGGGGCCCGCACAGCGGCAACCTGCCCTTCAAGGCGTTCCAGATCGATTCGCTGTGGTACGCCGATCCGGCCGACAAGCCGCGGATTCGCGTCCATGTCGAGATGTCGGAGACCGAACTGTACGGATTCCCGCGCTGGGCCTCGATCCGCTACGAGGTCCCGGCCCGCGGCGATCTGCCGCCGATCGAGTTCAACCACCATTACGGCGCACCGGAAGGCCGCAAGCGAATCGAGCAGCACCTTGGCCGCCAACTCGACTGGGGCGACGCAGGCGAGCGCAAGTGGAAGGAGCATGGCGGTTGCCTGATCGTCGGCACGGAGGGCCTGCTCAAGTCGACCGAGCACAACTCGTCATTTACCCTGCTGCCCGAAGACAAGTTCAGGGACTTCCAGGGCCCGCCGCAAACGCTGCCCCGCTCCGGCAGCCACGAGCGAGAATTCACGGCGGCCTGCCGGGGCGGGCCGAAGACCATGTCCAACTTCGACTACGCGGGCCCGCTGATCGAGTTCCTCCTGCTGACCAACGTCGCCACCCAGTTCGGCCAGACCCTGGAGTTCGACCCGCTGGCCTGCAAGATCACCAACCACCCCGAAGCCGACGCCGCCCTGCGGCGCGAGTACCGCCGGGGCTGGTCGCTGTGAAGATGCTGGTTGGATGGCCGAGCCCGGCGAGTCTCAACACTTGCGCCGGCCGACCCCGCAACCATCGCCGCGCCACGGCCGGTTTGACTTCCAGTCTCAGCTGCAGGCCCGGCCGATACGCCTGCAAGTCGCAAGGCACGAGCCAGACGCCTCGTCTGTCGGCCCCACGAAGGACGCGAAGGGGATAGCGGTAGCTGTAATCGAGGGCTGTGACGTTGATGGATGCCTCCGTCCCAAGATCGCGTCCCGGTAGTTCGCCCCGTAGTTGCAGTCAATCGCGGTACGATGGCCCTCCGAGGTCGTCATCTGGAGGCTCAAAGGGGCCGGCCAAGCACGTCGCTGCTATGTCCCCTCGAGTGAGGTCTACCGCAACGGTTGCTTCAACACGCGATCACCCGTGTGACGCCATTGGCTGCGGTACTGCCAAATGCCTAGTCCAAGGAAGTGTGACAAACGCCGAGCCGCAATCCGGGGAAGGCCACAGGGATGCGGCCACACCGCTCACGTCGCCCTTGCGTCGTAGACGTTGCGCCGCTGGACCAACTGGTCCGGGCGGTGCGATGTGGGAACGCGGGCGACCTTACGGAATCCCCCCAACCATTGGCCAGGGCACAGACAGGCTGGAACACGTCATCGGCGTTCTTGGACGATTCCTTCCATTCGACCCGATCGCTCTCAGTGCGAAGAAGCTGCGCCAGTTCGTGCAAATCCATCTATGTTGTCCGAGCATCGACGCCTGTCGGCGGAAGCTCATTGTCCAAATTCAGGACTCTTGACCTCCTGGGAAAATGCTTGATCCCTGTTTCGCGT
>CAYPGE010000326.1:0-10784 GCA_964409865.1 uncultured Pirellulaceae bacterium
ACCATGTTGCGATGTCGTTGCAGTGCTCTCCGTTGGGTGATGTCGGCCGCGCTAATCGCCGGGCTGGGATGCCAGCCCGGCGGCGGGCAGAGCAGCCCGCCTGCCGGCAGCGACCAGGCAAGCGGGGACACGCCCGCCGGCCAAGTTACTGTGCGGATTGCCGACCGGCAGGTGTACGAGGGAGTGCTGGCCAAGCACCGTGGCAAACCGATCCTCGTCGATTTCTGGTCCACATGGTGCGTGCCGTGTACCGAGCAGTTTCCGCACACGGTTCAGTTGCATACCAAGTACGCGGCGTCGGGGCTGGCCGTGATTTCCGTCTCGCTGGACGAGCCGACGGACGAGCAAAGAGTCGAGACGTTTCTCGAGAAGCAGGGGGCGACGTTCGACAACCTGCTGAGCAAATGGGGAGGCGACGACCCGTCCTTCGAGAACTTCGACATCCGCACCGGGACCATTCCACATTACAAGCTATACGACCGTGATGGCAAGCTCGTCGAAACGTTTACCGTGGATCCCGCCGCCGACAAACAGTTTACCGCGGCCGACATCGAACGGAGCGTGCGGAAGCTCCTGCAGCCGGCTTCGTCGTGAGGCTCTTCACCGCAGTTGGGAGGCGCATTACACTTAGACCAGAGCAAGCGTGCCCACCGTTCGGCGCGGGTCTCTGACCCCGCCGAAACCGCCGACCGAAGGTCTCCGATTTCGGTTTTGTTAGCGGTTCTTAGACCAGAGCAAGCGTGCCCGACTGTTTTGACGTGGAGGCGTTAACATGCCATCGCCGTTTCCCGGTATGGATCCTTTCCTGGAAGAACCGGGCCTGTGGCCCGACGTGCATCACGGCCTGATTTCGCAGATTCAGGCGGAGTTGAACCACCGGGTGCGTCCGAAATACCACGTTCGCGTCGAGGAGCGAGTCTACATCTCGGACGAAAATGACCCCGGACGCGAGGTAATCATCCCGGACTTGCGCGTCGCGGACGCCGGGCGCGACGAGCCACGTGACTGGTCCGCGGAGGAGGCGGTTACCGCGTACGTTGCGGTGGCCGAGCCGGTCGTCTTGACAACCTTGATCGACGACGAGATTCACGAGCCGTTTCTGGAGGTGATTGACCGCCACGAGCGGATGGTCGTGACGGTGATCGAGATTCTCAGCCCGACGAACAAAGTGTCGGGATCGCGAGGCCGGGCCAGCTACGTGGAGAAGCGTCGCGAAATCATGACTTCGCCGAGCCACCTGGTGGAGATCGACCTGTTGCGGGCCGGCGTGCCGATTCACACGCGGGAACTCTTGCCGCCGGCCGACTACTACGTACACGTCTCGCGGAAGGCAAAGCGTCCGAAAGGCGTCGTGTGGCCGATTCTCTTGACGCAGCGACTGCCCGTCATCTCCATCCCGTTGCGTCTCGGGGACGAAGATGTTCCCCTGGATCTGCAGGAGGTTTTGAACACCGCCTACGACCGGGCCGCGTACGACCTGGCGATCGACTATCGCCGCGAGCCGGTCCCGCCGCTGAGCGAGGCGCAGCAGCCGTGGGCGCACTCGTTGCTGCAAAGCCGCGGTTTGCGCGGATGATGCTCAGTCTCGGTCCCAGTCAGGACCGGGGTGCAGCTCGTCGAGCAGGTTCTCCTCGGCCGCCTCGTGTTCCCGGAGTAGATCGGAGAAGTCGGCGAAGTCCTGCTGGACGCGCTCCCACCAAGCGACGGGGCCGTCGCGGGATTCGCAGAGCCGTTGAATCCCGTGCAGCGTTTCGACCAACTCCACGTGTTGTTGTTGGAGGTCTTGCGCACGTGCAGTCAGCCAAGGAGCCTGACACAGCGCGTCCTCGTAGCGGCCGCTTTGCTCCTCGGCTGCGAAGCGGCCCGCGATCTGATCGGCCAACTGTTCGATCCGATCGCGCAGCCGTTCCACCGCATCCGCCGACTCATTGAACAAATCGGTGATATCTGCCATGACCTGTTGCGGATGGTCCATCCGTACCTCACACAGGATCATCGGTTCTTCCAGCAATTGTCCGTTGGCCATCGGAGTCTCCTCACGCCGCCCTTCGCGCGCCGAGACAGGGAATCTTGGCGACTTGGCGACGGCTTGCCCGTTGCATTCGGGCCATCCGTGGCAATCAGAAACCGGCGTTCCTCCGGTTGAACGCCGCCTTCTATGGATTAGACGAGAGCCGCACGAGGCGGCATCGCGTGAAAGCGGAGTCTGGAGGCGAAGGCAAGTTGGGACAACTTCTGCAGTAGATCTCCGCCTGTCAGTGATGAATTGTAGCCCGATTCCATGATCATCGTCAACTGGAGGATGCGCTCTCATGTCGGCAGGGGCCCCCTGATGGAAATCCGAGCGATTTGACGTAAGCCTATGCCACCAAAGACAATGGCGACTGTTGCGGAGATTCTGGGAGTCGGAACGGGTTGGGAAAGTTGAGGCGATTGCAGCAGCGGATGCGGCGCGGAAAGATGCCTCACGCGCGGGGATCGGTTCCGTCGGCGCCAGCGTGGCACGGGGTGGCCGGTCAGATCCTCTTTCGTACAATGTCAAGACTCGATACGGAAGGAGACGGAGCCAACTCGGCCGCCATGTTGATCGCCATCGTCCATTACCATTTGAACCGCGGCGGCGTGACGCAGGTGATCGCCAATCATCTGCGAGCGCTGGACAAGCACGCGGCGCTCCGCGGCGAGGTGCGCGTTGTGGTGATCCACGGGGGCCCTTGCCTTGGCTGGGACGATTGCCTGCCGGATGTGGCCGGTCTGGATTACGAAGTTCACGCGGTGCCGGAGTTGGCTTACGACGGCGTGCAACCCCGCGATCCTCGCACCTTGGCTGCGCGATTGCGGTCCCTGCTGGTCCAGGCGGGCGGATCGCCCGCGTCCACGGTCCTCCACGTTCACAATCATTCGCTGGGCAAGAACGCGGCGCTGGCGGGAGCGCTCGCCGAGTTGGCCGCCGAGGGCTGGCCGCTGCTGCTGCAGATCCACGACTTTGCGGAGGATTTTCGTCCGGAGAATTATCAGCGGCTGCGAGCCGCGTGGCGCGGCGGAGCGGAGCCGGACTGGGCCGCGGCCCTGTATCCGCAGGCCGCGCACATCCACTACGCCGTCTTGAACCAGCGCGATGCGAGAATCCTCGCGGCGGCGGGCGTCGCCCCTGCGCGGCTGCACGTGTTGCCCAACCCGGTGGGCGATCCGGGGCCGCTGCCGCCGCGCGAACCGGCGCGGCACGAGTTGGCTGACCGTTTCGGCGTGCCGGAGGATCGACCGTTGCTCTTGTATCCCATCCGCGGCATCCGGCGAAAGAATCTGGGAGAAGCCCTGCTGTGGTCGGCCCTCGCACGCGGCGCTTGGCATTTGGGCGTGACGCTGCCTCCGCTGAATCCCCTCGAACGCCCCTCATACGATCGCTGGAAGGCGTTAGCCGCGTCGCTGGCCCTGCCGATCGTGTTCGAAATTGGCGGCCAGGGAGGGTTGCCCTATGCCGAGAACCTGGCGGCGGCGGATCGGATGTTGACCACCAGTGTGGCGGAAGGCTTCGGTTTGGTCTTCCTGGAGGCCTGGCTGGTCGGCAAGATGTTGATCGGGCGTGACTTGCCCGAAATCACCGCCGACTTTCGCGCCGCCGGTCTGCAGTTGGATGATTTGCGCCCGCGACTGGACGTCCCGCTGGAGTGGATCGGCGCCGCCGATTGGCAGAACCAAATCGAGCGGGCGTATGGCGAGACGCTGGCCCGTTTCGGCCGAGGATTGCCGCCGCCAGCCGAGTTTCGCCGCGCGGTGGACGAATTGGTTGTCGACGGTTTGGTCGACTTCGGTTCGCTGGTCGCGCGGCATCAACAGCGGGTCGTCGAGCAGGTTGCCGGCAGCGACGAGCGGCGACGGCAACTGCTTCACCTGAACGGCTGGATCGAAACCGCGTTGCAGCCCGGCCGACCGTGCCAAGGGTTCGTGGACGAGAATGCGGCCGTCGTCCGCCGCGCTTATTCGCTCGAAGCTTGCGGCCGTCGGTTGGGCGACCTGTACCGCGCCGTGGCCGGCAACCCCTGCGTGGCCGGTGTCCAACCATTGCACGCCGAACGGGTTTTGGACGAATTCCTGAGACTGTCCAGGTTTCAACCGATTCGCATCGAGTCATGACGGACCGCTGCCGCGAGATCATCCGCCGCCACAGTCGCCCTCTCGCCCCGCTGCCCACGGGCGAGCCGCCGGTGCTGCGGGCGCTGGGCGAGGTGGACGCCGTGTTATTCGACGTGTACGGCACCCTGCTCGTCAGCGGCAGCGGCGATGTCGGCGTAGGCGATCCCGCCGATCGCGGCGAAGCGATCGCGGCGGCGCTGGCAGCCGTCGGCGTTCCACTGCGGGGTGCGCAGGACGAGGCGCTGAACGCGTTCTTGGGACAGATCGAACGTCAACATCAGATCGCTCGGCAAGCCGGGGTGGACTTTCCGGAAGTGGACATTCTCGAAGTCTGGAGGAACACGTTGGCGGAACTTGTCGCCGGCGGCTCCGTGACGGGCGCGGAGGGCATCGACCTGCCGGCGCTGGCGGTGGAATTCGAGGTCCGCGCGAATCCCGTCTGGCCGATGCCCGATCTGCTGCCGGCGCTGGAAGGCTTGCGGCGCGCCGGACGGACGCTGGGTGTGATCAGCAATGCCCAGTTCTACACGCCGGAGGTATTTCCGGCTCTCGTGGGGCAAACGCTCGCCGAATTGGGGTTCGCCCTCGATCTGCAGTTTTATTCGTATCAACACGGTTGGGCCAAGCCGGGCCGCGAACTGTATCGGCTGGCAGCCACGGCCCTGCAGCAACACGGGATTCCCGCGGAGCGCGCGCTGGTGGTCGGCAATGACATGCGGAACGACATGGGTCCGGCGGCGCGTTTGGGCTTTCGCACGGCGCTGTTCGCGGGCGACGCGCGCAGCCTTCGCCGCCGCGAGGGCGACCCCTGGTGTGCCGGCATTGTCCCGGACTTGGTTGTCACGGATCTGGTCGATCTGTTACACTGCGTCTGAACCGTTACTTCGTGATTGGGGGAGTCAGCCATCATGGGCCGTCGAATCGGTTTTATCTCGACCCGTTTTGCGGGCACGGACGGCGTGTCGTTGGAGAGCGCCAAGTGGGCGCAGGTGTTGTGGCACTACCAGCATTCCAGCTACTGGTACGCCGGCCGGCTGGATCGCGATCCCAACGTCAGCATGCTGGTGCCGGAAGCGTGTTTTGCGCATGCCGACAACGTCTGGATCAACGAGCGGGTGTTCGGCCGCTTTACGCGGACGCCCGAAGTGACGCGACGGATCTACGAGCAGAGCGAGTTTTTGAAGAACACGCTGTACGAGTTCGTGAGACGATTCGAGATCGAGATTCTGATCGTCGAGAACGCCTTGTGCATTCCCATGCACGTCCCGCTGGGCGTGGCACTGACGCATTTCATCATCGAGACGGGGATTCCCACGATCGCCCACCATCACGACTTCTACTGGGAGCGGACGCGGTTTTCGGTGAACGCGATCGGCGACATCCTGGACATGGCGTTTCCTCCCACCTCGACCGCGATCCAGCACGTGACGATCAATTCGCTGGCGCAAGAGCAGTTGGCGATGCGTAAAGGCGATGCTTCGATTCTGGTTCCCAATGTGCTGGATTTCGAGCAACCGCCGCCGGAACCCGACGCCTACGCCGCCGAATTCCGCAAGGACATGGGCCTGTCGCCGGACGACATCCTCTTCCTGCAGCCCACGCGCGTCGTCCCCCGCAAAGGAATCGAGCATTCCATCGATCTGGTGGCGCGACTGAACGATCCCCGCTGCAAACTCATCATTTCCCACGAATCCGGCGACGAGGGCGACGAGTACCTGCGGGCGTTGAAGGAAATGGCCGAGCAGGAGGGCGTCGACCTGCGGTTTGTCCACACGCACGTCAGCGAAGTCCGTTCGCTGGACGCCGAGGGACGCCGGCGCTACACCCTGGCCGACGCCTACTCCCAGGCGGATTTCATCACCTATCCCAGCCTGTACGAAGGCTTCGGAAACGCCTTGCTGGAAGCTTTCTACTACCGCAAGCCGGTGCTCGTCAATCGCTATGCAATTTTCATCAGCGATATCGAGCCCAAAGGGTTTCGCACCATCACCATGGACGGCTACTTGACCCGCGACGTCGTGCAACACGTGCGGCGGGTGATCAAAGAGCCCGAGTACCGCAACGAGATGGTGAACTACAACTACGAACTCTGCAAAGCCTTTTTCAGCTACACGGTGCTGCGCCGCCGGTTGCGGGTGCTGATCACGAACATCACCGGGATGGAAAACTTGTAAGCCTCGTTCGTGAAATGGCTGTTGGATTGTCGCCTTTCGCTCCGCGAAAGGGCGTTCTTTCGCGGAGCGAAAGGCGACACTTGTTTCTCGAACGATGCTAAACGGCGAGCGAAGGATGGACCAGAAGGCGACGAACATGGACCGGCTCCGTCAGCGGCTGTACGAGATCTACGGGCCGCTGGGGGAAGCCTGGCTGCCGCGATTTGCCTCTCTGGCGGCAACTGCCGCCGAAGAGCGCACGGCGAGCGCAACGCCGTGGGACGAGCGCGACGCCGTGTTGATCGCCTATGGCGATCACGTCCGTGCGCCGGGGGAACACCCCTTGCACACGTTCCAGGAGTTCCTGGCTCGGCACCGTTTCGACGACTTGTTCAACGTCGTCCACCTGCTGCCTTTTTTTCCACACTCGTCGGACGACGGCTTTTCGGTCATCGACTACACGATGGTGGATCCGGCGCTGGGCGACTGGGACGACATCCGCGATCTGGGACGATCGTTCGACCTGATGTTCGACCTGGTGCTGAACCATGTGTCGCAGCACAGCCGCTGGTTCCAAGACTATCTGCAGGGGCGAGAGCCGTACGTGCGGTATTTTCACGAAGTCGACCCGGCCGCCGACTTGTCGGCGGTGGCTCGACCCCGCAGCCTGCCGCTGCTGACCGAGTTCGCCACCAGCCGGGGGCCGCGGCACCTTTGGACGACCTTCAGCGCCGACCAGGTGGACTTGAATTTCGCGGAACCGCAGGTCTTGCTGGAGATGGCGGAGCTGCTGCTGCAATACGTCCGTCATGGAGCGAGGGTCATCCGCTTGGACGCCATCGCTTATCTATGGAAACAGTTGGGGACGTCCTGCATCCATTTGCCGCAGACGCACGCGGTGGTCAAGTTCTTTCGCGAGTTGCTCGCGCTGGCCGCGCCGCGGACGCTGCTGCTGACGGAAACGAACGTGCCGCACGCCGAGAACATCAGCTATTTCGGCGACGGCGACGAAGCGCACATGGTGTACCAGTTCAGCCTGCCGCCGCTGGTGCTGGACGCGTGGCTGAACGAGGACGCGCGGCCGTTGGTGCGCTGGCTGGCCGATCTGGCCCCGGCGCCGCCCGGCACCACGTTCTTCAACTTCACCGCGTCCCACGACGGCATCGGCGTGCGGCCCTTGGAGGGCTTGGTTTCGGCCGAGCGGTTCCTGCGACTGGCCGACGCGATCCGGGCTCGGGGCGGCCTGATCAGCACCCGGCACGGTCCGGACGGCCGCGACCTGCCGTACGAGTTGAACATCACCTATTTCGACGCGGTGACCGATCCCGGCTGCCAGGACACGGACCTGCAGGTGCGGCGGTTCCTGGCGACGCAAGCCCTGATGCTGGCCTTGCGCGGCATTCCCGGCGTCTACTTTTCCAGCCTCGTGGGGGCCGACAACGACGTGGCCGGCGTGGAGCAGTCCGGGCAAGCCCGCCGCATCAATCGCCGCAAGTTCCCGCGCGACGAGCTGCATGAGGCCCTGGCTCGGCCGGCAAGCCGGGAAGCGCGCGTGCTGGCCGGCTATCGCCGGCTGTTGGCGACGCGCCGCCGGCAACCCGCCTTTCACCCCGACGCCGAGCAGCGGGCCCTGCGGGACGTCCCGCCGTGGCTGGTCGCCGTGCTGCGCGTCAGCCGGGACCAGCGGCAGCGGATCCTGGCGTTGGTGAACGTCAGCGGGCGGCGGCACAGTTGGGAGATCCCGGCCGATGCCGCGTTCCGTCCCGCACGCGAGTTGATCAGCGATCGAGCGTGGCCGCCGGCGAGGCGTGTCGAACTCGATCCCTACCAAACGCTTTGGCTCGAATCCGCGAGCTGAAAGGAGACTGACCGATGGCCGATTTCTGTCAACACGGCTCGATTGCGACGATGCACGATCTGGGAACGATCCAGCGAGACCAACTGGAGCGGATGCTGGAGCGGTACGTGGTCAATTGCCAGGTGGGGCTGGTGCTGCCCGTGACGGCGGGCGACATGCGCGCCGACCCGTTCGCGCGCATCATGGCCGAACTGGCCGCCGTGCGGTACGTGTCGCACATTGTGGTCGTCTTGGGAGTCGCGCCGGCGGTGGAGGACTACCGTGAGGCGGTCGCCAAGGTCCGCGTGCTGGGCGACCGCGCGCGGGTGCTGTGGACCGACGGGGCCCGCGTCCAGGCCGTGTACCAACAACTGAACGACGCCGGACTGGCGGCGACGACCCCCGGCAAAGGCCGCTCGGTGTGGACCGCGTTCGGTTATCTGTTGGGCGATCCGCGGCTGGAGGTCTTCGCCCTGCACGACTGCGACATCGTCAACTACAACGCCGAGATGCTGGCCCGGCTGTGTCTGCCCTTGGTCCATCCCAGCCTGGATTTCGAGTTCTGCAAGGCTTACTATGCGCGGGTCACCGATCGCATGCACGGCCGCGTCGTGCGTCTGCTCGTTTCGCCGTTGCTGCGCGCCTTGATCTCGCTGCTGGGGTACGACCGGTTCCTGGTCTACTTGGATTCCTTCCGCTATCCGCTGTCCGGCGAGTTTGCGGTGCTGTCCAACCTGGCCAAGTCGAATCGGATTCCCGGCGACTGGGGTCTGGAGGTGGGGACGCTGGCCGAAGTCTTCCGCAACACGTCGCTGAAACGCGTCTGCCAGGTGGACGTCTGCCGCCAGTACGAGCACAAGCATCAGTCGCTTTCGCTGGACGATCCCAGCAAGGGCCTGATGAAGATGGCGGTCGACATTCTGACCAGCATCTTCCGCACCTTGGCCAGCATGGGGACGGTCCTGCAGCCGGGGCACTTCATCACTCTGCGGTCCGCCTATTTGCGTGCCGCCCAGGACGCCATCCGCCACTATCACGCCGACGCCCTGATCAACGGCCTGCACTTCGACCGTCACGATGAAGAGCAGGCCATCGAGGGGTTCGCCCAGCAGATCGTCGTCGCCGGCGAACTGTTCCAGCGCGAACCGGTAGGCGGTGAAGCGATGCCCAACTGGGTCCGCGTCTTCTCCGCATTTCCGGACATCCCGCAACAACTGCGGCAAGCGGCCGAGGACGATCTGCAAGAATTCGGGAGCTGACCCCCCGGCGAACGGTGCGGCGTAAGCCCACCGGTGGATTCGGGCGGCGATGAAAGGTGCCGTGCCAGAAGAAATCTACCACCGGCGACAGGCCGCGTTCATTCGCTGGTCGCCGCGCCGACAACGTTTCACACACCCAAGCAGTTGCTCCGCGACGCATGGAAATCGTCAGCCCCGGTGGCTTCCCGGCCAGCGTCACCCCGGAGAATATCCTGTATCGGCAGAATGCCTGCAATCGGCTCATCGCCGACAATCTGGCCCGCTGCGGCTTGGTGGAACGCGCCGGCCAGGGCGCGAATCGGATGTTCGGTCGGAGCCTCGAAATGGTGACTGGCAATCCTTTTGACCGTCCGGAATGATAGACGATCGAGTTCCCTGATGCGACCGCTCAGCCACCCACAACCTGAAGTTCAGCGGCACCGGGCGGCCATCCGTCGCACTGATTTCTCGCTCCCGCTGAAATGTGTCCTCCGCGACAGCCTGCTCGCTCAGGGCGACTCGCTTTTCGACTACGGATGCGGCCACGGAGACGACATCCGACGTCTTCAAGCACATGGCTTCGAGTGCGACGGCTGGGATCCGGTGCATCGGCCAGACGTACTACTGCACCCAGCCGACGCCGTAAATCTCGGCTACGTCTTGAACGTCATCGAAGACTTGGATGAACGGGGGCAGACCCTCCGGATAGCCTGGGAGTTGTGCCGCAAAGTGCTCGTCGTCGCAGCCCGCATTGCCGTCGGTGATGGCGGAGACTTCGGGGCGGAATATGGCGACGGGGTGCTCACTCGCCTGGGTACGTTCCAGAAGCTGTACACGCAAGCCGAACTCCGCGAGTATCTGCAGCGCGTGCTGGAAACCGAAGCCGTGCCCGCCGCACCCGGCGTGTTCTATGTTTTCAAAGACGCAGAGCTGGCCCAACGGTACTTCGCGGCCCGTTATCGTCGTCGGGGAGCCACCCCACGTCAGCGCACCAGCCAGCGGCGGTTCGAGGAGCATCGCCCGCTGCTGGAAGCGCTGATGGCGAAGATCGGCGAATTGGGGCGGATGCCGTGCCCGGATGAACTGCCCGAATCGGAGGCGCTGATTGCTGCGTTTGGTTCGTTGAAACGGGCCTTTGCCCTGATTCGCCGCGTTACGGGGACCGAGGAATGGGAGACGTTGCGCCAGGATCGCATCGACGATCTGACCGTGTACCTGGCCCTGTCGCGGTTCCGCAGACGGCCGCCGATTTCCGCTTTGCCGATGGACCTGCAGCGGGACATCCGCGAATTCTTCGGCACTTACACACGCGCCTGTGAATCGGCGGACGCCTGCCTGTTCGACGTGGGAAACGCCGATGCGATCGATCAGGCTTGCCAGCGGTCACCTGTGGGCCGGCTTTCCTCGAACGCCCTGTTCGTA
>CAYPGE010000327.1:0-10724 GCA_964409865.1 uncultured Pirellulaceae bacterium
CGCGGCGGTGGATCAGGTAGACCTTCGAGGCAAAGGCGGTCAGGTAGGTTGCCTCTTCGACCGCGGAATCACCGCCCCCCACGACCGCCAAGGGCTGGTTGCGGAAGCGGGGCAGCGCTCCGTCGCAGACAGCACAGGCGCTGACGCCGCGATTCTTGAACTTCTCCTCGGAGGGCAACCCCAAGTAGTTGGCTCGCGCCCCAGTGGCCACGATCACCGTGTGCGTTTCCACGGGAGCCTGTTCGGCGGGGAAGACTTTCAACGGCCGGCTGCTGAAGTCCACGTCGACGATCTCGTCTCCCACCACGCGCGTGCCGAAATTCAGGGCCTGCTGCTTCATCAACTCCATCAACTCAACCCCCTGCACGGCGTAGTGCGGCCGGCCGTCCCGCTCGTGGCCTTTGGGCACCGGCGGCAGGTTGTAGTGACGGCTGGCATCGACGGCGCTTTCGACGAAGGCCCGGATATCGCCGGCCGGGAAACCGGCGTAGTTCTCAACCTCGGTCGTAAACGCCAGTTGTCCCAGCGGAATCATCTCCGGCTGGATCGTCCCCTCGAACAGCAGCGGCTGCAGGTTCGCTCGCGCAGCGTAGATGGCGGCCGACCAGCCCGCCGGTCCGCTGCCGATAATGACGACTTTCTCTGCCATGTCGCGGTCTCCTTGCGATGACGGTTCGCACAGTTGCGAACTGCGGGTGTGCGATCTCGAAGAACCGTATTATATGGGGCGGGGTGCAGCAGGGAAGTTGGCGTCTGCCGGTGATCGGGTTCGCGATGTCGGCTGCGACACGCACAGTGATTTTCGCAACATGACCATCGAAGCCGAAAACTGTAGCAAATTCTTTGCCTATATTGACATTCCCAAAGCCCATAGATAGCCTAGTTTGCGGATTTTCCTGTTGCCCGCATCGCGCCCAAGCGCGGCGTGCTCGGCGAGTTACGAAACACATCGCGGCAAGATCGAGTCTGCGAAGACACTCGCGGCAATGCTCTGCTTCGCCCCGTGCGGACCACAGCGGGACGCTTCTGACAGCGGCGGATTTCGGCTGAGCCTCTATTACAAGGATCCACATCATGAGTCTCGACGGCTTCTTTGGCTCTCACTTGGAAGGGCACGGGGATTTGCGCGAACCGAAGGTCCAGCGATATCGCGCCAGGAAGCGATTGGCGGCACGTCGAAAACGGTGGCGTCCCTTGGTTGTCGAAACGCTCGAGGATCGTCGCGTGTTGTCGGCCGTGCTCACGGCGGCGTCCGCCGGGGCATTCTCGACCCTGGCCAACTTCTTGGACATCTTCGTAGATGTCGACCAGATTTTGCCCGAGGAAGCGCAGGATCGGCTCGGGTCCAACCAAGGCCTTGGCAATACGTTGACCTACCAGGCGTTCCAGGGCGAGATCAACGAAGTCAACATCACGCAAGCGGTCAGCGATTTCTTCTACCTGATCAAAGAGGGCAACAGCCTGGTCCCGGTCATCTCGGTGCCGTTGGCGTTTCACCCGAAGTTGGTGGAGGACCTGTCGATGGGGTTCTCCTTCGTGGTGCACGTGGAGGTGAAGGTCGGCCAGTTCATCGACATCCCCGACGCGAACTCGGTGGTGCCGAACGCCAAGTCGATGCTCGAGTTCCTGCCCGGCATCGGCGGTGCGGACGGAATCCTGACCGAGATGACCAACCTGTTGGGAGAGGGGCTGTCGTTCGGTCTCGGCGACATCGTGCAGTTCATCGGCGACGCGGTCGGGTTTGTCCAGGAGGCGATCGACACGGCCATCGGCCCGATCGTCTCGGCGATCGGCGACGTGGCCCACACCATCTGCAAGGTGATCGACGCGATTCCCTTCGTCAACCCGGACTGCGACGCCGTCCAGGACTTCACGGAAGAGTTTGTCAGCAACTATGTCGGCAACCTGCCCATCCTGCCGGTGGCGCCAACGGGCCTACTGCAATTCGGGGCGGACTTGATCGAGGCCCTGACGTCGACGTTCACGACCGAGGGCGTGTACGTGTCGACGCTGGACGGCGCCGACACGATCGACCTGAGCCTGCTGAACGGGGTCGATCAAGTGGTGTACGCCGGTTCGGAAAGCGACACGATCACCGGGGGCGGCGGGGACGCGGACATTAAGCTGTACGGGGAAGGCGGCCGGGACACGTTCATCATCAACAATACGCTCTTGTTCGACGTGCCCCGCTACTTTGTCGATGGCGGCGACGGCAACGACCGACTGGTGATCGAAGGCTCGCCGGGCAACGATATCATTCGGCTGGTCGGGTCCAGCGGTTCGCTGTTCAAGATCGTCCGCGAAGCCCCCAATCCGGGCGCCGGGGTGACGGCCAACGAAGTGCAGCTGATCGCGCTGCCGGCGGGCGTGACGGGCGGCACGTTCACGCTGGCGCTGGGCGGTCAGACGACGGACCCGCCGCTGGCGTTCGATGCCCCGGCCAGCGACGTGCAGACCGCGCTGGAGGCGTTGTCCTCGATCGGGGCGGGCAATGTGAGCGTTTCCGGCAGTCCGGGCGGGCCGTACACGGTCATGTTCCAGGGCGCCAAGGCCAACACCGACGTCCCGAACATCGCCACCAACGGTTCGGGGCTGAGCGTCGCCGGGGCCACGATGACCGTCCAGACGCTCGTCGAGGCCGGGTCCGGGCTGGGGACCAACGAGACGCAACGGGTCAGCTTGCCCAGCCAGGCGAGCGGGGGGACGTTCACGCTGACTTTCAATTCCGCCACGACCGGCCCGCTGGCCTTTGACGCCTCGGCAACCGACGTGCGAAATGCCTTGCTGGATCTGTCGACCGTCGGGGCGGGCAACGTCGACGTGACAGGCCTCGACGGCGGCCCGTACAACGTGGAGTTCACCGGAGCGCTCGGTCAGGCAGACCAGCCTGCTCTGACGGCCGACGGCTCGCTGTTGATCTCCGACGTATCGGCAGCCGTCACGGAGAACACGAAGGGCACTCCGGGCACGAATGAGACGCAGCGGATCAGCGTGCCGGCAGGCGCCACGGGGGGCACTTTTGCCCTGACGTTCAACGGCAATACGACGGGCCCGATTCCTTTCGATGCCACCGCGGCCGAAGTGCTGGACGAGATCCAACAGCTCGGTTCGATCGGTGCCCCGGGCAACGTCATCGTCACCGGCCCGAACGGCGGACCGTGGGACGTCCAGTTCGTCAACGACTTCCGCGAAATCAATCAACCGGCGTTCACGGCGGACAGCCGCGACCTGCGGGGCGGCGTCACGCTGAATATCGCGGAGGCCGACGGCAGCGGCACCAACGAGATTCAGTCGATCACCACCAACGGCGCCACCAGCGGCACGTTTACGCTCACTTTTGACAACGGCGTCTTCGCCCGCACCACGGGCCCCCTGTTCTTCGATGCGACGCCGGGCGAGATCGAGTCGGCTTTGGCGGCCCTGACCTCCGTGGGAGCCGGCAACGTGCGGGTGACCGGTCCGGTACGCGGTCCCTGGTTGGTGGAATTCATTGGGGACCTGGCGGCCTTGGATCAGAAGATCATTCTGATGGACGGGACGGGCTTGGACACGGGTTTTGTTACCTTTTCCTCCACCGTGGTGGAAACGACACCGGGCAATCCGGGCGGTCCTACCGACGAGGTGCAGACCATCACCATCACGCCGTCCGGCGGCTTGGCCACCGGCGGCACGTTTACGCTCACCAGTCCTCCGGGCACCAGTTCACTGACTAGCGAACCGATCGCCTTTGACGCCGACGGGGCAACGGTGGATGCGGCCTTGGCGGCTGCCGGTCTGGTGGACGTCACGGTGACCGGACCGGCTGGCGGGCCGTACGCGGTGACGTTTGTGGACACGCTGGCAGCGACCAACATCGCCGGACTTTTCTCGGTCGATACCTCGGGCCTGTCCGGCAACTCGGCGGAGGTTCAGGCGGCCGTCGCCGGCGTGAATGAAGTGCAGACCATCACGCCAGATCCGGTGCTGCTGACCAGCGGCGATTTCACGCTGTCTTTCGCGGGCGAGACCACGGCGCCCATCGCCTACAACGCCCGAGGCGTCGACGTCGAGGGCGCCTTGGAGGCGTTGTCCACAATTGGCTCGGGCAATGTCATCGTGACCGGCGCCGCGGGCGGCCCTTGGACGGTCACGTTTACGCGGGACCTGGCGAAACAGAATGTGGCCGCGCTGATTCCCGCTGCCGGGAACCTGGGCGGGGCGTTGAACGTCTCCATCGCGAACGACTTTGTCGCCGCCGCGGCGGGCATCGACGAAGTGCAGACCTTCAGCTTCACGCCCACGGCCAATGCGGGCACTTATACCGTCAGCTTCAACGGGGCCACGACGGGCCCCATCGCCTACAACGCCGGGGCCGGCACCGTGGAGGCGGCCTTGGACGGACTGGCGACAATTGACGACGTGAGCGTCACCGGATGCGGCGGCGGGACCTGTACGGTCACCTTCAAGGGCGGCCTGCGCGCCAAAGACCAGCCGCCGCTGTCCTTGAACACGACCGGCCTCTCGCGCACTGGCCTGACGGTGGACGTGACGGACAACTACATCGCCTCGGCGGTGCCCAACGAAAAGCAGCGCATCGCGTTGCCCTTCGGCGTCACCGGCGGCACCTTCACGCTCGACTTCGACGGCGACGTGACGGGCTCGCTGCCGTTCAACGCGCGGGGCAGCGACCTGAAAGCCGCGTTGGAGGCTCTGCCCTCCATCGGCGTGGGCAACGTAAACGTGACCGGGCCGCAGAAAGGCCCGTGGACGGTGGAGTTCGTCGGCGCGTTGGCGGACACGGACGTGCCCCTGATCGTGGCGGACGGTTCGGGCCTGAACGTGGACGGCGCTGCGCTGACCGTCACCGAGACGACCAAGGGCAACGACGGCGGCGATAACGTCGTGCTGCAGACCACGACGGTGCAGTCAATCAGCAGCGTCGAACAGCTGTTCGTCGATCTCAGCAACGGTCAGGACACCCTGATCATCGAAGGCGACATCGGCTTTCCACTCGGGGTGTTCTACGACGGCGGCGATGACACCGATTTCCTGGAATTGTATTCGGACAACGCCGCACCGGTCTTCGTCGCTCCGGTCTTTCCCGATGATACCCAGGCCGTGTTGACCCTGGACGCGCAGAACGTCGAGTTCAGCAACGTGGAAGGCGGGATCCTGTTCGACGCGGGAGGCCAGGCGGCGACCGCAACCGTGACGGGCACCGACGCGGGCAACGAGATCCGGTTTGCTGCGGGCCCCAGTGCGGGAACGGCGACCTTTGCCAACGACGGCCAGGTCACGATCACCCTGCGCAACTTCGGGGCCGGCAGCACCGTGAACGTGAACGGCGCCCAGGGCGATGATACCATTTCGATCGCCCCCAACGGGGTCTCCGAGTTCTCGCAATTCACCGTCAACGGCAACGCGCCAACCGGTTCGGACACGGTCCAGTTTGAAGGGACAACGGGAATCGACAACTTCACGTACACCCCCGGCGTCACCTCGATCGAAGAGGGGCATGTCGTCTATGACCTTGGCGGCGGCGAGCAGGTGGACATTGATTTTCTCGGTTTCTCAGACGTGGCCTTCATCGGGCTGGGCGGCACGGACACGTTGCTCGTGAACGAACCCGCGCCCGGCTCCAGCGACGCGATCCTCCTGCTGCCAGAACTCGGGAACGACGGCTCGTTCACGTACACCGTGCAAAACTTCGGCGCGGAAACCGCCCAAGTCTTCCCGACCGTGTCCTACAAGAGTATCGAGACGCGGGAGTTCAACACGGGGACCGGAAGCGATTACTTCGGTTTCTACTTTGACAACGTGCCCGGCGTGGACAGCGACGTGTTCGCGGTGGGCGGCAACGGGGGGACCATCGTCGGATTCGAAGATCAGGTCACGACGTTCACGCACGATATCTCCGACCCGGACGTGCTGGACCTGGAAATCGGATCGGGAGTCGATACCTATGACATCACGCCCGGACAAGGGATCGAAATCCAGGTTCGTGGCGGCTTGGACTTCGACACCCTGACCTACCGTCTGCTGGCGGCGGCCGCCACGCTGGACATCGCCGGCCGGACCATCTCGCAGCCGGGCCTGGGGGACGTGACCTACACCAGTATGGAACGCGTGGTTCTGCAAGGGAACCTGGCGGGAGACACGCTGGACGTCACGGGCAAGCCGGAAGATCAGAGCTTGATCTACCAGCCGTTGACGCCCGCGGGAGGCCGATTCGAAGTGACTTCCGGATCGACCGAGTATCGTTTCGAGGGCTTTGACGGCTCGGTCACCGCGTTCGGCACACCCGCTGCGGACGACAAAGTGTTCGTCCTGGGCTCGAACCTCCGCGACCGAATTGCCGTGGACGGTGCCGGCCTCATGATCCACTCCACAAACGCCGCCGATGTGGTCCTCAAGTCGCTGCAATTGGAGGACTTCGAGGCATTGGTCGTGGACGGAGGCAGTGGGGATGATTCCATTCTCGTCACGCCCGGTCTGCCGGCCACGGGCCAGCCGCTGTTCATTCACGTCGATGGCAACGAACCGAACGCCAGCGATCGCCTGGTGATCGAGGATGCCGGGCTTGGCGATCTCGTCCTGCACCGCGAAGGTCCCGACCGCCGCAGCGGCTCCGTGACGGTCGGCGACTTGCCGCCTGTCGATTACGTGAACGTCGAACGCGTCGATATTCTGCCGTTGGATCCGATTACGGGCGGAGCGGGTGCGGATGGACTGGGCCGGCTGGTCGTCTTCGATACGGATCCCTTCGAGCACAACGAAAGTTTGCCGAATCGGACCGACCTGCCCGCTTTGTACGAGGTCGCAGTGAACCCGAATATCGATCCCGGCGCGGCCGGCGGCGTGTTCGCCGGCGGCCCCGATCTTCCGGGTGACGAAGACTGGTACCGCTTTGATGCCGACCGGACGGCGACCCTGCGGTTTGAACTCGTGTTCGAGCCGATTGGGCAATTGGCCAACGGCAATCCAGGCCTGCCGGGAGACGGCCAGTTGCAGATCGAAGTCTACGATCCCAGCCACAACTTGATTGCGAAATACGGCGGCGAAGGTCCCTCGACCCATACGGTGGGTGTCGAAGGGGGAAAGACGTATTCGCTGCGGGTCCGCGGTGCAACCCCGGAAGCAATCAATGCCTACGACATTCGCGTGGTGAGTCTCGACGAAATCGGCCCCCAAGTCACCGACGTCTTTATCACCGCTGCGCCGTCGTTCGACTTATTCGACCCCAAGCCGACGGAGGGACCGACGCCGCTGGTCTGGAGCATCACGGTCCGCATCCAGGATCTAGTCGAGCGGTTCCCCGGCTTCCTGTACGAAGCCTTGAACTCCGGCATCGCGTCCGCAGTCGGACAGTACCAGGTGGTGGGCGATCACAACGGCATCATCCCGATTGCGTCCATTCAGGTCATCAACGATCCGGTCACGGTCGGTCAATTCGCCACCGGCGCCATCATTCTGAACTTTGAAAACGCGCTGCCGGACGACCGCTTTACGTTGACGATCCTGGACAATCTGGTGGACCCGGTGGGCAATCGTTTGGACGGCGAAGGCAACGCCGACCAGCCCCTGGAGAACCCGCTGTTTCCTTCCGGGGACACGGTCCCCGGAGGCAACTTCGTGGCTCGGTTCACCGTGGACAGCCGCGCCGAACTTGGCGTGTGGGCGGCGGGCAGCGTCTACGTCGACACCAACGGCAACTTCGGATTCGATTCGGAGAACAAGGACAACGACGACTTCAACGAGGACATCATCTACGTGCTGGGCTTCACCAGCGACAACATCTTTGCCGGCAACTTTGCAGCCAACGCCGGCGATACGGCGGACGGCTTCGACAAACTGGCCGCCTATGGCCGCGTTGCCGGCGCCTTTCGCTGGGCGATCGACACCGACAATAACGGTGTGCCGAATCTCATGATTGCCGATCCGTTGAATATCAACGGACTCCCGGTGGCCGGCAATTTCGATGGCAACCCCGCCAACGGTGATGAGGTCGCTTTGAAGGACGGCACCAATTGGCGTCTGGACACCGATCATGATTTCAACGTCGATACGACCCTCGCCGGCGATATGATCGGCTACCCGGTCGTCGGTGATTTCGACGGGGACGGCGTAGACGACCTGGGAGCGTGGACGGACGACACGTTTCGCCTGGACCTGAGTTCGGTGCTAACGGGCCCTGCCGCAGCGGGGGCTTACGATCCTGAAATCAACGGCATGACCGATGTTCAATTCACGTTCGGCTTCCCCGGCGTGCGCGAACGGCCGGTTGCGGCTGACTTCGACCGCGACGGCTACGACGACCTGGGACTGTGGGTGCCCGACCGCAGCGGCGCGGTGCCCCAGGAAACCGCCGAGTGGTACATCCTGATCAGCGCTGGAGCGCCGATTGCGACCCGCATTGGTGACAACCCGGAGGCGATCGGCGGAAACGTTGTGCAGTTCATGCCGGTGCCCTTCGGGAACGATCTGTATGCCCAGTTCGGCGATGACTATGCCTTGCCGGTGGTGGGCAATTTCGACCCGCCGGTCGCCGGCCAGAGTCCGTCGCAGTTCACATGGGCCGTATTCACCAACCCGAACGACGCGGACGACGTGGACGGCGACGGTTTGGTAGGACCCGTCGATGTCCTCCACCTCATCAACGTCCTCAACCGAGGCGAGGGCGGCGAGGTGGCCTTGCTCCTCTCCGAGGCGGATGAGACCGGTCCCTATTACGACACGAACGGCGACGGCTCTATCACACCGGCGGATGCCCTGAAGGTCGTCAACCGATTGAACGCGAGCGCAAGCGGCGAGGGAGAGGCGCAAGGCGAGTTCTTCCCCGCGGCGCGCGGCGTCGTGCCCTGTCTGGCAAGTCACCCGAACGAACTTGAGTGGACGCTGCCCGTGATTGGGAGCTGGAACTCGCCCGCGACCGAACTGGCGAAGGATCGGGCGGTTGCGGTGTCCAACGTGATGCACCAAGACAACGTGGATGCCGTCTTTGCCCAGCCGCAAGTTCTGTCGCCCCGTCGCCTCGATCGTCCGTTGGTGTGTGACCGGGAGCAACTCGATGAGTTGCTGGCCGAATTGGCCGAGGATCTCGGACTTCCGTGGTGACCAAACAAGCGGCAAAATCGTTATCTCAGGCAAGCCTCACGCGGAAAACTGAGTTCGCGTGACCACCTCATTCGTCGTGCTGCGCCGGCGGGCAGGACGGCACATTGGGGACAATTGATACAGCACGAATACCTTTTGTTTTGATCTGGACGCAGTCGAGGCGCGGGTGCAGTCTCTCGTCCGGCAAAAGCAGCATGTTGAGAACAATGGATAAGGCCGGAATAAAGCAGACTTGCGTCGTCTCAGGTTGTGCCGATCTTGACGCCTCCAGCTTCATTCTTTCCGAACAGGCCGGTCCTTTCCGATAGACGAACTGGTGACAACGGAATGTCTCGAGGATCGCGAAAGGACGCCAGTATGTACGCTCGCCAAGTTCTCATTTCCATCGTTCTCCTCTCGGCGATTGTGGCCGGCCAGACGGCGACGGCACAAGTCTATCCCACCACGGTACAGGCCTTCCTGGTGCCCCCGCCTGCCGAACGCGGGTCGGAGGCCGGAGTCCTGCGGCGGTTGCCGCGGGCGGACTGCGACGTGGCGGCGTCACCGCTGTGTGGCGTGCAGTTGGTCGACTATACGAGCGGCGGCGAGGCCCCAGCGGAGGGCTGGACTGCGGAGGACAAGTTGTGCGCCGAATGCTGCCCGCCGTTCTGGGCGCACCGCACCGGGATGTTCGGCGAGTACCTGTTGCTGCGGCCGCGGGGCGCCGAAGTCCCCTACGCCGTGCCGATCGACGATGCGCTGCCCGACTACCCCGTCCAGGTCGCCCCGGTGGCGATCGTCGATCCGGATTACTCGTCCGGGTTCCGTGCGGGCGGTTCGTGGGCGTTGGATCAGTGTACCAGCATCGTGGCCACTTATACGTGGTTCGAGAGCCACACGAGCCAGGCGGTCGGCGAGGATGTTCCCCTGGTGCTGCGTTCCTTGGTGACCCATCCCGGCACGCTGAACGCGGCGGCGGATTCCCTGTCTGCGTCGGCGGATCTGAACGTGGACTTCCAGTTTGCCGACCTGGATTACCGCGCCATCTGGTGGCTGGGCGAGTGCAGCGTGGTGAACTGGTCGGTGGGTGCGAGGTACGCCCAACTGTCGCAGGAATTCGATTCGCTATTCACCTATACCGGCACGCTGGATGGCGTCGCCAGCGCGGTGAACTTCGACGGCGGCGGCATCCGCTTGGGACTGGACGGCGAGCGGCACCACGGCAGCCACGGGTTCCTGCTGTACGGCAAGGGCGTGCTGAGCTTGATTGCCGGCGAGTTCCGGGCGTCTTACTTCCAGGGCTCCGACGTGGACCCCGAAATCGTCAACACGGCCTGGAAAGCCGGCCGTCTGGTGCCCATCCTCGACTTGGAGTTGGGTGCCGGTTGGCAAAGCCCTTGCGGGCATTTCCGCTTTACCGCCGGATACCTGGTGAGCATGTGGTTCAATACGTTGACCACGGATTCCTGGATCCGCTCGGTGGGGCAGAACAACTTCGCGGGCCAGGCGGACGCGATCAGCTATGACACGCTGACGTTTGACGGCCTGACCGCCCGCGCCGAGTACCGGTTCTGACCGTGTTGAGCTTGGAAGACCCACTAGTGCGGCGTCCAGGCCAAATGTTGGGGTAGCGGAAGTGGCGTAAGCTTCCA
>CAYPGE010000328.1:0-10714 GCA_964409865.1 uncultured Pirellulaceae bacterium
ACTGCATCATGGCACCTCCCCGTTGTGTGAATCGTCTTGGCCGGAAGCCGCAGGTTGAGGCTCGCTTCCAGCATCCTCCGCATCCGCCGGTCCATCCCAAACCCAGCGAATATCAGTCATTCCAGCAGACGTCAAAGCGGCGTGTGTAGCGGACGCAAGCTGAAAAATGTCGTCCGCATCGGCGGACGGTGTGGCACCAAACCACCGAAGAACGAAACAAGGGAATCGTGATGCAGCGATCTGGATTGCCCACCCATCGCCGCCGACGAGTGGAACGAGAACCAAGTCGAGGGATTTTGCGCCCCGGAAGCAAGGCAGAATCCACCCGCCGTCACGCCAACAGTCAAAATCCCGTACCTCCCAGCCGTCGCGAGTGAGTTCGGTCGCGAGGAGCCTGACCAAGGAAGCCCCGCCGATCCGATCACCGTCCGGCGCGGGTTCCCGGCCACGAAACATGGCGTTCTGAGAGCGTGCCATCTGCATGGGCTCCGGTCCACGGCCCTTGAGAGCGTCAACCCATCCTGGACCGTAGGATTCAGAATCGGTACGCCCGGGTATTGTACCGACGGCACCGCCGTTTGAACCACCGGGCCGGTGACGGCACTCCGGCGCTGTAGAGCCGGCGTTCAGGACGGCCAGGGGCGGTGCGGCCAATCCTATTGGTTGCAGGATTAGCTGCGGCAGCGTGACTTGGCGGTCAACGCGGCATGAAGTCTGCTATTGCTGGCCGATTGGGGATTTGCCGGCGGCCGGGGCGGCATGTCAATCCGCGGTCGCCTAAATCGGACCGGCGGCCTCTCGACCGTCTTTGTCCACGTGCTCTGGGAAGGGCACAACAGCGGTGCCGTGGCCAAGCAGGCCGCGCACCGTGGCCAGCTCCCTGATGGCCGACATGTACCGGGCATCCGCCCGCTCGTGGCGTTGTGACCAGAAGCGGTTGTCCTGCTGGAACTGTTGCGGCTGGAGGGCCGCAACGCGCGTGAATTCCACTTCCAGCCAACTGACGACGACATGCTCGATCAGCAGTCGTTCCAGGGTCGCGCTGGTGGCCTCGGCCAGGAGCGACTTCCTCAGCTTGTCCACTTGCAGCCGGACGGATTCTTCGAGTACCACGTTGCCGCGGGCGATCAGGTCGATCAGGCACCGTTCGGCGTGTGTGGCTAGGTCGCCGACCTCCCGCCAGACATCGGGACTGGACCGGAGGATCTGCCGCAGTCGATCGGCGGCTTGCTGGTCGCCGTAGTTTGCACGCTTCGCGAGGTGCTCGAACAGCTCCCGAGTCACTGGTTCAGCACCGGGGGCCACATCGCTCCGGGTCTTTGTTGCGTCCCTGTATTTCACGACTTGCAGCCTTCCTTGCGTTCGACGGTATCCGCACACCAGAAGGTTGATCCGCTGTGCCTCCTGGACCCCTTTCGTCAGGGCTTCCAACACGGGTTCCAGGTCGCCATACGCTGCCTGCTCGGCTCGCACTTCGGCTACCGCCGCGCTGGCCTCCGCGCGGTCTAGCGAATCGCCTCTTGCCAGTAGTGTTACGACCGCATCCGATGCCCCGCCGACATAGGTTTTGACTACCCGCCCAGCCACCTTCTGGGATCGAAAGTAGTACCGCTTTTTTGTACCGTCACGGCGTTCCCAAGTCATTTGTGCTTGTGCAACCTTCGCTTCTCGCACGCGGAGCCTTTCATGGACACACCGCGCGGCCACCCTCCAGATTACGCAACCTTCCTGGTTTTGTGAGTTTCTTGGCCATCTTGACAACGTGTGGTGGTGGGCGCGTAGGAAAAGGGCTCCAGCCTGGCCTGCGGCAACTCCAGATCGCGTATGAGCGCGTCCGTGGTTCCGCGAAATACACGGGCAGCGGACACAGAAATGCCGAATTTCCAGTCGGTCTGGAAGACGACCGGTAGGCGCCTCGCGAGGCTCCATCCGGTCTCCAAGTCGGCCGGCAGAGCGTGAGCCGAGACCAGCAAATCGAGCGACTCTGCCATTCGACCGGCAGCCGAGGTAAGGTCCCGACTGCCGTGGCTGTCCCGTAGGTATTGGAGCCAAGGCTCGATCACGTGCGGGCCGTGATGGTAGACGCTGGCCTGCATCAACTGGACCGGGGTGGGCGTACGCTGTGGGTGCATGCCGATGACCTGAAACAAGATGTACGAACTGGCGTCGATCCGATCATCCACGTGAAAGAAGATGTCACGGTAAGCCTGGACCGTGGGTGCCGGCAGCCCCATTTCCAGTCCGATTTCGGCGTCGTTCTGACGGCCGAGGAGCCGGGTCTCGATCTCCACTCCTTCCGCGCCGGCGGAAAGCCAGATGTTGTGGGCGCGGGCCACATGTCGGAAGCGCTCCCGGACTCGCCGGAGCCGGAGTTCGCTCAGGCTGCGGTTGACCTCGCGGATGTAATTGACGGCGATGCCGGTGGCTTCATCGTCCCGTCGTTTGGACATGTGTTGGCCGGCGCGGACGAGATGTTCGGCGCGGCCCCACCGCCATGTCGGCTTGCGCCGGGGATTGAACTGTTGCTGTTCCGGGAAAGTTCGCGATTTCACGTAAACGCCTCCTGCGTATGGGACACCCGGCAATCGACGCAAGCCGGCCTGCGCTATTGGCTGGCGCTCATCACCAGATGTCATTGTCTCGTGCTCCGGCGCGGCAAGCGAGAGCAAGTTGGTCATCCGGGGCCGATCGTCCTGCCGTCCCGTGCGGGGGCAGCAGTCTACGAGCATGGGCGAACGGCTTGGTCTGCGGACTCGGACACAGTGCGGGACGTCAGTTACCTCACGCGGTGCCTCGTTCGACGTTCGCGCGAAAGCCTGGATCACGTCTTACAAGCAAATGTTGGGTGACAGTTGGTTCGATAGCAGAGCGAATCCAATCGAGTTCGTCCTGCCTAAAGATGCTGAGCGCGGTCTTGAAGTTCAGTACGCGAGATTCATGGCGGCGTACTCGCACCCGCAGCCGTCCCGGCTCCACCGGCGTACCGGCGGCCAGCAGGTTCAACAGTTTTTTGCGGAGTGATCTGCGCGTCCGGTCCAGCGCGAGCAACTCCCTGTACCGGGCCAGTTGCTCCTGCGTAATGAGTTTTCGCCTGCGGTGCGGACGGTGGTTTGGCTCGCAGGCCGGCGGATCAGATAGCAAGTTAGTCATTGAATGACTCCGTATATCAATAGTGAGACTTCGGACGGTCTACGAGGCCCGACGGCCCCCTTCATTGCCAGCAGGCGCGAGGGTGGTCCGGGGACTCTCGGTGGGCGGCGGCGTGGGATGTCGCCCACGACGAATTCATGCAATCCGTGGTATTCGGTGAAAAAACCGGCGTTCATACCTCCATACTGGCCTGACGCATTGCGACTGCGCGGGCCAGTTCATCGACCAGTTCGTTCTCCTTGTGACCGCTGTGCCCGCGGACCCACTGGCAATCCACTTCATGCCGCTGGAGTTGTTCGGCGAGCCGCTGCCACAGTCGAACGTTTTTGAGGGGGCGTGGCCGTCGCCCGCCAGCCCGCCAGCCATTGGCGATCCAGCGTGGCAAACACTCGGTGATGCCGCGGGACACGTACTCGCTATCGAGCACCAGAAGGACACGGCAGCTATCCGGTAGGGCGGCCAGCCCCCGGATCACGGCCGTCAGCTCCATGCGGTTGTTGGTGGTGCGGGGGTGGGAGTCGGCGTCTGTCCGGCGCAGTCCCGTCTCGGGCTCGACCATCAGGTATGCCCAACCGCCAACGCCTCCGGGCTCCAGACAGGAGCCATCACAGTACAAATACACCTCGCGCCGGGACGGCGCTGTTTGCGGCGGCGCGTCTGTAGGACGCAGCACGCCACGGCGAGCACATGTGCTCGCGATTGCGCAATGCTGAGCGGCGGAGCCCTCAGCAGGAGCAGGATGACCTCTTTGAAGAAGAACCTTCCTGCGTACCCGCACCCAATCCCGCAGATGGGCCTGGTACCACCGAGAAGCGATCTCCTCCTTCCCCGGGATTTCATCGAATCCCTGGAGACGGGCAACCTGTGCAATCCTCGTGTGTACCTTCGGGATGTCTCCCCTCCGATACGCTGCCCCGTACTGACCAATCCATCCCAGGATGGACTCCTGAGCAGACAGGGACGGGATGGGATCCTCCCAGCACAATCGGAGATGCTCATCCAGTTTGTCCCAAGCCCTGTGACCGAGACCCAGTTCGAGCCGGCCTGCATCCAGCCAGGCAGAGTAGCCAAGCCACTCCACCTGCTGCCCAGTCGCCAGATCGCGGGCACAGTCAGGGTATGGGTGCTTCAAGGGCATCCCGATCGACCGGCAGCGTTGCTCCAGTTGTGCATGGACGCCATCCAACTCGTCCTCGCGCAGGAGGATCAGGATGTCGTCAGCCACACGGAACAGCGGGATACCCGGAAATTGCTGCGTCCACCAGCGGTCCAGCGACCAATGCAGGTAGATATTCAACAGTTCCGGGGACAGACATCCCCCCTGGCGGATTCCGCGCGGCTTGTCTTGTCCGACGAGACGCTCCAGGAAGGTACAGATGTCGTCTGCCGGGATTAGCCGGCGTACAATCTGCATCAATCTGCCCCGAGGCACATTCTCGAAGGCGTCTCGGAGGTCCTGGCTGATCCAGATCCACCGACCTTGGTCGATGGCGGACCGTTCCGCCGCGGCCAGAGCCAGTTCCCGGGACCGTCCCGGATAGCGATAACCGTAGGAGCAGTCCAAGTACCGGGGCTGTACCAGCGGTCGAATCACCTGGAGGATGGCCCTTTCGGCCGCGCGGTCCTGGAAGTCTTGGATACGGATGGGGCGGTTGCCCCGGCCGCTACCTTTGGAGATCCAAACCGTGCGGACATCGCCCGCTGTGTAGCTGCCGGCGCAGATCAGGGGGCTCAGTTGACGAGCCATGTCCCAGCGGGCCTGTTGGTCGAGATCGGCCGGGCGGAGGCCGTTGGGGCCGGCCGCCTGACCGTGGGAGGCGCAATGCTCGATGGCGAGCATCACGTTACGAGGATCGCCGGCCCTCGCCAGCAGACAGCGGGCGAATGCCTCGCGGTCGCGCTGCGTGCTGAGGGCCGCTTGCTGGGCTTCCAGCTCATGACGGCGCAGGAAATCCGTATACGGACCAGTGTGGTGGTCCGCCGGTACCTGGCGGTCACAAGCGCCGGCGAGGCCGATGGGTGATACCCGTCGCCGGGCGGGCATGATGGACATGGCGGCTCCTTTCGTTAGAGGCGTGGAATCAGTAACGATCAACAACAGGTCGGCCGACCGGGTCGGCGCGAGGTGTACGGTTGGTGGCGGTGTCCGCCGGATGCCACACAGTGGTGGCGGCGTGCCAGCCAGTCGCCGGGGCAGCAAGACCTTTCTGCCGGGGCGAGGGGCTGGCCACGCCTGTTTCCGCGATGTTCTGTAACGTCGGTGTTCATGTTCAGGTTCCGCGTTCGGACGCAATCTGGCATCCGAGTTCCGTATAGGCCCGCACGCGCTGTTCCCTGTCCTTGACGGCCACGTGATGCCCGTCGTCCGCGAAATCGACGATCAGGACCGGCTTGGCGCGACGGGCAAGGCCACGGGGAAGCAACGGATGGGAGCCGCCGGCCGCCATCACGATTACGTCCGGGGCAAAGGTCTTCATTCTGGAGGCGCGGGTGATGGTCACGATCGACCGGGGCGGCAACACCCAATCCGCCCAACCGCCGGACGCGTCTGCCGTTTTGCCGTCTGTTCCTGGACGGGAGTGCAGGATTTTCCAGCCCGGTAGCGCGTTGGCGAGATCGTCGGCATGCCGGGCGGATTCCACGATGACGGCCACCGTCGGCGTGTGGTCCCACCGGCTGAACGGATCGGCGCAGTCCAGCATGACCCCGGCCTCCCAGAGCGGCGCCGGGTCCCGCTGGGCGAACGCAGTGGCCACGCGGGCGATCACAGTGTTGCGTTGCTGGTCTGCCCAGAGATCTTCCTTCTGCTGGCGCGGATTGCCGGCTGGCCGTTGGTGGCGTAGCGGCACGTTCGCGAACACGACCTCGATCGGCGCCGGCGCACGCCGTGATCGTGTCGGGACGCGGTAGATCACCGGGCCGGCCAGCACCTCCAGCAAGAGCTGGTCCTTGGCCGACAGGGGCATTTGCGGGTCGATGAACGCGTATACCCGGTGATCAGCGTACCGGCCGCGATTGTCGTGGGTCCTCTTGCCCAGGGCCTCAGTGGCGTCCTCGAACACCAGCATGTCCCAATCCGCCGGATCACTGGTGTCGAAGCTGGTGTACGTCCCGCAGACGATCCGGCAGGCTGATCCCCAGTCGCCGCCATGCACTGCCTGCACGTCGCCGCCGACAAAGGGGCCAAGGGCGTCGGCGATCTCGTGGCACCGGGCCTGGGTTGAGCAGGCGACGAACGTCCTTGCTCCGGGCAGCAGGTGACACAGGGTGCCAATCAGAGCGTTCCGGGGCTTGCCGCGCGGAGCGGCCAGGATGCCCTCCGTCTGCATGTGGATCGTGTCGGAGATGCCGGGGAACGACCTGTCGGCCTGCGATGTACAGTCTTCGAGGACCTGGAGATTCGCCCGATCGAGATGCCGGCGGTCTACGATGCGCAGGTCGAGCCCCTGCTGGCTCAGATGTTGCCGGACCCGACCGACACACCCCACCGGGATCACCAGTTGCCCGCTACGGGTACGATCGTAGACCTGCCGGGTGCGGCGGCGATGTAGCAGTCGGTGTGAGCCGGTGAGGTCAAAGCAGATTTCGGCATATTCGAGCTGCCTGGCCAACACCTGCTCATGCCCCGGATCGACGACCGCCAAGCAGCCGTCGATCGTGATCTGCGCGGGCCTGGATTGGCCGCGGTTTCCCGTTTCAGAAGATGCAGTTGCGAGGAAGGTCATGGCCAAGCAATCAATGACAAGTTGACATTTGATACCTAATTACCGTTCGTCAGATGTGCCGGTCACCGTGTCCGGCCCTCGGTCACATCAACGGTCAGAGTCATCGTCATCGTCCAACGCGTCGAACATTCCTTCCCGGTAGGCATATTCGGCCTCCCGGAGACGCGTAATGAGTTGGGAGGAACGCTCCAGGATAGTGATCACTTCCGTGGAATCTCCGGCCTCCCCGGCGACATCGTCAACGTATCGCGGCAAACCCTCGACACCCTCGTTCAGCGAATCCACCAGACGCCGGTACAGATCACGGGGATCGTCTTGCAGGCCGTTGCCTCCCGACTTGTTCCTCGGCCTCACGTATTCTTCAACGACGGTCTTCGCTGGTTCGCCGGCTGCGATCCGATCGGTGATGGCCTGCTTGTGAGCCTGACGCAGCTTGGTGATCTTGACCGCCAGGGTCAGCGGAAGCTCCTTGGCAATGACGGCGTCCTGGACGGCGCGCGGCATGTCGAGAATCTGCTCATACCTGTCCAGAGTACGGCCGGAAAAGTGGCCGCCAAGACGCGCGGCGATGCGATCGCGGATGTCACGGCGATCGTCGTAGCTCAGGTCCGCGTAGTCCCGGTTACGTTCGATGACCTTGAGGTACCGATATGCGCGTGCGATGGCCAAGGGATCCATCTGCCGCCGGTGGAGGTTATCGTCGATCAGGTAAGTAACGACCGCGTCTTCGCCGGCCTGAGCAAGGTCATCCCGGACAACCACATCGACCTCAGTCCAGCCGAGAATCTTGACCGCCCGCAAACGCTGATGCCCGGCTACGACTGTGCCGTCGGGAAGGATTTCGATCGGATGCTGCAACCCGTTCTGCCGGATGCTCTCCACCAGATCGTTGCGTTCGCCCTCCGAGATGTCACCGATCAGGTCCTGCTGCTCGGGGTGCTCGTGCAGGTCGCAGACGGCCCGCTTCTCAACTACCGTCGGTATCTCGCTCATGTCTGTGGCCTTCCGGTATCTGTACCAACAAGAAGATCGCGAAAAAACAGGACGGCGACCCCCACGATGTCGTCCAACTCGACGACGTCATAATCCGGGTCAAAGGCGGCACCCCCCGGCGATGCGTCGTGGCTTACATTGCGGAGTTCCATGCCGCGGAACATCTTGCCGGCTTTCTCACTGAACAACGCGTCCGCCTGGTCATTACCCGTCTGCTGTTCGATCGGATTGTCCCCCGGGTGCTCACGCCGTGCATTGCGGTATGCGTGCAATTCCAGGTGACGCCCCGAGTCGTCGAACACGCAGGCCACACGACGAAGCTCGACGTTATTGGCGCCGGCTACCTTGCGGACAACAGCGCAGAGGCGGCCGTCGATGGTTCGGACGTTATTCCGCCAACGAATGGGGTTGGCATCGAGGACGAGTCGGTCTGCCGAGTCCATGTCGATGCCCGGTACCGGCGGCTCCACCACATAAGCGGTGTCACCGGAGAGGTGCCCCCCGATGATCGCGTACCGCTCGGTAAGCGATTCCGCGTGCTCTTTCGGTGGCCCTGGTAGCAGGCGATCCGCGATAGGCAAGCCCAAGGTCGCTCGGCCGTACTCGATTCCTTCACCAGTCAGCAGCCAATTCAGGTCCACGTGCGCGTGCTCAGTCAGCGCCAGCAGCAACTTGATGGAGGGTGGGCGTTCGTTGTTGACGACCCTCCACACAGACGGCTGTGATACCCCGAGGCGCCGAGACGCCTCTCGGTGGTTGCCCTGGTATTCCTTGTCGATTACAAGCCGTACCCGATCGCCGACGGTGGTTGGTTTGTCCTTTTCCACGACTGCTCCATTGACGTTTGCAGTGGATGGGATTAAGATTTGCAACTGATTCCAAACGGAATTAGTTTATTCAGAAAGGGATTGATTGTAAAGGCAGCTTGGCGTGAATCCCCACTGTGACGAACGTAATCCTTTGGAATATAAGCGTTTAAGGGAGAATCGAAGATGCCAAAACCAAAGACCCGACGGGAATCGCTGACCCAGGGCCAGCTGGCGAAGCGATGGGGTGTGGCACCTCGAAGGATTGAGGAGTTGATCCGTGAGGGATCACTACCTGGCACATTCGTGATTCCCCCCAGTGGACGATTTGGGAAGACCACGAAGATTCCGTTGGCGACCGTTGTTGATGCCGAAAAGAGCTGGCGGATTCAGACCGACACCGGTCCCACCACGGCTCCCGTAACCAGCTAACCGAGACGAACCTGAGTTTGCATCGGGTTGAGAGTTTCCAAACGCATTACCCGCCTCACGAAGGGTGGCGGCACATCACACCCAAGATGGGTTACCCTTGACACAGGAGACCCATTTTGAGCGAGATTCTGACACCCGAAGACCGGCGCCACCTGGCGAACTTGAGGAGGAAGACCCAGGTAATCCGGGACCTTGTTGGCGGAGTGGTCCGACGCCGTCACACCGGATTCTTCATCGGTGGCCGAGGCGGAATCGGCAAGAGCTACATCGTGGAGTCTGAGCTTGACCGGCTGGACGAGCCTTACAAGCTTTGGAACTCGACCATGACGGCCCGCTGCCTTTTCGATCGGTTCGCGGGCTACCCCGGCGCCGTACATCTCCTTGAGGACGTGGAGACGCTGACAAGAGACCGACGCGCCCTCGGTCTGCTCCGCAGTGCACTCTGGGGCACGCGGAGGGGCCGGGACGGCCGCATGGAGCGGCTCATCACGTGGAACGCCAAAGGCAGCAGCGACGACACGATCTTCACCGGCGGAGTAATAATGACCAGCAATCGGCGGCTGGCCGACCTGCCGGAGCTTGACGCGTTGAAGACCCGTATTTCGTCGTTGAACCTGGACATCTCCGACCCGGAGATAGTGGCGCTGATGCGAAGCCTCGCGGCCAACGGATGGCCGGAGGGCAACGTCGAACTGGAAGCAGATCAGTGCCAGGAGGTCGTTGAGTTCGTCGTCGCGGAGGCGGCACGAACAAACCGCCGTCTGGACCTGCGGCTGATGGTCAACAGCTTCGAGGACCGAATCCAGCACGAGGACCTCGATAGCGGATGTGACTGGCGGGACTTGGTAGCCACCCGCATCCGGGAGCGTCCCACGGTGGTGGGTGACATCGAGCCCATTGGGGTGCGGTCGCAGAAGAAGACCGAGCAGTTGGCGATTGCCCGGCAGATCACGGACTTGGACCCCGATGAGCGGCTTCGCGTCTGGCAGCAAAGGACAGGAGGCTTGAGCCGGGCGACGATGTACCGCCGGCTCGGGGAACTGGCCGCGCAGGACGCGATGGACTTTGAGAACTGAGAAAAGTGAGAAAACTGAGACGGGAGGCTACCATGCCGCAACACCTGTTGGGCACCCGGCCAAAATCGAATCTCATCGAACGGAATGTTCTTGGCGGGCTTTGGCAACGGGAAGTCGTGCCAGCCCCGATTGCGGGCACTGCCCGCGACGTGACGGTCTATCGAGCCGAGCGCAAGTCCGATTTCATCAAGTTCGCTTGGCATGGGGATAAGGACACGTTCTGCCCGCCGGTCTGGTCGGATCTGGCGATCGGCTCAGGCGCGTGCGGCTTCGGCTGCCGGTGCTGCTTCCTCATGCTGACGTTCCGCAGCATGCGTGATCCGCTTTCAGCGTTGATCTACTCGAACGTCGAAGATTTCGCCGCCGCTGTCCGAGATTGGCTCAGGGACCCGCAGCGGCGCCGCCAGCACCCCTTGGGCCTGGGCATCGACTGCTCGGACTCATTGCTGTACGAGGGTATCACCGGCCACGCCCGCCGGCTGATCCCGATGTTCGCCGACGCCGGCGCCTCCATCATTTCCTTTCACCCGGA
>CAYPGE010000329.1:0-10652 GCA_964409865.1 uncultured Pirellulaceae bacterium
CCGCGCCCCGATGATGCCGGCCACGAAGATATGGAAACACAGCGAAATCACGATCTCCGGGTCCAAACCCACACGCCGCGCTTCGCGAACGGACAAGGCGACGCCGGCCAATACGCCCAACAACAGCATCACGCCGTAGCCACGAATCGGCAACCCCTTGGACGGCCCTGCATCGGGAATGTCTTCCAGCCGCGGCAAAACCAACCAAATCAACAGGCCAATGATGATCAGAACCGGCAGGTAGCTCCGCGTGTCCGCATTCCAGCCCTGCCGCCGCCAGAGCCAGACCAGCAACCCCGCGCTGACGACCGCCCACAGGATCAGCATCCAGCCGGCGCCAAACACCGGCAGGCCCAACCACTCGTGCGGAATGTGACAAAGGTCTTGCAACATCATGCAGTCCTGCGTCGGCCCACGTAGCATGGCTCTCCGAGCCGTGCCGAGGTGTCCGAAATACGAGTCGTGTCGCACGGCTCGGAGAGCCATGCTACGGGCCAAGGACCGTGTCGCACGGCTCGGAGAGCCATGCTACGGGTCAAGGACCGTGCCGCACGGCTCGGAGAGCCGTGCTACGGCGTTTCGATTCTCCAGTTGTCGATCAAGCGCGTCGTGCCCACCTTGGCCGCAATCAATGCCATCACCGGACCGGCCAGTTCCGAAACGGGTTCGAGCGTTTCCGGATCCACGACGGCGACATAGTCGATGCGACGGATCTGCGCCTCGGCCAAGACGCGCTGCATGGCCTCCACCAACCTCGCCGCCTGCCGCTCGCCGCTTGCCGCCAGTTGGTCCGCCAATCGCAGACTGCGCGAAATCGCCAATGCCTGCTGCCGTTGGTCAGCACTTAAATAACGGTTCCGGGAACTCATGGCAAGCCCATCCGGCTCGCGCACCGTGGGACAGACGCGGATTTCGATCGGCACGTTCAAGTCTTGCACCATCCGCCGGACGACGGCCGCTTGCTGGTAGTCCTTCTGCCCAAAGAACGCGACATCCGCCTGCGCCAAATGGAACAGTTTCAGGACCACCGTCGCCACCCCGCGAAAATGGCCCGGCCGGCAGTCGTCTTCCCACCGCTGCCCCACCCGCGGCGGTTCGACGAAGGTGGAGCAACCGGCCGGATACATCGCTTCGCGGCTGGGGGCAAAGACGAGATCGGCGCGGCAGGAGGCCAACGCCTCGAGGTCGGCCGGCAGCGTGCGCGGGTACTTGTCAAAATCCTCGTGCGGGCCGAATTGCGTGGGATTGACGAAGATGGTCACGACCGTGAAGCCGCCTTCCGCTTGCGAGGCCCGTACCAGACTGAGATGACCCTCGTGCAGCGCACCCATCGTGGGCACCAGGCCAATCATCCGTCCGGCAGCTCGCGCCGCGCGGACGCCGGCGCGAAGTTCGTGCGCGGTGTGGACTAGCTTCGGTCGTTCTGCCCTGAGGGGCGTCGGTGCGGACATGCTGTCAATCCCCAGGTGGAAGGTGTGGGCGGAACAGCACCCCAGAAGCCCGGCTTTTCAACAAAGCGGTGCTTGCTCTGGTTTGCCGTGCTGCCGCAGCGAGATTATAGACCAAACTCGCCGAGTTGCTCCAGGCGTGTTTGCACGCGGACGTAATTCCGCTCGGTGACACCATTCATTGCTCCACTTGCAGCGTCACCGGGCCCAGCAGGCCGGATTCGAGTAACGGCGCGTCCTTTGGGAAAGGATTCCACGTTGTCGATGTCAGCCGCTTTTCGGGCGGCAGCGATTGGTCGCCGATCAATCGGTTCGGCCACAGGTTCGCGACGCTGATCTCCAGCGTGTTCTCGCCGACTTTCGCAGCGTCGCTGATGTCCACACGATACGGCGGCGTCCAGACCACGCCCAAGTCCTTGCCGTTCAGTCGGACCTGCGCCATGACCTGCACCTTGCCCAAGTCCAGGACCATTCCGGATTGCGGTTTCGCTTGCAGCGGAAAGGTCTTCCGATACATCGCCGTGCCGGAGTAGAACTTGACGCCGTCTTCGGCATGCGCGGACCAACTGATCAACGCCGGGAATTCGATCGACGTCGGACCGCCCCACTTGAGATCGAAGTGGACGGTCCACGGACCGGCAAGCTCTTGCAGCGTCTTGAACTCCGGAAAGTTCCGCCCGTTGGCTGGGGCCGCGTCTGTGGGCTTGCGAAAGACCACGAACAGCGAGCCGTTTGGCGCGAATTCCAGCGGCACAGTGGTGCGGCCATCGGCCTGCTGGTAGGCCGCAGCCGGACGCTGCGCGCCCGTGACGGGGTCCCAAATCTCCGGTGCCTTGCCCCATACGCGGAACGTGCAGCCGGCGGACAGTTGCTCGTTTGTGCCGTTGGCGATGAAGTAGATATCGGCATCGCTGGTGTGCCGATGGATGTACCTCAGCTTCCGGTCCGACTCGAAGTCCGGCAATATGCCCATTTTGCTCAGCACGCCCGCGACGACGGCAAAGTCGCCGTATTGTTCGGGACTGGAAACCACTTCGCCCCGATGTCGCCACGGCGCCATGCCGCGCGGCCCCAGTTCCATCGCGGCGGCCCAGCCTGCAACGGCGTTGCCCGTGGCCCAGCCGCTGCCCGCCGTTGGCGCGGACTGCCAGGTGCGATCCGTAGGCACCCGGAGTTCGCGTCCGTCGCCGAACTTGACGACCAACGCCCCGATCAGGCCCGCCGGATTTGGCGTTTCGCCGCCGTTCTCGGCCGCGACGGCCAGCACGTTGACGCCCGGCTTGAGCAGCGACGACACGTCCATCGAGTAGGTCTCGTGGAAATTGCCGCCGTCTCCCGCCTCGTTTCCGTTGACGAACAAGGTAAAGGAGTTGTCGGCTGTCATGAACACACGGGCGGTTGCCACCTTCGCGCCGTTCTTCAGATCTACGACGCGGCGGAAAAAGCGTTTTCCGACGGGGGCACTCGCAGCCGGTTGGCCCTCCGGGTACCAGATCCATTTCGCTTCGTCCAACGGGTTTCTCTTGTCCTCGGCAAGGGTCTCTTGCGGGCCGGCGTCCCAAACCACGCGGCCTTTGCCAAAGTTGTGCTCCACGACCTTCTTCCCGTCGCAATCTCCCCACAGTTCGGCGGCAAGCTGCCGGATCTCGTCGTCACAGCTCGGATAGCCGCTCAGGCCCGGTGATTTCAGCGGCCGCGGTCCCACGACCGTCGCGCCGGCATCGACCAGTTCTTTCACTTTGCGTACCAACCCTGGCGTCATGGTGTCGAGTTTCGGCAGCACGAGCACGCGGTAGCTCATGCCGTCGGGCAGAACCAGCCGGCCGTCTTGCACCGACATACGTTCCAGCAGCGTCTCCGGCGCGCAGCCGTCGAAATTGTAGCCAGGGCGATCCGGCGGATTGCCGCGCGTGGCCGGCGTAGGCGGGCGGAATACGTGCGGCGCGCCTTCGGCCACCAGGTAGCAGACGTCCGCCACCGGCAGCCCCTGACGCAACAGGAATTGGCAGCGCGCCAAATAGGCGTGATACGCCGGCGCCATGTTCCACCAGGTCTGCGTCCGTTCCCAATGTACGCCGTACGGCCCGAACGTCATGCCGGGCCAGCGGTCCAGTTGCGGTTGGTGCTGGTAGCGATGGAAGACAATGCGATTGACGCCCGTGCAGAACGCCCAGTCGCCGAGCGACTTGACCGAACCGGGATGAGCCTGCCAGCGTTCCGCGGCGCTGGAGGTGAACGCTTCGGCCGCCACCACCGGCCGGCCGCAGGTATGCGCGATCGACGCGGCCTGGATGACGCTGAAGGAAGTGTTGAAACCGTACAACCAGAACTCGCACATCGGCACATCGGCCACGCCGCCCAGGCTCATGTCGGCGCACGGCGTCATGTCGTAGGGTTCGATGGACAGTCCGAATCCGTGGCGCCGGCCGAGTTCCTTCAGATGCTGGGCGTGGTTGGCAATGACCAGTTCCTTGGCCGTCTGCCGCAGGTCCCAGAGAAAACGTTCGGAGATTTCCAGGCTGTCGACCACGCGCCCCGTGATCGTGGGCAGATAATGCAGCGGATCGTAGCCGCGCCGGCGGCGGAATTCGTCGCGGAAGGCGGCGGTCCAATTCGCAGCGCCCATCTCCCAGCTGTCGATGTGCAGCATATTCCAGCCGGCGTGGGGCGATTGCAGCCGCGGACCGATTTCGCGGAGCAGCGTGCCGATGAAGGCCTCGAAATGGGCGTCCAGGGCGGCCTTGTCCAGCTTGTCGCATTCCAGGCCCAAGCCGGGCGCCGGCGCCGGCCGCGTGGTGGCGCCGGTGCTCGTTGCGCCGAATCGCAGGATCGTCCAGCGGCCCTCCGGCACGTCCCAAACCAGCCGCCCGTCTCCGTCGAGCTTGTCAGTGAGATCCACGCTGCGGTCCGAAGCAATCACCGACTCGGCCGGCAGCGGCGGATAGCTTGCCGCGGTCGGCAGAAAAGCCTTCACGTTGGGTTGCGACGAGTAGGGCGCCCGCACGTACAGGGCTTTTTCGTCGATGTCCGCGATCCGCGCCTCGCCCGCCGGCGTTGGAAAGGCCAGCACGAACAGGTCGCGATAGAACTCGTTCTTCACCTTCTCCAAATCGGCGGGCAGATGACCGTCGCCAAAGAAGGCGGGATGACGCTGCGGGCGAGGCAGGGTCTCGTCAAACCGTTTCGGTCCCACGACATCGGCCGCGCTGGCTACCACGTGCTGCATCGACTGTTCGGGCTTGACCCACGGCCCGCCGCTGCCGGTCCAGCCGGGACCGGCGTTGAGCGTCAGCTGCAGTCCGAGCCGCTCCGCCTCGGCCACCGCGTGCTTGAACAACTGCCGCCACTGCGGGCTCATGAACTCGACCGGTCCCCGCGGGATGCCGACGTTCACCTCCATGAAGAGCACGCCGCCGAGTCCGGCGCGGGCGATCGCCTCGAAATCCGCCGTGATGCCCTCGCGCGTCAGGTTGCCGTCCATCACGAAAAAATACGTCCACGGCTTGGCCGACGCGGGCGGATTGACGAAGCCCCGTTCCAAGCCATCCGCCGCCGGCGACAGGCCTCCAAACAATGTCGGCAGCAGGGCTGCGAAGATCAGTCGTGTGCGCATCGAGTTGCTCCTGGGCTCTTAGATTTCAGATTTGAAATTTAAGATTCGAGATTTGAAATTTAAGATTTGAAATTTGAAATTTGACATCTCGGATTGGGCCGCAGCCTCGCCGCGCGACGGTCCGGAGTCCTGCGGTATCGTCCCCATCTACGGATAGCCCAGCGTTTGGGTCTGCGCGTCGAAGTCGGCGGGCAACTCCGCCAGCGGTTGCTGGTGGTCGCGGGCTGCGTAGCGGAGCAGGTTGACCAGCAGGCGATCGGCGGCCGGGTCGGAGCCCAAGTGCTCGCGGATACGGAGCGTGTTCAGGACGAAACGGCCAGCGCCCAGTTGGTGGACGCACAGCATTAGTCCGCCAGCGTAGTTGAGCGACGCGTCGTTCGCGCCGCACACCGCTTCGGCCGGCGCGTCCTGGCCTGCCCACGCCACGTCGGGGATCAGCTGGCGGTAGAGCGAGTAATCCAGCATCCCGGTCGGCAAGCCCTCGAAGATCGGGTGCGGCTTGGCCCATTCGTCTTTGTGGTACAGCCAGCTGTTCATCCGCGCTACCGCGCCTTTGTTCGCCAGGGGAACGAATGCTACGCTCTGGTCGCCATTGGCGAACACTTCCGGCGCCAGGAAGATCGCCGTGGAGCCGCGCGCGATCCGGCCCACCAATTCGCGAAACGCAGCCGATCCGCCCGGCGCCGGCGGCCGAACACCGGCCAGAATCACTTCACGACCAGTTGGCGCGGTCGGCGCGAAATCGCGATGTCGGATCCCGCGTTCGGTCAGCCAGCTTCTCAGGGCAGCGTCTTCGCCCCACAGCACGACCTCGGTCTCGACCTTCGGCAGTTCTGTCGGGTCCGCCACGTAGAACTCCGCTTCGCCGCCCGCCGCCGCAGCCCCGCGATCGAATGAGGCCAGGAACCGGTACCGGCCGGCCGGGAAGTCCAGCGGCAGATCCTCGGCAAAGACCGGCAGCACGAACGGCAATTCGGCGTCGTCCGTCTTCTCCGGGATGGTCATGGACAGCGCGCGTTCGAACACGCATTTCCTGTCCGCCACGGGGCTGGCATCCGTCACGGCGTAGGGTCCGAAGATCTTCAGCCGCATCGGGTACTCGCCCGGCGCCAGTGCGTCTTCGTTGGCCAGCACGGCCTCGAAGCGGGCCGATGTGCCGCGATAGGCCTGGAGCGGCTCGACGAACAGACAGAACCGCAGCGGCGCGAAGCCCTCGAACAGCGCGTCCGCCGTACCCGGCTTCAATTCGCGGAACGTCGTCCACAATCCCTCGCCACTCATGCCCTGGTCCACCGTGCCCGTCAGACTGTACCCGATCACGTTGGGGTTGGACCGAATGGCGTTCAGCCCCAGCAATCGCTGGCCCGCCATCCGCGCGTTGCTGTGCGCGAAGAAATCCTCCGGGCGTCCAAAGGCGTCGGCCATTTTCCAGCGTTCCCAATCGGCGAGGAACCGCTCCAACTTGTCCCGGTAGAACTGCGCGTCCTCGGCGTGCGTCGCGCCCCATCGCTCGTAGTGCCGAGCCGCCCGCCACAAGTCCACCGCGCTGCCGATCCCGTATTCCGAAATGAACAGCGGCAGTCCGCTGCCGTCGATCGTCCGCAGCGTCTGGACGATCTCGGCCGTGTGCGGCACGCGCTGGTACGGATGCTTGTCGGCCAGGATATCTTCCCAGACCGCGGAGCCGGGATTGCTCACGCCGCCTTGACTAGTCTCCGCGGCGCCCACCGAAAACCGCGCGAAGGTGGCCGCGTCCGGCGCTGGCCCGGGCCGAAGCTGCCCATACGTCCAAACACCGTTGGGATTCTGCTCCTTGGAGAATTCGCCCGCTGCGTCGTGGGTCTTGCCGGCGGCCGTCTTGATCGCCATCGCCAGCGCCGTCGTGTCCGCGCCGTAGTTGCCGTTGCCGAACCCGCAGACGCAGTCGATCGTATCGCCCGCGCGGACCGCGATTTCCTGGTGGAATTTCTGCTCGGGACCGCCATCGCGGACGTTGATTCCGGCGTCGAACAGCGATTGGCCGTTGTGCAGCACGTGAACGTCGGTCGTGGCGTGCTCTGCAATCGTGGTGAAAATGGCCGAGAAGTCAATCTTGCCTTCCTCCGGCGCCGTCCAACGCACGACCGCGTATTCCCCGTCGCGGCCGGGATGAAAGGCGAGTTGCCCCGGCGACCAGGTGATGCCCAGTGCCTGGATCGCCTGCTTGGTGCTGTTGAACGTCACACAGGGGTCGGTGCGATCCTGATTCCGCCAGACTTCGATGCCGGCGACCCGGCCGCTGTGAGCGTCCCAGCGGCCGCTGTTGAGCATCACCAGGCGCGAGTCGTCCAACTGCCGCAGCGCCGGCAGCATGCTGACCGCATGCCGAAAGACCGGCCCGTCGGGCGTTTCGTTCAGCAGCCCCCAGACGGTCACGCTCGGATGGTTCCGGTCTCGCCGCACCATGCCCAGGATCGACTCGTCGAAACGTTCGGCCATCTTGGGCGAGTCGGCCAGGCACCACGAGGCATACGCTTCCTCGTAGACCATCAGGCCGATTTCGTCGCACAGATCCAGCTGATATCGTTTGGCCACGCCGGCGATGAAGCGGATGGCGTTGAAGCCCATGACCTTGGCGTTCAGCAGATCTCGCCGCAGGAAGTCCGGATCCGGCGGCAGTTCCAGTCCGATCGGGCAGCAATTGCCGGTGTGCGAGCAGCGCAGGTAGATGCGGCGTCCGTTCAGCCGGAATGCGCCGTTGTCGACGCGGAAGTCGCGGAAGCCGCAGCGGACGGACTGTTCGTCGAACGCGGACGAGCTCCCTGCGCGAACGCGCGCCGTCACCCGGTACAGGAACGGATCGTTCAACTCCCACAGACGCGGCTGGGCGATCTGCAGTTCGGTGTCGATCTGGGATGCGCCGGCCGCCAATGTCTGCTCGACGGACCGCGTGGCCAGCGTCTCGCCTGTCTTGGCCGGGGCGACACTCAGCTCCAGCTGCGCCGGCACCGCGTCCGGGCCGGCGTTTCGCACGCTGGCTTGGATGCGGACGCGGCCGGTCTTCCAGTCGGGGCGCACGAAGACGTCTTCCAGGTACACCGCGGGGACGGTCAGCAGTTCGACGCTGTCCATGATGCCGCCCTGGTTCCAGGCGCTGCCCGCCGAGTAGGGCAGGGCCTTGTTGCGGTGCGGCGTTTGGGCCAGCACGATGCCGTCGATCGGTTCGTGCGTCGGGTTCAGCACGCGCACCGCCAGCCGGTTGGCGGCGTTGGGCCGAATCGCGTCGGTCACGTCCAGCACAAACGGCGATTCGCCGCCCTCATGGCTGCCCACGCGCACGCCGTTGACCCACACTTCCGCCGTGTAGTCCACGGCCCAGAAGCGCAGCAGAATGCGCCCCTGGGGAAACGGACAGGGCGCGGCGGAGAAATCCCGCCAGTACCACGCCACGCCGTGATAACCGGGGAACGGCTCCTGGATGATCCAGGGCACCTTTGTCGGTTTGGCTTCCGGCCGGGGCTCGGTCCACCACTGTTCGTCGCGTCCCACGTTCTTCGGATCGGTCGCCAGCAGCCAGCCATCGCCGTCCAGGGAAACAACCTGTGACGACGCGGGCTCGGCGTCCGCGGCAGAACACATCGCCGAAGTCACAAACAGCAAGGCCAGCGCGGCGCACATGACGCAGGCCGGCGCGTCGAATGGTAGCGCGATCAAGACTGCTTTCTCGAGCTTGCTGCGGGCCGTCGGCCAGTTGCCAATAAGGGACATGCTGTACCTCCGCGGTTTGCAGGATTAGGACCCGTCCACGAACAATGTCGCCTTTCGCTCCGCGAAAGGACGCCCTTTCGCGGAGCGAAAGGCGACAAAACAGCGGTCTTGTTCTGGGACAGGTACTCAGGGTCGATCAAAGGTCGGGAGTTCGATGGCGAGAGCTGATTGTACACCAAGCGGGCGTTTCAAGCTGCCGGGTGGGTTTGCCCCGCGTGAATTCCTGCGCATAATGAAGAGTCGTTGCGTTACCCGATTGACATGCCGCTGACTGGAAAGGGGAGAAACCATGAGAATTACTGCCCTGACACGATTTGCCGCCGCGATTGCCGTCCTGGCCTGCTGTGTTGCCGTGTTTGCTCAAAGCCCTGCAGAAGCCGCGGCAGCCGAAGCGGCCAAGCCCGCGAAGGAGATCAAACTGTTCGACGGCAAATCGCTGAAGAACTGGACGATCCTGGACAAGATCGACTTCGACGGCCATGGCGAGGTTGCGGTCAAGGACGGAGAACTCATCCTGAACATGGGCCGGCCGATGACGGGTGTGAAATGGGCTGGGCAAGAACTGCCCAAGACCAACTACGAAGTCACGTTCGAGGCCCGGCGGATCGAAGGCGGGGATTTCTTCTGCGGGATGACGTTTCCGGTGGAGAAGTCCCACTGCAGCCTGATCCTGGGCGGCTGGGGCGGCAGCCTCACCGGCCTGTCCTGCCTGGACGGTTTCGACGCTTCGGAGAACGAGTCCACCAATTCGATGGCGTTCAAAGACGGCAAGTGGTACAAGGTTCGGCTGCAGGTCACCCCGGAAAAGATTCAGGTCTGGGTGGACGACGAGCAGATCGTGGACGTCAAAATCGCCGGCCGGAAGGTCTCCTTGCGTTGGGAAATGGACCCCATGCCGCCCCTAGGCTTTGCGACGTATGCGACCAAGGGCGGGTTGAAGAACATCGTCATGAAAAGGCTGTGATACCAGACTACCGCTGATTTTTGTGCTGTCGTGGAGGAACGCCTTATGGCAACCTCAGCAGGCGAACGATTGGCCGCTGGCCGGCCTCCAGCTTCTGCGATTCCACCGTTGGAGCCAGGGGACCGGCTGACTCGCGAGGAATTCGAGCGGCGTTACCAGGCGATGCCGGCACTGAAAAAAGCGGAACTCATCGAAGGAGTCGTCTTCATGCCGTCACCTGTTCGCGCACGCCGTCACGCGTGCCCCCATGCTAGAATCATCACTTGGCTGGGCCACTACGAAGCCTGGACTCCGGGGGTCGAAGTTGCCGACAACGCGACGGCCAGGCTTGACTTGGACAACGAGCCGCAACCGGATGCCATGATGTACATCGCTCCTGAGCGTGGCGGACAGGTGCGGATCGGCCCGGACGACTATGTGGAGTCCGCGCCGGACCTGGTGGTGGAGGTCGCGTCCAGCAGCGTGAGCTTCGATCTGAACACGAAGCTGCACGTGTACCGCCGCAACGGCGTTCAGGAGTACATCGTGTGGCGCGTGTTGGACGGCCAGATCGACTGGTTCGTTCTCCGCGGCGGCGCGTACGAACGGCTCGAAGCGGACGACCAGGGTGTGTTCCGCAGCGAGCGATTTCCGGGGCTGTGGCTGAACACCGAGGCCTTGCTGCGAGGCGACTTGGCCGCGACGCTCCGGACGCTCGACGAGGGCCTGGGCACCGCCGAGCATGCCGCCTTCGTGACGCGACTTGGCGGTGCCGTGTAAAGGAACCGGTTTAATTCAAGCCCCCAGGAATCTATAATTCTGGGTTGTTTGCGCAAAAAGATGAAAATCCTCGACGCTTGCCGTCGAGTGCTTCAGGTTTGCGTCCCACGTACGCTCCACC
>CAYPGE010000330.1:0-7608 GCA_964409865.1 uncultured Pirellulaceae bacterium
TACGTCGCCTACGAACCGTCGTGGGAATGGCGGTTTGTCAAAGAGGTGTTCCACCGCGACAAGCTGATCGGCATGGACGGCTTCCGCACCTACCTGGCGTCGTCCGATCCGCAGGTCCGCGAGAGCAACACGTTGTTCCTGCCCGCGCTGACGCCCAAGCGCAGCGACTTCTTTGCCAACGACGTGATTTTCCTGGACGACATGCCGCGGACCGCCATCAACGACCGGTTCTGCGGGATGGTCCGCGAGTTCGTCAGCCAGTTTGGCGGCGGCCTGGTGGTGATCGCGGGCCCGCGGTTCGGGCCCGCGGAATTGCAGGAGACGCCGCTGGCCGACATGTTGCCTGTCAAGCTGGACCCCAACGCCCGTCTGCGCGACGAGCGCCCTTTCCGTCCGCGTCTGACCTCCGATGCGGCCCGCTACCCGTTCATGCAACTGGGCGACAACGAGGTGGAGAACAACAAGGGCTGGAACAACTTGCGGCTGCTGCCGTGGTACCAGCCCGTCGAGCGGTTGACGAGCGGCGCGAAAGCCCTGCTCGAACATCCCACGGACAGGTGCTCGGACGGCAAGACGCCCCAGCCGCTGATCGCCATCCGCCAGTTCGGTTCCGGGGAAGTGGTTTACCTCGGCTTCAACGAAATGTGGCGGCTGCGGCGACTGTACGGCGAACAGTACTACCGCCGCTTCTGGTCGCAGCTGATCTACCGGCTGGGCATGAGTCACGCGCTGGGCAGCGAAAAGCGGTTCGTGGTGCGCACCGACCGGCAGCAATACCGCGTCGAGGACAAAGTCACCCTCACGGTCGAAGCCTACGACGAGAATTTCGAGCCGTTGGCCGCGGAGGACCTGCCGCGGCAGTCGCTGTCGGCCGAAATGACCATCCCCGGCACCGCCGGCACGGCCGATCAACTGCGGGAGATGTCGCTCCCGCTGCTGCGGCAGGGCGTGTTCGAGGCCCAGGTCCCGGTCTACAGCGACGGCGAGTACAGCATCCGCGTCAAGGACCCGATTACGAACAACTTCAGCGAAGTGCGGTTCGGCGTCACCGGCTTGTCGGCCGAACGCCGCAGCGGTGTCCGCAACGTCCGCTTACAGGAAGAATTGGCCGCCGAAACGCGGGGCCGCACCTACGACCTGACGACCGCCGAGCGCCTGCCGGACGACCTGCAATTGCAGGCGATCACCGAACGCTACACGCGGAACCATCCGTTGTGGAGCACCCCCCTGTGGTTTATTGCCTTGGTGGGGCTGATGCTGGGAGAATGGTTTTCCAGAAAGATGATTCATCTGCAATGACCCGACTCAACACCCTCCATCGCCATCTCGCCGCGCTGCGGCGGTCCCGCGTCCTGGGCCGCTGGGCGACCGCGTATTCCGCCCTGATCACGGCGGCGCTCTGGCTGCTGTTGGCCGTCTTCGCCCTCGACGTGGCGTTTCAGATGGACGTCGCCCAGCGGGTGCTGGTGATGGCCCTGGCCGCCGCCGGTTTGGCGTGGAGCTTCCGCCGCTATGCCGTGCCGGAGTTGGGAGTCCGCGAAGATGAGATCGAGTTGGCACTGCTGGTCGAGAAAAAGCACGCCATCAACAGCGACTTGGTGGCGGCGATCCAATTCGAGCAGCCCCAGGCCGTCACCTGGGGTTCGCGCCAACTGGAGGAAAGGGTCATCGAAAGCGTTTCTGATCTGGCTCGCCGCCTGGACGTTTTTGAAGGGCTGGCGCAGCCCAAACCGCGCCGCCGCACCGCGGCACTGGTGACCACCATCGCCGTCGTCGCGGCGGTCGCCGTCAGTTTTCCTGCACACACGCGGGCCTTCCTGCAGCGGCTCTGCCTGGCGGCCGTGCATTACCCGTCCGACACCGTGATCGAACGCATCGCGATCAACCATCAGACGGTCCTCGATCGCCCGCGGCACGGCGCCGAGCCGGTCGGCGCCAAGTGCGCCGAAGGCTATCCGCTGGACTTCTGGGTCAGCTGCTCCGGCGTGCTGCCGTCCAGCGGCCAAGCGCAGCTCATGTCGGCACACGACCGCAAGCGTCCCATCGAACTGGAACGGATGACGCTCGATGCCCGCCGAGAGCGATTGCAGCAGGCGGCCCGCGGCCTGCGCGAGGGCCTGGCGGTCAAGGACTCCGACTTGGCTGGCACTTGGGCGCGGGAAATGGCCACACTGGCGCGAGTCGACGCCCCTGCTGTGGCCGACGCCATCGAAGCCGCGGCCGGGGACGAAGGCCAGTTGGAGAAGACGGCTGGCGAGTTAGACCGGTTGCTGAAAGCCTGGCCCGGCGATGCGGAAAGAACGGCCGTGTACGCGGGCCAGCTCCCGCGGCTGGTCTCGCCGCTGACCTATCAGATCTACGTCGGCGACGGTTGGACAGACCCGGCCGGCGTGGCGATGATTCCGCTGCCCGTGGTCGAATCCCGGCTGACCCCCCTTCCGCCCGCCTACGCCAAGGTGGCCAACGAAAAACCGGCGGAGCCCGCCGCCCGGCAGATTTCCGTGCTGGAAGGCTCCGAGGTCAAAGTGGCGATCGAATGCGTCAATCGGAAAAGACTGCGTTCTGCGTGGCTCACGGTACTCAACCCGGCATCGCCCCAACGCTACGATTTGAGGTCCCAGGATGACGGCAAACTCAGCTGGTCGCTCGCTGCGGCCGACTCGCCGTTCTCTCGGGTGACCGATCCTCTGCGGTTCGAGATCCAGGTCACCGACGAGGACGACTTGCACCTCCAGACGCCGATCCGAGGCTACGTGCGGATCAAAATGGACCGCCCGCCCGTCTGCGCCGCGGCCATCGTACACAAAGTCGTCCTGCCGACGGCCAAGCCGAAGATCGAGTACCGCGTGAACGACGACTACGGCGTGGCCAAGGTCCTCTTGCACGTAGCGGTCGAACGGGAGCAGCGGAGCAGCGAGTCGGCGGGGGACGAAACGAACCTGGAAACCCAGGCGCTGTCGCTGCTGCCGGACGCTCAGCCCGTGCTGTCGGGCCGCCTCCCGGTCGACGACCGCTACGTGCTCGACCTGGCGGCCCTGCGGATCGAACGCGGCGGCCGGCTGCAGCCAGCCAACCTGGCTAAGGGCGACCGTTTGAAGCTGACCCTGGAAGCCGTCGACTATCGCGGCGACTTGCCGGGCGAATCGTATCAGAGCGATCCGTTAGTCCTGGAGATTTCCGACGAGGCGGGCGTGCTGGCCGCCATCTCCGAGGCCGACGAGAAATCGGAACAGCGGCTGACGGACATTATCAAACAGCAGTTGGGAATTGGAGAATCACGATGAAACGGATTGCCACTCTGATCGTGTCGCTGGCGATGCTCTTGTCGGTTCTGCCAACAGGCCTCCCCAGCGAGGAAATCGACCCGCTGCGCCGCAAACAACAGGCCCAGGAGAAAGCGCGGGCGCTGGCCCGTGAACTGGTCTCCAGCATCCTGGAAATCCAGATTCGGCAATTCGAGGAGAACGGGCTGACGGAACTGCCCATCTTTAAGGAAGTCCGCGAGATGCGCGGCAACATCGACGGCCTGGTCGAGAAGGAAATGCAGGACATCGTCCAGTTGCTGGTCAAGGCGCAGGAAGTGGGCACGGCCAAACAGCTGACAATCATCAACCAGGCGCGCGGCGAGATTCGCGAGGTGGTCGTGCGGCTGATGGCCGAACGGCAAAAGCTGCTTCGCCGCCTGCAGATCGCCAAGATCGCGGCCCAGGTCCGCCAACTGATCGCCATGGAAACCCGGACTCTGATCGCCACTGAGGCACTGCCCACGATCGCGGAAGCCGACCGCGACGCTTCCCACAAGACGGCGATCCAGGACCAGCTGGACGTGAAATCGCTGTTCTTGGTGCTGGTCGATACGTTGGTGGACGTCGGCAATTGGGGCGGCCAGGTCGGCGCCGGCGCGTCCGACGGACTGCGGATTCTGAAGGCGGGGCAAGTCGGCGAGGAGCTGGACAGCGCCGACGCGTCGCTGGCGGCGGCCAAGTTCGACGATGCAGCCAAGAGTCAAAAAGCTGTGATCAAGGGTCTGCGGGCGCTGCTGGAAAAGATTGAAGAGACCCAGGGGCTGATCAGCAGCGACCGCGAAGAGGCGTTGAACATGGTCCGCGACCTGCTGGAGAAACAGGAAAAGCTCCGCGAGGAAGTCCGGCAGACCGAGAAGTTCGAGGAGCAGGCCGTCGAGAAGATGGTCGAAAAACAGTCGGAAATCCATAAGGAGATGGGCCAGCTGAGCGAAGCGCTGAACGATTTTCCCGCCACGGAACCGCTGCTGGAGCAGGCCAAGGCGGCCGCCTATGAAGCGGCAGCTCAATTGTTCGAGGAGAACAAGCCGGAGACGGTCGCTGAACAGACGAAGGTCATCGGCAGCCTGGCCGAGATCGAAGAACAGCTGAAGCACGCCATCGACTTGGAACAGGGTGATAAGAGCGCCGACCAGCTTGCCAAGGAGGTGAAACAGCTGGAACAGTTAGCCGAAAAGCTGGAGAAGATCGCCGAGCAGCAGGAGAAGGTAGTCGAAAACGCACCTCAGAATCCGGCTCAGGCGCAGCAGCAGGAAAAGTCTGTCGCCGACGCTCTGGCCGAAGCGACCAAGGCCGCCACGGAGCACAATCAAGACTTGCCGGGCGTCGTAGAATCCCGCCTGGCGGACGCTCAGGAAGAAGTGGGCGAAGCCGTACAGGCCCTGGCCGACGCCTCGCCCGCCGCCCAGGAGGCCCGACAGGAGGCGGCCGCCAGCGCCGAGGAGGCGATCCAGCAGGCTCTGGCCGAGACGCAAGCCCAGTTGGCGGACACCCAGCGCCGGCAGATGGCTGTCGAGGTGGGAGAATTGGCCCGCGCGGCCGAGGCCCTGGAGCGGGCCGCAGCCAGCGAGCGGGAAATCGCCAAGGCGTCCGCCGAGGCTGCGCAAGAACAAGGCTTGTCGCAGGAGCAGACTGGCGAGTTCGCAGCGGAACAAGCCGAGGTCAAGGAAACCGCCGCCAAAATCGCCGAAGGCTTGAAGACCGCCGAGCCGCAGGTCTCCCAACAGCTCCAGCAGGCGGCCCAGCCCATCAACCAGGCGGCTCAAGGGATCGAAGCTGCCAAGCAGCAGACCGGCGAACCGGCCAAGCAGACCGCCGCTCAGGTGGCGCAGGCAGCCGACCAGGCCGCACAGATGCTGGAACAGGCCGCCAAAGATCTCCGCAGCCAGGTGGGCAAGACCGCGGAGGACCTGGTAGCGCTCGCGGACAAGCAGCTGGGCGAAGTAGCCGAGGTCCAGACGCCCGTGGAACAAGCGATGGCCGCTCAGCCCCAGGATGCCTTCCAGCGGCTGGAGCAACTGCAGAAAGCGATGGACAAAGTGGCGGAAGCTCAAGTGGAACAGCAGCGGGCCTCCGGCCGGGCCGAGGCGGCCGAAGCCACTGAGCTGGCTCACGAGGTGGCGGAAGCGATGGCTCAACAGGCCGAAGCCAACGCGGCGGCCGAAGCCCTCCAGCGCGGCCGAGCCGCTTCGCCCTTGACTGCCGCCACCGAGCAACAACAAGTCGCCGAGCAAGCCGGCGAATTGGCCCAGCAAGCCGAGGGCGCGACCGCCGAAGCCCTGAAACAAGCTGCCGAAGCCGCTGCCGAGGCGGCCAAGGAAACGCTGAGCGGCAACCCGAATCGAGCCGAGGCCGCGCGTCAAACGGCCAACGAAGCCCTGAACCGCGCCCAGCAGGCGGCCGACCAGGCAGCGGCGGAGGCCGCCAAGGCCCCGTCCGGCCAGCCCGACGCGGAGGCCCAGGCCAACGTCGGCGAAATGGCCGGCGAAGCTCAGGAGATGGCTGCCGAAGCGGCGCCGCAAGCCGCTCAGACCCTGGAACAAGCCGGCCAGCAATCCGATGCCGCCGAGAAAGCGATCGAAGCCGGCAACGCGGAAGCAACTGCCCAGGCGCAGAAGGCCACGGGCGAGGCATTGGCCCAGGCTGCCGAGCAATTGGAGCAAGCGATGGAAGCGCTGGGCAAAGAGCAAGCCGGCACGCTCGCTCAGGAAGCTCAACAGGCGGGAGACATGGCGGATCAAGCTGCCGACGTGAGTCCGGACGCGGCCGCCGCGCTGCAGACCGCCGAGAAAGCGGCTCGAGAAGGCGCGCAGCAAGGCGCCGAAAAACCCGCCGAAGCCGTGGCCGCGCAGGATAAAGTCGAACGCTCGATGGAACGCGCCGCCGCGAGTCTGGCCGCCCGCGAACAGCAGATCCAACGCGACCGCGACATCGCCGCCGCGATGGCCCAATTAGCCAAGGAACAACAGGCGGCCCGCGAGCAAATCGAAAAGGCCGCCGAGGCGCTGGAGCAGGTGGCGCAAGCTAACGAGGCGGGTCAGCCCGAACCGGCCGAGAGCGACCAGGGTCAGCCGGAGCCGACAGAGGGCGCTGAGACGCCAGAGGGACAGCCGGAGCCAGCGACTCCGCCGTCACCCGAAGCCGTCTCCGCCGCGCAAGCCTTGGCAGAGGCCACCGAACAATTCGCCCAGGCCCAGCGGGCCACCGGCCAAGGCGCCGTCGAGATCTCCGGCCAGGAAGAAGTCGCCAACCAGCCGCTCCGCGAGGGGTTGGAAGCGGCATCCGAACTGCAACTTGGTTTGCCGCCTGAACCAGCACCCGAGATGGCAGCTGACCAGCCGCCACCAGGTGACGAACCGATGGCCGATGCCGGCCAACCAGCGCGTGAGCCGCCCGCGGGCGAGACGCCGGCCGCCGGTCAAGAACCGCCCGGCGATACGGGCCAGCCGTCCGGCCAAGGCGAGCCCGCTTCTGCCGGCCAGCCCACGGGCCAGTCGGAGCCCGGCGCCCCGCCTCCGCCGCCGGCTGGTCAGGGCGACGTGCCGGCCGCGCCGGCGCCGACGGATTTGGGAACCGGCTTTGTGCCCAACTCGCCCGAAGTCACCGCGGCCCAAATCGCAGGTCCGGCGGCGATGGAGCAAGCGGCGCAGACGCTGGCCCAAGCCGAAGCGATGGGTTCGCCCGCCAGCTCGATGCCGGACGAGGGCCAGCCGCAGACGGCTCAGGGACAAGCCGAGCCCCAAGAGCAAGGCCAGCAGCCGGGGCAGACGGATCAGCCCACGCCCGGCCAGACCAACCCCATGCCCCTGGGCGGCGGCGTCGCGCAGACCGGGGAAGAGACGGACAACCGAAAACCACCGCCTTCGGCCTTGACGTTGAAGACCGAGTCCGAAGGCGACAGCCGGGCAGAAGACAGCCAGGAGGACGCGGATGTGAGACTTCGCAAGGTCGAGAAGGAAGCCTGGTTCGCCAAGCTGCCGCCGGACTTGCGCAAAGCCATCCAGGCCCGCGCCCGCCGCCCCGCCCCGCGCGGCTACGAAGAACGGCTGCGCCGATATTTTGAGAGTTTGGATTGATCCGCTCTCTGTTCGGCGCAGGTCTCCCGACCTCGCCGAAACCGCCGACCGCAGGTCTCCCCAACGCTGGAGACCTGCGGTCGGAACCCGTGCGGGGTCGGGAGACCCGCGCACAACAAAGATCCGTTCGGCGCAGGTCTCCCGACCTTGCCGAAACCGTCGACCGCAGGTCTCGCCAACGCTGGAGACCTGCGGTCGGAACCCGTGCGGGGTCGGGAGACCCGCGCACA
>CAYPGE010000330.1:7708-10639 GCA_964409865.1 uncultured Pirellulaceae bacterium
ACAAAGTGCGGGGGCGGGAGACCCGCGCACAACAAGAGTATCCGCCCGCGCTCCGGCGCACCACCCACGATTTCCTTGGAGACGACCACCGATGACCGAACCGACCTTGACCCAAGACGACATTGCCGCCGTGAAACGCTGCCAGGACGGATACGAGCGCATCCGCCAGGAACTGTCCAAAGTGATCGTGGGGCAGGACGAAGTGATCGAGCAAGTGCTGATCACCATGTTCTCGCGGGGCCACGCGCTGCTGGAAGGCGTGCCGGGCTTGGCCAAAACGTTGATGATTAGTTCGATCGCCGAGTCGCTGCACCTGACGTTCAAGCGGATTCAGTTCACGCCGGACTTGATGCCCAGCGACATCACCGGCGCCGAAGTGATTCAGGAGGTTCCCGAGACGCGTCAGCGCGAACACCGGTTCCTGGCCGGACCGATCTTTGCCAACTTGATCTTGGCGGATGAAATCAACCGTACGCCGCCCAAAACGCAAGCGGCCATGCTGGAAGCCATGCAGGAGCGGCATGTCAGCGCCGGCGGCAAGACGCACCACCTGCCCGCGCCGTTCTTCGTGCTGGCCACGCAAAACCCCCTGGAACAGGAAGGCACCTATCCGCTGCCCGAAGCCCAGCTGGACCGTTTTTTGCTGTACATCAAGGTCAACTATCCCAGCGGCCTGGAGGAATGGGAAATCGCCCGCCGCGTCACGTCCGCTTCCCTGGGGAAAATCGAAGCTTGCATGTCGGGCGAAGAGATCATTGAGTTGCAGAATCTGGTCACCCGCGTGCCGGTCAGCGACCAGGTGCTGGGTTATGCCTGGGCCCTGGTCCGGGCGTCGCGTCCCGGCGCCAAGGAAGCTCCGGACTTCGTCAACCGCTGGGTCAACTGGGGCGCCGGCCCGCGCGGCGTACTGACGCTGGTCATTTGCGCCAAGGCCCGCGCGATCATGTACGGCCGCTATCACGCGACCATCGAAGACATCCAGAAATTGGCCAAACCCGCGCTTCGCCACCGCATCGCCGGCAACTACGCGGCGCAGGCCAACAACGTCAACAGCGAACGGATGATCGAAATGCTGATGGAAGCCGTCCCCGCCGATCGGCATTACGAAAAGCCCGCTGCGTAATGCGACGGTCTCGCTGTCACAATCAAGCGGCAACCTGCAGTTGACGTTGAGCCATACTCCGCAATCACGGAATCGCCATACCTCCGACACAATTCTGTACAACGGTTCATTCCTGCAGATTCGCCTGTATGCATCCGTCCGCTGCCGAACCCCGCCTGTTTCTCTTTGCAGTTTCCTGCGTCGGTGCCGGCGGCTCGGTTTTGGCCCTTGCCGGCATCTGGGTTGAAATGCACCTGGAACGCAGGGCCAAACGCACTTTGAGCGGCATGTTGTGTTTGTGTCTTGGAGTTTCTGCCGCGATCCTGTGGGCAATTCATCAGCCGGTGGGAATCGTGGGGCCGGTTCTGGTACTGGAGGTCGCCTCGTTGGCGGCCTATGCCCTGCACACGGATTTTGGGCGGCGGTGGGCAAACCGCATGTTCGAACCCTTGACCATCTGGACGCTATTGCTAGTCGTAAGTCCAGTTTTCGCTTTGGCTTACGCGCGACATATCAACAGGCCGGATGCTCTATCCGTGCTCCTGGCAGCCCCCGATCCGAGCATCCGAAAGGAGCCCACGGACCCACGCGCCGTGACCGATCTGGGACGGGACATCGACCTGTTTCACTACGGAAGCGTGCATTCTCTCGAGCCCCTGGAACAGGCGGTACTCGAACTGGCGGGCTTCACGTATGAAGTCATCCGAATCAAGGGTCCCAGTGATGATTCCAATTGTCACGGATGGGTTTTCACCGGCGGTTCCTTCTGCGTCGCGAGCGAGCAGGTGGACACGATCCTGGCCGACAACGGCTACCAGCCGGTCGAACAGGCCCAGGGCGGGGATTTAGTGATTTATCAGGACGATTCCGGCCTGGCGGCACATAGCGGTGTGGTCCGTTTCGTGCGAGAAGACGGGATGACGCTGGTCGAAAGCAAGTGGGGACCGCTGGGCGTCTTCCTGCACACTCCGGAGATGCAGCCTTTTGGCCATCAATTCGGCTTCTGGCGCAGCCACCGCCCAGGCCATCGACTCCACCTCCTGGAACCTGCCTACCGCGATGGACGGTGATCCCCACCGGGCGGCACTGCTGCTCGGCTTGAAGGCGATCCGTTCGCCGTTGTTGGGTAAGGCCAAGAGGACCGAACCAGCGCTGACCAACGGTCCGAAGCCGCCGCGATCGCGCAAGGTTTCGTCGAGCCAAGCCCCGCTTTGACAATCGCAGTGCGAATGAGCACAATAGGGCGATGTGACCTACCACGGCCTCCTCCGCTCTACGCCTCCATGCCCTTGCCCGTTGAGTTCCAGATACCGATTGCCGCTGCCGTCGGCGTGTTGCTGCTGGTGCTGGCCGCAGAGAAGCTGCACGAGCGGCGTTGCCGCTTCGTCGCGCGACTGGCGGCCGGTCCGGCCGGGGCTCCGCGACGCTGGGTCCGTGGCGTCCCGCTGGTCCGGGCGACCGCGATGTCGGCCATGGCCTGGTCCCTGACGACGCTGCTGTTCGGAAGCGGGGGAGTCTTTCAACCGGACGAAGGCACAGAACAGCGGCGCGAATCCAAACGCCACGCCGTATTTGTGGCCGATCTGTCGCCCAGCATGTTGTTGCCGGACGCGGGACCCAAACGCGAGATCACCCGGTCACGGAGGGCTTATGAGGTGGTCGACGGGATTCTCCGGCGGCTCGAGGGAGACGTGGTGTACTCGGTGATCGTGTTCTACACCGACGCGCTGCCGGTGGTGGTCGACGCCAAGGACGCCGAGCTGGTCCGCAACGTGTTCAACGGACTGCCCGTCTGGTACGTCATGAAGCCGGGCAAGACCAACTTGGGA
>CAYPGE010000331.1:0-10604 GCA_964409865.1 uncultured Pirellulaceae bacterium
GGTCGTTAAGCCATTTCAGGCCGTACATCCCGGTCTGCCAGATGGCCAGCCTTTTGCCTTTGGGTATTTCTGCGGTAGCAGGCGGGGTGGCATCGTCCTGCTGTCTGTAAACGCTGATGTGCCAACCGAGCATCTTCTTCTCCTTGTGCATCTCTGGCTAGCCTGTGGGTAACGTGTTGTTCAGGAGGCGGTACTCGTAAGAGTCCTCCTGGCGACACCGGTTGACAATAATGGTCTCCGAAATCGGCGCTCCCATCGTCCAGTAGACCATTCCGTCCTCATCGAAGTAGGTGATGCTCTTCCGGTAAAACGTGCCCTGGTATCCATGCTCGCGAATGTGGCAGACGAGCTGGACGAAGAGCCTCTCGTCAACGCGACCACGAACGATGTACTCGTGCGGCCATTTCGGCATCGTCTTCGCAAAAGTCCAAGTTGAAGACCTGACGAATTCCCGCAGTTCGTCCGGAAACGGAGACGTATCACCCATGATTGTTCATGACCCTTGAATGCCTTTGACTCTAACTTGTGGATGTCCACGACGTCTCGTCGGAACCCTCTGTCTCCGGTCAGTGATTCACTCCAGCATCTCGGCAGGCAGACCGGCGAGAGGCGTTTCGCTCGAAAGTTCCAAACGAATGGGGTAGTCGTAAGCTATCGCCGCCGGCACTCTGAGATTTGGACTGAAGAAATCTCGCAAATGTTCGAGCGGATGAGCCTTGTAATAACGCCCAATCGCGCCCTCGACGCGATTGTAAGTGTGTGCGTCGTGCCCCTTGAGCGAGGCGACATAGAAGTGGAGGCTCCGGATCACTTGGATGACGTTCGGCATCAGGATTTCGTAGTTTTCCAGAAACGCAGGAAGCCTTTCAGGCCAATCGTCGTCGATGTGCGGGACGGCGCGACGATTCTCTCCGCGCGAAAGCGACTTCGAATCAGGGGCCGAGTATTCGCCGGAGAGAAAACTGGCGAGGTGCTCACCCATCCGCTGCCCGAATCCACGCCGGGTCTGCCCCACATACCAGGGGCGTTCTTCACCTTCCACGCGGATCGTCCAGAGGTAGACACCGACTCCTTTGGCGATCTCTTCGTCCGTGAACAAGCAGCGGCAGCCATCCTCGATCACGGCGGAAAACGGGCCTCGAAAATCGACGCGGACATCAACCACGGGCCCCGGCCGAGGTTTTGGGTCAGGCGGCTGCCCAGAAGAGAGGCGGTTCCCGTACAGGGCATTTCGAACGTCTCGAAAACGTTCTTTGTTCAGTAGCTGCAAATCCCAGCCCAGCGTCCCCACTGTCCTCGCGAGTTGCATCTGTACCGCAGGTCCGAGACGCACGGCCACCATCGGGTCCTGTCGAACACCGGCGCGACCGTAACCAAACACGATGTCGAACGGGGCGTGACCACGGAGCCGAAACAATTCGCCCTCGCTATCACATGACACCCTGCAGTCGGTCCCTTCGCTTCCCTTGGGTTCTTTCAAGACCAACACTGTATCCGTATCGCCGAGGGCCGTGTTTATGGCGGTAAGAACTCACGCGTCGAAGCACTTGTAGCGCCCCACGACATTAGTTCCCCACTCGTGGACGGCGCTGCGCAGTCGCATCAAGTCGTCTTGGGTGAACACCCAATCGAACTCTACAATGCGACCACGAGCCTTGCGTGCCAACTTGACGAGACTGGCTAAATCATCGTAGCCCTGCGGTATCATCGGGTTGTCGCGCCAACGGGTCGTACTGTCTGAGGACAGCATCTTCTTTCTCCTGTTCTGTGAATCGTCCATTTCTGGCAGTCGCGTCCTTCGCCTTCTTCAGAAGCGACTAAATAACCCAACAAGCGACGCGAGTCCGAAGCGAACCTGGGAACCAGTCCCGCGCCGCCATTCCGACCAACGTGTCGTCCGAGTTGACTCCCGTGCAACGCCGCCAGTGGTTGGCGGAATCCCCAAACCCGGTCGTTACGTTCTCAACCAACTCCCGATGAACCATGGTCGCCCGGCGGGGCACGAGTTCTGCCCCGGCAGGGCCAACTTACCCGACGTGCCGCTGCAAGAACGCGCCCAATCCATCGAACTCCCATTCGTCGTCCGTGCATTTGGGACGGCATTGGAACTTCCAGTCCGTTCCGACGAGCGCGGAGAAAACGAATACGTTCTCGACGCCCTCGTGCGTGAGGTCCTGCCAGATCGCACCGCTGGGCTCGTCCGTGGCAACAATCCACTGGAACTTGCTCACTTGGCAGTTGGGGCCGATGCCCGACACCAAGTCGACCAATTTCGCCACGATGGCGTCGCCAATTGCGTACGCCTGCTGGTTATACGACGGAACCACCGTGATGAAAACGACCCGCCGCGGGTAGTATTCCCTGCTTTGGTACTGCAACTTGCCATCCGCCATTGAATTCTCCTCCCGTTCTGTCGCTGAACATCCCGCAATCCCGGTCCGGCGCCAACAACTTCGGATCATCTCCTCAGATGTTGGCGTCCCTTGCTGATTGCTCGTTCGTGATGCGACCATTCCTTCGCCTGACATGTGACACGTTTGGTCCATGTCTGGCGGAATTTTTTGCTGAACCGTCGGTCGCAGCGATTGTTCTCTCGGAGATTTCCATGATCGCCACCGAGTCTTGCGTCCGACTTGCACTTGCGTCCTGCGACGACCCAATACCCCGCGATCGTAACGCGTGGAGCTACCAAATCAGAGGGGACAGGCTAGAAAGTGAGCGGTTTTCCGGACAATTCGTGCTCCGGCCGGCATAGAGAACCTGATACCGATGTTCTTCAGTAGGCCCTGTGCCAGTCAGACGCAAATGTGGTAAGCTGCTGCCATGACCGAACCACAGAGCCCTATTACTTCCGAACGGCCGCAACGGCCGGGAAAGACCCGAACCTGGTGGCACCCGCTGCTGGCACGGTTGCTGGACTACGAGTTGGCCACGGCTTACGCCGTGTGGGACGAGGTGCTCGTCGGCAGGCTGCCGTTGCGGGTCGATATTCTCCTGATTCGCCGGCAAGAGGGGCAGTTGCCCGAAACCAGCCGGCGCGATCTGTCCGTGTTGGTGCCGCTCTTGAACCGCGTCACGCTGATCGAATTCAAGGGACCGACCGACACATTGGAGCCTGGGGACCTGGCACAACTGGTTGGGTGCGCTTTTCTGTGGCACAGCCAGCAGGCCGAGCGTGTTCCGCAGGGGGAGATTTCGCTGATCGTGCTGGCACCCAGTGTGAACGAAGCGATCCGCGACGACCTGAGTTGCTTGGGCTGGCAGATCAGCGAGCACGACACGGGCGTGCATTACGTATCTGGCGGCCCGTTCACGATGTGGGTGATCGAAACTGACGTGATGGCGAAACGCGGACAGCCGATCCTATCGCTGGTGAGCCGAGTTTTCCTGAACGAGCACGAGCGTATAATAGAACAATTGATGCGAACGGGCCACGGAGTGCTGCTGTGCTACACGCTGCAGCAGATCGAACAGTTTCGCAGTTTGGGCGAGGAGTTTGTGATGCAGCACGCAGATACGCAATACATGAGCGACTTGGAGGAGGAACTGCAGACGGCAGTCTTGGAGACGATTCCGGTCCAGAAACGACTACAGGGGCTGCCTGCGGAAGAGCGTCTGCGGGGCCTGCCGGCGGAAGAGCGTCTGCGGGGCCTGCCGGCGGAAGAGCGTCTGCGGGGGCTGTCGCCGGATGAGGTTCTTCGGGGTTTCACGCCGGAGGAGTTTGCCCGCGGTCTGAGCGAGGAGCAGGTCGCACGGCTCCGGAAAGAACTGGACCGACGGCAGGGCAAGTGAATCGCGGCTACCCGCGACCTCGTCACAGCCGCGGAGCGTTCGAACGGTTTGGGATCGGCGAATCAATAACTGTCCAGTTCTTCGTTGCCATCATCACGCGGAGCGTGATGGCTACTTTGAATCCAGTACAGAGAGCAGTTCTCCCACGGAAGCGGCACACTTATTCCCATGCCCGGCTTTTCCTTGACCAACGTGCATCTGTCGTGTTTCGTTGCCAGCTACGCGGTGGCGTTGGTGCTGGAGTTGTCCCGGCTGCTGCTGCGGATGCCGGCTCGGATCGTGGGGACCTTGGGGTTCACGGCGGCCGGCATCCTGGCCCAGACGATTTACATTGTGCTCCGCAGCAGCCCCGATCCGCGGCAAGCCCCGCCGCTGTCCAGCTGGTTCGATTGGCTGTTGCTGGCCGCTTGGGGCGTCGCGGTGGCGTATTTGATCCTGTCGTTGCGCCGGCCCCAAGCCGCCGCGGGGGTGTTCATGCTGCCCCTGGTGCTGGTGTTGATCGCCGTCGCTGCGCTGTTTCGCGAGGCGGAGCCTTTCCGGCGCGACCAGGCGCTGTACGTCTGGGGAATCGTTCACGGCATGGCCCTGCTGCTAGGTTCCGTCATTGTCATGCTCGGTTTCATCGTCGGCGTGATGTACCTGGCGCAGTCCTACCGGTTGAAGAAGAAGCTGCCGCCGCCACGCGGGCTGAAGCTGCCCAGCCTGGAGTGGTTGCAGCAGGCCAACAAGCGGGCGCTGGTGCTGTCCTCCTGGATCTTGGCCGCCGGGTTGCTGGCGGGAGTCGTGCTGTACCTGGTGCAAGACCGCAATCGCATGCCGTGGAACGATCCGGTGGTCTGGATTTCGGCGGTTCTGCTCCTCTGGCTGGCCGCCGTGCTGGTCTTCCAGTCGCAGTACAAGCCCGCCCAGCAGGGGCGCAAAGTCGCCTATCTGACCTTGGGCAGTTTCGTCGTCCTGACGCTCGTGCTGAGCATGGTGCTGCTGGTCCCTTCGCAGCATGCCAAAGACCAGTCCAACGCGTCCCGGCCCACCAGTGGAGCAGCGCCATGAAGTTCCAGCTGGTCGGCTGCAGCCACCATACCGCGCCGATTGAAGTCCGCGAGCGGTTGGCGTTCTCGGGCGACCAGGCGCAGACGGCCCTGGCCGATCTCCGGCAGCGGTTTCCGGCCGCCGAGTCGGTGCTGGTTTCCACCTGCAACCGGGTCGAGGTCTACACGGCGGCGGAAAATCCGGCGCTGTGTCCGACCCATCACCAGCTGGTCGATTTCCTGGCGAGTTTTCATTGTCTGGACGCGATGGAGATCTTCGACGCCCTGTACGAACGCACGGGGGAGGACGCCGTCCGCCACTTGTTCATGGTCGCCTCCAGCCTGGACAGCATGGTCGTGGGCGAGGCGCAGATTCTGTCGCAGGTCAAACAGGCTTACGAGTTGGCTCGCGCGACGCGCAACGCCGGGCCGCTGACCAACGCCGCGTTCCAAGCGGCGCTGCGGGTCGCCAAGCGCGTGGCCAACGAGACGGCGATCAACCAGCGGCGGGTCAGTATTCCCAGCGTGGCGGTGGCGGATTTTGCCAAGGCGATCTTCGAGCATTTCGCGGACAAGCAGGTGCTGGTGATCGGAGCCGGCGAGATGGGCGAGGAGACCGTCCGCTACCTGATCGACGAGGGCGCGAGCCAGATCACCGTGGTGAACCGGCATGGGGAACGGGCGGAGGACCTGGCCACGCGCATCGGTGCGGCGGCTCGGCCTTGGGGCGATCTGCACCCGGCGCTGGTCGAGGCCGATCTGGTGATCTCGACCACAGGCGCGGCGGAGCCGATTCTGACCGCAGACGCCTTTCGTGCGATCCACCACGCCCGCCACCAACGGACGTTGTTCCTACTGGACTTGGCCGTGCCCCGCGACATCGAACCCGCCGTGGGCGATTTCCTGGGCGTGTACTTGTACTCGATCGACGACCTGAAGCAAGCCTGCGAGGCCAACCGCCAGGAACGCGAGAAGGAGTGGCCCAAGGCGGAGCGGATTGTCGACGAGGAAACCGCCCGGTTCATGGCCGAATTGCACCACCGGGCGACCGGCCCGACGATCCAACGGTTGAAGGCTCAGGCGGACGAAGTCAAGGCCGACGAACTGCGCCGGCTGCTGAACAAGTTGGGCGAATTGGACCCGCGGAGCCGCGACGAGATCGCGCGTTCGTTTGACCGGCTGGTGAACAAGCTGCTGCACCCGCCGCTGGAATCGCTGCGGGACGAAGCGCAAAGCGGCCCGTCGCAGGGGCTGCTGGAAGCGTTGAAGAGGCTCTTTCAGTTGAAAGACTAGTCCATGAAACACATCCTGGTAACCGGCGGCGCCGGATTCATCGGCTCGCACCTGACCGAAACCCTGCTGGCCCGCGGCGATCGCGTGATCGTCGTGGACGACGAGTCCACGGGCAGCTACGCGAATTTGGCGGCCGTCCACCAGCATCCGCAACTGGAGTACCTCCGCGGCGACATCGGCGATCCCGAATTGGTGTCGCGCGTCACGGCGCAAGTCGAGGAAGTCTACCATCTGGCCGCCGCCGTCGGCGTGGCCTTGATCGCCCGCCAGCCCATGGAGACGATCGAACGCAACATCCATCCGACCGAATTACTGTTGGACGCCCTGGTCCAGCGCTGGGGGCGCGGCGAGCGGGTCAAGTTCTTCCTGGCCAGCACCAGCGAAGTGTACGGCAAGAACCCCAAGCCCACTTGGACCGAGGAAGAGGACCTGGTCTTCGGCGCCACGACCAAGGCCCGCTGGTCCTACGGCGCGTCCAAGGCGATCGACGAATTTCTGGCGCTGGCCTGCTGGCGCCAGTACCAGTTGCCGGTCGTCATCGGCCGCTTCTTCAACGTCGTCGGCCCGCGGCAGAGCGGCGCGTATGGCATGGTGCTGCCGCGGTTCGTCGAGTCGGCGCTGGCGGGCCGTCCGCTGATCGTCCACGACGACGGCCGCCAGGTCCGCTGTTTCGCGCACGTCAGCGACGTCCTGGCCGCCGTCTTGGAATTGATGGACACACGCGCCGCCTTGGGCCGCGTGTTCAATATCGGCAGCGACCAGCCGGTGTCGATCCTGGATCTGGCCCAGCAGGTCGTGCGGTTGGCCGGTTCGCAGTCACCGATCCAATTCCAGAGCTACGCCGACGCCTACGACGAGGATTTCGAAGACGTCCGCCGCCGCGTCCCCGACTTGAGCCGCTTGCACCGCACCATCGGCCACCGCAACCGTTACGATTTGGAAGCCGTGATTCGTGCGGTCATCGCGCACCAGACCGGGGCGAGATAGCCTGGGCGTCGTCTTTGGCGCTTCCGATCAAGGACTTTCGTCAGCCGCCGCTGCGAAGAACCGCTGGTCGACCTGCCGCCGGCCGCGGTCGGCGTAGTGGCGGACGAGTTCGCGACGCAGCTCGCGCACCGTCAGGTGGCCCTCGGTCCGCAGCTGGTACAGTTCTTGATGTTGCCGCCGGTAGTCCTGCATGCGGTCGATTTGTTCGGCGGTGTACTGCTCCGCGGATTTCGCGTCCGGCGGTCCGGTCAGCAGCGCGGGGAAGGCGGCCGCGAAGTCGTTCAGGTTCTGCTCGGCGATTTCGTCCAGCACTTCGATCACGGCGGCGGTGCGGGCCGCCGCTTCCAGATCCATGCGGGCGCTGACGTCATGGGCCCGTGCCAGGGCGTTGGCGACCCAGGGGACTTGCTGGGCCATCTTCGCCAGCTTTTCCCGCAACCGTTGAAACTCGTCCGGCGAGGGCCTGAGCGTCTTGTGGATCATGCCGTCGGCGAAATGGTCGAAAATCAGCTCCTGGACTTCGCGGCTCGGATCGTACACCGGCTGGCGCCGCCCGGCGATCTTCAGGTGCGGCGAGAAGATGGCGCCGGTGGGCGAGAGGAAGTCCTGGCCGAGCGACAATCCCAGCTGTTTCAAGTTGCTCGCCATGTTGCCGCCGGCCACCGATTCCGTGATGGGAAAAAACTCGTCGCGCGGCCGCGAGGTGGGCAGCGTGCAGGCCAGCAGGAAGCCGGCGCAGTAGGTGTGGATCAGCGCCCCCCGCAGCGGCTTGCCGCGCAGGGAGTCCACGCGGCTGGTGTCGAATTGCAGATCGAACTGCGATTCGTTCCCGATCATGTCGGCGGCCGCTTGCCCCATCCGCCGGCCCACTTCAGCGTCTTCGTGGCGGAGGAACACGTAGTGCAGCGTCCGCGTCAGAAACGTGTCTACGGTCGTGGCCGGAATCCGCGCCCCGCGTTCCGGCAGGTCGACGATCACGAACCGGCGGATGCCGTCCTGGCCTCGCTCGACGGCCACCACGCCCACGTGCGTGAACAAGCCGGGCGACAGGTCCGTGAACAGGTTGTAGGGGGACGGATTGCGCATCAACAGCCAATCGCCCGGCCGCAGCTCCAGCGCGCCGAGCTTGAAGCTCTCCTCCTCGATGCCGCGCTCCATCCGCTGCTGGAGCCAGGCCAGCAGGTCCCGGCGGTAGCCGACCAGGTGCTCGGCCAATTGGGTGTCGTTGACCCGCGTCAGGATCTCGTGCAACTCCTCGGCCAGGATGGGCGGTTTCGATGCCTTTTCGTCGGTGCCGGGACGCGGCTTCTGGGGCAGTCCCAGCCGGCGGATCAACTCGACACAAATCACGATCAGCGACGGATTCTTCTCTTGGCGCAGGAAGGCCGCGACGAAGGGCAGCAAGTCATGATGCCGTGTCGCCAGGATCAGGTTCAGCAGCTGGTACTTTTCCTGCGTGGTGTAGGGCGGCGCGCCGCTGTCGGCCGGCGGGTCGAACAGCATGTACGACATCACCTCCGCGCCGACGGCCGATTTCTTCTGCGCCAGCAAGTCCAGCAGGCGGTGGAACTGTTCCGGTTGGGAGTCCAGGTGATACGCGGCCACCTCGATCGCCTCCCGCAGTGCCGTGTGCAGTCGGCCGGCCAACTCGATCATCTGCGACGTCGAGCGCAGGTACCATCGCAATGGCTCGTGCCGTTGGTCGCCCGCGGGCAGGCCGGCAAACTGAACTCGCAGCGCCAGCACCTGTTCCAAGGTTTGATTGACCTGCGATTGGACATCCAGCAGCCGGCTGATGGTCGCGAGGATTTCCGCCGGCGAGTCGGCGGGCAGCGGCTGCTCGGCAACCCAGCGCTGGACGTCGTCGGCCGCAGCGGCCAGGGCCTTGAACTGGGCCGCGGACAACTGTGCCGGCGATGACGGCGTGTGGGAATACAGTTCCGCAAGCGGCTCCCGATCCAAGGCCGGGGACAGGGCGTTCAGCCCCAGGATCAACCAGCCGATCATGGCCCCCGCGACGCAAGTCTTGCTTCGTGGCGGCATTCCGAGCAGGGCAAGAACGCGCATAGCCGGACCGGCCTTCTTCCAAGGTCACACGAACCAGGAAACCACCGCCAGGACGGCGACGATGATCAGCATAAAGCCGATGATCCAGACGGCCGTATGATAGGCGTGCCACAGAATGGGCTTGAGAAGCTCGTGCCGCGTCGCGCCGTACACCAGGCTGATGGCAATCACGATGGGAATAGCGTGCCACAGCATCTTCGTCGAGCTGGCAAGAAGCGGTTCGTACACGCGAGGGCTCCCGAAAAAGTGGAAAGGCAAGGCAGGACAGCTTCCCTGCAACCCAGACTTTAACACGAGCATGCCGCCGGAAACAAGAGCCGCTACGAATTTCGCCGGCCTCTGACAAAACCAGCCGACAAATGCTATCATACGTCCCCGCTTCGTGTACCACTGCCAGGAGGCATGACCGTGAATCATTTTTCCGACCGACTGCTGGCTGCCGTCCGTCGCTGCCGGAACCCGGTGCTGGTGGGGCTGGATCCGCGGGCTGACAGTCTGCCCCAGGGGCTCCGCGTCCCTCACGCAGAGGGATGCCGCGCCGTGGCGGATGCCTACCGCAAGTTCTGTTGCGGCGTGCTCGACGTGGTGGCCCCACTGGTGCCGATCGTCAAACCGCAAGCGGCCTTTTTCGAAGAACTCGGCCCCCCCGGCATGTCGGCGCTGGGCGATGTGATCGGCTATGCCCGCGACCGGGGACTGCTGGTACTGTTGGACGGCAAGCGGAACGACATCGGATCGACGGCCACGGCGTACGCCCAGGGCTATCTGGGCCCGCCGCCGGCGAGTCCGTGGGGCGCGGACGCCTTGACGGTCAGTCCCTATTTGGGCGACGACAGCCTGGAGCCGTTCGTCCAGGTGGCCAAACAACGCGGCGCCGGCGTCTTCGTACTGGTCAAGACCTCGAATCCGGGCGGGAAACTGTTCCAGGATCTGGTCGCCGACGGACGGCCCTTGTATCAGCACGTGGCCGCGTTGGTCGAGAGCCTGGCGGCGCAGACACAGGGCGAGGGCGGTTACGGCGCCGTGGGTGCGGTGACCGGCGCGACGTACCCGCGGCAGTTGCCCGAACTGCGGTCGTTGATGCCGCACAGCTGGTTCCTGGTGCCCGGCTATGGAGCGCAAGGAGCCACCGCCCGCGACGTGGCCGGCGCCTTCGACGCCAACGGCTTGGGGGCCATTGTCAACAGTTCGCGGGCCATCATTTTCGCGCACTCGCGAAAGGAATACCGCGACCGGTACGGTGACACCCGCTGGCAGGAGGCCGTCGAGGCGGCCACGCGCGACATGATTGCCGAACTGGCCGGCGAAACGCCGGCCGGGAAATTGAACGGAGCAACGAACCCTGATGCGGAATGCGTGATCGGTGATCGGTGATCGGTGATCGGTGATCGGTGATCGGTGATCGGTGACCGGTGACCGGTGATCGGTGATCGGTGA
>CAYPGE010000332.1:0-10597 GCA_964409865.1 uncultured Pirellulaceae bacterium
GATCTGCGTCTCGACGGATTTCCGTGGCCAAGCATGGCTGACATCCGCACCGGCGATGCGTATCATGAACCGCCTTACAAATGCGAACGGTCCGACCCGTGTTCGCTCGGGACCAGAGCACCTCCATTCTCCAGGAGCCCCATCATGCCTTGCTCGTTCATGCGATTGATGTCATATGCCTTGGCTGCCACGCTGATCGTCGGAATGGCTGCTTCGGCGCTCCGGGCACAGCCGGCGCCGCAGGCCGACAAGCCGACCCAGCTCTCGGTTCGCAAGCTGGGCGATCCGGGGCCGCTGGAGATCGTCGACGGCGACGTGCCGGTGCTGCGGTACAACTACCAGCTGGTGCCGGAGCCGGCGGAGATCAAGGGGCGCGTCAGCGAGGCCAGCCGCAAGTATGCGGTGGCCCGCTCCGACTATATTCACCCGCTGTACGGACCCAAGGGCGAAGTGCTGACGGAGGACTGGAGCCCCGATCATCCGCACCACCGCGGCATCTACTGGGCCTGGCCGGAAGTGGACTGGCAGGGCCAGCGCGGCGACTTGCACGCGCTGCAGCTGGTGTTCGCCCGCCCGACGGGCAAAGTCCGAATCGAGGAGGGAGCGGACTTCGCGCAGATCGTCGCCGAAAACGAGTGGCGGTGGGAGGACCGCACGCCCATCGTCCGCGAGGAGGCGATCATCCGCGCCGGGCGGCAGACGGCCGGCGGGCGCGCGATCGACCTGCAGTTTCGTTTCACCGCGCTAGCGGCCGACGTGCAGGTCGCCCGCCGCGGCACCAGTCACTACGGCGGCTTGAACGTGCGACTGTCCGCGGCCCAAGACCAGCAGATCGAGCCTTACTGCGATCCGGCAAACGCGACACCGCGCCGCACGTGGGCGCAACGGACGGGCACGCCCAGCGGCGGGCAAGTCGTCGTGGGCTTCACCATCCTGCAACACGCGCAGAATCCCGACTACCCCGGCGATTGGGTGCAATACCCCAATCTGTCCTGGATCCAACCGACCTTCCCCGCCGCCAACACGCGGTACACGATCACCAAAGACCGGCCGTTGGTGCTGCGATACCGGTTGTGGATCCACACCGGCCAGCAGTCGCCGGAGACGATCCACGGCTGGTGGGACGCTTACCAGGCCGAGACAGGAGCGGGGCCGTAGGCCCCTCCGGCTGGAAGACCGAGACGGACAGCCCCCTTCACCGCCCGGCGGCCAACTCGGCGACTTGCTTCTCGGTCAATTGCCCGCGGTAGATGCGGAAATCGTCGAGCGCTCCGTGAAAGTTGGCGCCCGGCGTTTTTTCCCAGACGTTGTAGCCGCCCAGACGTACGCCGGTCAGCCGCAGCGGGATGTCGGCCATGAACAGCTTGTGCTTGCGGTTCGGCAGGCCGTCGACGAAGAACTGCACCGACCCGCCCTGGCGTTGATCGCAGACCAGAACGACATGGTGCCACTGGCCATCGGCGACCGATGTATCCGCCGCGCGGTGGTTGCCCGCGGACGAACCGTTGTTGATGGCGGCGTTCGGCTGCCCTTCGTTCAAAACGCTCAGGTGCAGGTCCTGCTCGCTCCAGTCATCGCAGAACAGGATCGGGTTCCAGCGGTTCGGGTGCGAATCGACTCGCACCCAAAAGGCCACGCTCAGCGTCTCGAATTCGCCCTCCCAGTCGCCGACGCGCACAAAGGCGTCGTTGCCGGAGAACGCTACGGCCCCGCCTCGCACGCCTGGCGTCCAATTGGCCGCGTGCAGTGTGCCGTGGTGGTCCTGGCCGGATACGTCCGCGGCCATCGTGCCTTGGCCTTCGTCAAACGTCCAGTGGCCGATCAACTGCGCGGGAACAGGCGGCTGCGGGGCCAGTTGCTCCCAGCCGGGCCGGTGGCCGTAGGCCGAGGCCAGCGTCGGAGCGGGCCGAAAATCGCTGCGCTCGCGGTAACGCAGGTTGCGGTGGCCGAAGTACGAGCCGTAGTACTGGCCGTTGGTATCGACCCACGTCGCCAGCTTGACGAACTCCGGCGCCGACAACCGCACGTCGTAATGGCCCTCGCGGATGACCTTGATCAGCCGGCTGGCGTGCGAGCCAAACGCCTTGGGCGGAATCGGTGGTGCATGTTCCATCGACCAGTACCAGCTGTTGCCACGGCCCGGCGGCGACGACCATTCGATGGCCACCTTGACCAGTTCCTTGCTCAGCAACTGCTCGTACGAGCGGTTGAAGTGAGAAGTCAAATCGCCGGTCAGGGCCAGGCCGCCTTCCGGCGCCGTGTTGCCGTGGCAGGTCACGCAGTGGCGGTCCCAAATCGGCTGGACGTCGGCCTCGTAGTTCAACGGCCGAGGAGCGATTTCGCCGGGTTGCGGACCGGGCTGGACGGGCGGTTGGCGCAGCGCCAGTGCCAGGCCGCCACTGGCCGCGGTCGGCGGCTGCGTGCGCGGTTCGTGACAGCCGATACACGAGCGTTGTTCGCCGGGCCGGAAGTTGACGAACGTCCGCATCCGCTGAATTTCCATCAAGTCGCCGTCCAATGCCTGGAAGTACAAGTTGCAGTCAGCCGGGACCGTGAAATGCGCCGAACCGTCCTCGTGGACCGGGACAATGCCCTCCAAGACAGCGACCCAAATGTGACTGTACCAGCTGACCGCCACCATCTGGCCGGGCCAGGCATCGTCGGACGCATACGGCCACACCGACCAGGGGCGCTGAATCTGGCGAAGGATCCGCAGGTACTTGACTTCGCCGCGACGTACGCCCGGCAAGCCCCGGTACACGTCGGCCAGGAAAACTGTCGCTTCGCCCGCAGCGGACGCGTTGTCCGGGTTTTCAGTCGGCTTGGCCGCCACGGCGCCGGGCAATGACGACGCAGGCAGCACCGGCGGCACGGGACGCGGCTGGATCAGAACCGGTTCGAAGCAGGATCGCTCGGCGTCGTGATGGATCGGAACGAGGTTTCCGAACGCGTCGAGCAGATAGATGCCATAAGCCGATTCGTCGTTGTAGCGCCGATCCGGATTGCAGGAGACCAGGAAGTACTTGTCCGACAGCGGGAACGGATCGCAGAAGAAAGGCCCGTACAGGTCGTCCACGTTCCACTTGCCGTTGCGCCGCTGAACCAGGCCGCGCAGGTTGCGGACCTCCGTGTCGGGCGTCAAGCTGGTCATCACGGCCGGGGTGCGTTTGTCGCGTTTCAGGTCCAGCAGCAGGATCGAACCGACCGCCAACGGTTCGTGGCCGACGCCCGTACACACGATCCGGTGCGGCTGGCCGGGAATCTGCCTCGCCTGGTAAAACACCCCCGGATCCCGGATGCTGTCGCCGTAGATTTCCTCGCTGCCGGAGCCGTCCGGCCGGATGACCCACAGCGGCTGGATGGCGGCGATGCCCTTGTACACGTATTCCCAGCGAGTGTACAGGATGCGGCCGTCCTCCAGCATGGTGGGGGTGAACTCGCTGAGCATCCCCTGCGACAGCCGCTGCATGCCGCTGCCGTCGGGGTTGATCTTGTACAGCACCGTACAGGGCAGCGTGTGGCCGCCGCAGACCGCCGTCCGCTCGCAGCGACTGGAGGCGAACACGATCTCGCCGCTGGGCAGGTAGCACGGGTGCAGGTCGTCGGTCCAGTGGCCGTGGGCCGACGGGTTGGCTTCCAGCGTTGCCTGGGGATACAGACTGTAGCGGGCGATGCGATCGCTCTCGTCCTCGGGCTCGAAGGTCAGTTGCCGCAACTCGCTGCCATCCAGTCGCGTTTCCCAGAGGCGGAATCCCTCCGGCTTGGGCCGCCGGTAGCCGAACACGACCCGCGCGGCGTCGAACGAGAGGTCGAAGCGTTCGATAATGCCCTCAGCCAATTGCGGCAACACGTCCGTGATCTTGCCGTCGTTTAGAGACAGCCGGCAGAGTTGGCTCCCGTATCGCCGCAACCCGTGGTAGTAATCGTCGTAGAAGTGTTGCGAATCGTAGGTCACACGTTTGACGAACAGGATCGACTCGTCCTTCAGCAGCGGATTGGCCGCCAGGAGCATCTCGCGGCGGGCGGAGTCCAGGTCGCCTGCCAGCCGCACAGTGGCCTCTTGCCGCGGGTCCAGGCCGTCCGCCGCCGCGGCCAGCACGCGTCGCTCGAATTCGTCCAGTCGGCGCCGGAAGTCGGCGCCCGGATATCGCTCCGGATACGTGGCCGCCAGGTGTTCCACCGATGCCCGCAGCCGGTCCAAGCCGCGCAGCGTCCAAGCCAATTCGGCGGCCGACACGCACAGATTGAGCCAGCGCGGATCCTGCCAAGCCGCGGCCGCGTCCAACTGCGACCGTTGCTCGCGGATTGCCGCCGCCCGGTCTCCCAACTCCTGCAGCACGCCGTCGAGAAACTGCTGCTCGAACCGCGCGTCCGATTGGGCGAACCAGCCATCCGTCCTGAACCAGTCGAAGCGGACCAATTCCAGCAAATGGTTTACGCTCCGCGGGAAGTCGTTTTCCAGCTGCCGCCAGAAGAACGGCACGGGATTCGGCGTGACGGAGAAGAAGGCTTGCCGCGGCCCCGGCGAATTCTGGGACAGCTTCATTACGAGCACATTCTCGCCAGCGGTCAACGGCAGACCGACCACGACTTGATCCACGCGGCTGCCGTCCAATCGCATGCTGGTGCCGTAGCGGCCGTAGTGAATCGCCGTGTCCGCGTCCAGCACTCGTTGCCCGTTGACGACCAGTTCCAGCCGATCGCCGCCGCCGGTGCCGACCAGCAACGTGACGGCGCTGGAGGCGGTGATGGTCCGGCCGAGCACCGCCGTGGCTCCAGCAAACTCGAACAGCGCACCGTCTTTCCAGTCCGGCTGCGGCTGCCAAGCCGGCTTGCCGTCCGCCGATTTGACTGTCAGGTCGATTTTCCCCGCGGCCAGAGCCTGGCCGTCCATGGACGTGGTCGCCAAGTGCCAGGGCCCGAACGTCGCCGCCGCCCGCGCCGCGGACTGGGCCGGCAGCGCCGCGGCATAGGCCGCGCGCGTGGCCAGCATCGTCTCCTGCAGATTCGGCTTGCGGACGTAGAACTCAGCGGCTCGGTCCAGCGAATTCGAGGGCGGCGCCGATGGCGACTCACCGGCGGCACAAATCAACGTTCCCGACACCAAGAGGCCCCAGAGGATAGTCCAGCTTGCCGGCCGTCGACAAGAAGTCACGTTTCGTGTCATACCGCACCTCCTGAACAATTTCCACTATGGTAAAACCTGGACGCGTGCCCGTGAAGTGCAAGATCGGGAAGCCTACGTTCCAACGGACCCGCGTGGTGCATACAATGCTCCTCGGTAATCGAAGGCGGCCTTCGGCCGCAACCCAGTGAATCCCACTCATCGAACAGGAGGAAACAGAGAAAACGGAGCCCCGGCCCTTTCTCTGTTGCCTCTGTTTCCTCCTGTTCAAAATGCGCTCAGGAAAACAAGAAATCCGGCACAGTATGGCTACCTGCACGGGGAACGGACAATGGAATCGACCGCTCAGAAACGCTCACGAGTCAAGAAGCTCATCACCGCGTTGGCCAAGACTCATCCGGACGCCAAGTTGGCGTTGGATTTCAGCGATCCGCTGGAACTGCTGATCGCGCTGATCCTCGCGGCCCAGGCGCGCGATGAACTGGTGAACTCGGTCACCGCCGAGGTATTTCCCAAGTACCGCACAGCGGCCGATTGGGCCGGCGCGAAACTGGCATCGCTGCAGGCGCAGTTGCAGCGGATCAACTTCTATCGCAAGAAGTCCGAGGCGATTCAGAAGGCGTGCCGGACGCTGGTCGATCGCTTTGGCGGCAGCGTGCCCGACAACCTGGACGACTTGCTGACGCTGCCGGGCGTCGGCCGCAAGACGGCCAATATCATTCTGGGCAACGCGTTCGGCCGGCAAGCCATCGGTGTCGATACCCACGTGGCCCGGCTGTCACAGCGCCTGGGCCTGACCGAGGAAACCGATCCGGACAAGATCGAAGCGGACCTGGTGGAGATCGTCCCGGCGAAGGACTCAGTCCGATTCTGCCATCTCCTGCAGTTCCACGGCCGGAGGCTGTGCGCGGCCAAGAAACCCGATTGCCCGGAGTGCTCGGTCCAGAAACTGTGTCCGAAAATCGGAGTCGGCGGGCCGGAAGCCTGACCGGACCTGGGGGCAGACCACGCGGATTCCGTCATGCTCGTCTCACCACTTGACGGGCAGAAAGACCAAAGGAACTGACAGAAAGATAGGGTGACAGAAATATGGGAACATGAACAAGACGCTTCTGGGGGAAGTGAAACCGGGATTCGCTCCCCCTTCCCTGCATGTCATCTTTCTGTCACCCCATCTTTCTGTCAGCTTCTCTTCTCTTTCTGCGTGCCCGACTCCCCTCGCATGGCGTCCCCGAAAGCGTCTACTCGGCCGCTTTCTGTACGCAAGCGTGTTCGGCCACGTAGCGGTAGCAGTACAGCCAGCCGTTGGGGACGTACCAGACGTCTTTGCGGTTGGCCACGTAGGCCAGGTGGTGCAGGAGCGTCGAGCCCTGCTCGCCGTCCACGCCGGGCCGTGGGTCGTGGATCGCGCTGTTGCGATAGCGGTCGGGGTGCCACATGGCATAGATGATCTTGCCGCTCTGGTACACCTGGTCGAAGGCGTCATTGAGCTTCTGCACGTCGGCGGCGTAGTAGCGGCCGGCAGGGGTGCGACTCTGGAACACCGCGTCGTAGGCTTTGTAGCTCAGGCCGCCGACGCCGTAGAAACGGTACTTCGCGTTCCACGGAGCGTAGTCGACGCTCTCCGGATTGTCGTGCCCGTTGTAGCCGCGGACGAAGACGAATTGGCCGGCGTCCGTCTGATAGATCGACTCGTCCTGGTACCCGCAGGTCAGGATGTGCGTGAAGATGTGTTGGCCGAAGGGAATCTGGCGCAGGCGGCTGAGGATATCGTCGCGGCAGCCGAGGATTTCCGGATCGTAGCCGTTGACCGAGTACGCCTTGACGCTGCAGGGATGCGTGCGGGCGTGGACGACCGGCTCCCAGCTGAAGTCCCGCCGGTCGAGTTCAGTCTGCATTCTCTGCCAGACGTCGTCGCCGCCCAGCATCTTGCTGTTGATGGCGACCGACACGGGCAGGTGGAAGCTGCGGCAGACGTGAACTGCCGCCTGATAGTTGTCCGACTCGTCATCGGCCGGGCCTTTCCACGGCGCGCCGGGATGCGCGACGCTCTTGCAGCCCCAGTTGTCGATGGACAGCGAATAGGCCGCCTTGCGCCCGTCGTAGTATCGGGCGATCTCGACAAACTCCACCCGGCTCGTCCCCAGAAACTCAAGTTGGATCGCCGGCGTCGTCCGGTAGCCCACCGAGACGTACGCCTTGCGTTGCTGCGGATCGAACCGCACGCACTCGACGCCGTTGGGAGCATCGTCGGCTGTCTTGACGTCCAGCGTCGTCCACGTGTCGCCGGCGGCATCGCGGCGGCACACGGTCACGTTTTCGGTGCCGTCGGGCAAGGAAAACACGTAGGTCGCCGGATAGCGGAACTCGAACTTCTGCCAAATGGCCTGGTCGATGGTGATCCGAAACGTCGGATCGGCGGGGTAAGCCACGCCAGCGGCGAGGATTGTCAAGAGCGCCGTCCCCACGGATATCGCGGCTTGTTTCCACAGGATTGGTCGTTCCAGCGTGAGCATCTTTCACTCCCTTCTTCTGTCGGGCTGTTCCCTGTTTGGGCCGCCTTTTTCCCCGTCCCCCGCGTTTTGCCGGCGAACGTTCGAGTCGCCAAACCCATTAAGATGACGCAGGGAGTGCGAATCATCAAGCCGGGGAGAAATGTCGTCGGGGAGAAATGTCGTCAGCACGGTGATCGGGCGCGGCCCATCCTGCAAGCAGGTCTTTCCGGGTTTCCGGACGAGAACTTTGACAGCCGGGCGGCAGATTGCTACTCTGATGCCCATACGTCTGAGCCCGCTACCAAGACTCGAACGGAGGCAAGGATGAACATCTTCATCGGGGAACTGATCGGTACCATGCTGCTGATCCTGTTGGGCGACGGCGTCGTGGCCAATGTGGTACTGCAGAAGACGAAGGGCCAGAACGGCGGCTGGATTGTGATCACGGCGGGCTGGGGCTTTGCCGTGGCAGTGGGCGTGTACGTCGCCGGCTGGGCCAGCGGAGGTCACCTGAATCCGGCCGTGACGGTCGGCATGGCTTGGCTGGGCGAACTGGGCTGGACGCAGGTCCCCCTGTATTTCGCCGGGCAGTTCCTCGGCGGATTCCTGGGGGCAATTCTCGTTTGGGCAGCCTACTTGCCGCACTGGTCCAAGACGGACGACCAGGTCGCCAAGTTGAGCGTGTTCGCGACCGTCCCCGCGATCCGGCACACGGCCGGGAACGTGATCTGCGAGGTGATCGGCACGGCCGTGCTGCTGATCGGAGTGCTGGGGATTGCCAACACTCACAACGGCATCACCGGAGGGCTCGGCCCGCTGTTGGTGGGCATCCTGGTCTTCAGCATCGGCCTGTCGCTGGGCGGCCCGACGGGCTACGCGATCAACCCCGCGCGCGACCTGGCGCCTCGAATCGCGCACGCCCTGCTGCCGATTCCGTCCAAGGGCAGTTCGGACTGGCGTTACGCCTGGATCCCCGTCGTGGGGCCGATCGTCGGCGGGATCCTCGGTGCCTTGTTGTACACCGCCTTGTTCACCGATTTGACGCCGCTGGCAGGGCCGTAACGCGACAAGCGGTTCTGACGTTGCCGCTACAGCCCGAACGCTTTCTGCATTTGTTGTCGGACTTCCGTCAACCGCTCCAAACCGCCGCCGCCCACTTCGGCCGTAGCCCAGCCCGCGAAGCCGATATCGTCCAGCGCTTTGCGCACCTGGTCCCAGGGCAGGTCGCCCTCGGTGATCTCCGTGAACTTGTTCTCCGCGCGGCTGAAGCCTTTCACGTCCAGCTTCACGCAGCGATAGCCGAAGGCCCGGATCCAGTCGCCGGGCTGGCCGTATTTCCAGTGGTTGCCGATGTCGTAGTACATGCCGACCCACGGGCTGTTGAAGCTGTCCACGAACTTGACGAACGGTTCCGCCGTCTGCTCCGGCGGCGCGTCGTGGTTGTAGAACATCTTGTTCCAGACGTTTTCGACCAGGATCGGCTGGCCCAGGGCCGCCGCCAGCGGGATCAATTGCCTGATTTCCTGCCGGCAACGTTCTTCGATCTCCTCCGCCGGCCCGTCATCGCCCCGGCCGACGACGATCAACACGCCGCTGCCGCCCGCCGCGTGCGACACGCGGAGGCAGTGCTCGATGTTCGCCCGGCCGCGAGCCCGCTCTTCTTCTTTGGCACTGGTCAGACGCTGGCTCCAATGCGCGTGATTGATCGCGTTGTGGACGAACACGCCGGACTGGCGCACCGCGTCGCGAGCCTGCTCCGGCGTACACTCCGCGGCTTGATCCAGGTCGACGCCGTCGAAGCCCGCCTGCCCGGCGAGCGTCAACCGCTCGGCCAACGACAGCGGCTTGCCGCCGGCCTCTTTCGCGATCATGCCCAGCTTGCACGACAGCAGGATGCGTTTGCCCGCCGGCGGCGTCACGACCCGCGGGGTCTCGGTGTCTGCGGCCATGAGGGCGCTGGTTTGGACGGCAGCAGGCACCGCCACTGCGGCCGCGCCGGTAGCCAGGAAACTGCGACGAGTCACGAAACTAGATCGGTCGTTCATGAGTTGCCTCCTCCCAGGGAAGAATGGTTTCGTTTCCAGATTGCGTTTCACAGTAATGAACGATTGAACTGCTTTCTACCTCAGCCGCCGGATGGACGCTACAGGGATCGGTGTTCCTACAATTGCGGCTGGCCGTTGACCAGGACCTGGACGGCCCGGCCCTGCAGTTTCCAGCCGCCGAAAGGCGTATTGGTGCTCTTGGAACGGAACTGCTGGGGATCGACTGTCCAGGTGGCGTCGGGATCGATGATCGTGACATCGGCGTCCGCGCCGATCTGCAGCGTCCCCTTGGGAATGCCCAGCACGCGGGCCGGATTGACGGTCAGCTTCTGGAGAGCCTGCATCCAGTCCAAATGGCCCGGCTGGATGAGCTTGGTGACCACCAGCCCCAGCAACGTTTCCAGGCCGACCATCCCGAACGGCGCTCGATCCAACTCCAGCATCTTCTTTTCCGGCGCCCGCGGCGCGTGAGCGCTGGAGAGCACGTCGATCGTGCCGTCTTTCAGGCCCTGCACGCACGCCTCGACGTGCTCCTGCGACCGCAACGGCGGATCGACTTTGCAGTTCGAGTCGAAGGTCCGCAGCAATTCGTCGGTCAGCACCAGGTTGTACATGCACACGCCGGCGCTGACGCTCACCCCCCGCGACTTGACGCGGCGGACCAGGTCCACGCTGCTGTGGCTGGAGATGTTCAACAGGTGCAAGCGGCCACCGGTGGACTCGGCCAGCCGCAAGTCGCGGCTGGTCATCACGTCTTCGGCTTCCGTGGGCAGCCCCTCCAATCCCAACACCATCGACACGGTGCCCTCGTGCATCACGCCGTCGTGCGAGAGTTCCAACTCCTCGGGATGATTGAGGATCGGCCGGTCGAACATCAGGCAGTACTCGAAGGCCCGCCGCAGCAGTTCGGCGTTTTGAATGCCCCGCGGGGC